>CAZRKA010000059.1:0-18132 GCA_964600345.1 uncultured Chitinophaga sp. | reverse complement strand
CCAGTGAGTTCCAATAGTGTGTTTATCAAAAAAACCTGCAGATGGTCTGTCAATAGCATTTAAAACAATTGTATTGAGTTTATAGCTGTTTACCAGCAGTAATATAGATTTACCGCTGTCGGCAGCACTTTCAATGTATGTAGCTTTTGCATTACTTAATCCAACAAAATTATTGCCTAATTTTTCTACTTCAAATCCCAAAGCTATCAGCAATTTTAATTCAGACCCGATAGTGCTGCCTGCCCAGAATCCGTTGTTTTCAAGGTTTTGTTCGTTTGAGTATGGTTTGTCTGAGCCGAGGGCCCAGTGAAATTTATCGGCAAGACAAAGCATAAGCAACAGATCTATTTTTGTTGGCAATTCAGTATAGATTCCCCAGGTCTGGTCTTTGTCCTTATTGAGTCCCTCGGGTGCATTGATTGCCTTAATGATACTTTCTGAAGCCGTAAGTACACTGCCATCAAATAATGTTGTATGTCCGTTGAAATACAATTCTGCCATGGCTTTTTTATAAGCTTCAGGATCTTCCTTGATCCATAACCTGACCAAGCTGAATTTTCCACACAGATCGGTCATGTGGGTTTGATTGAGATTGTCGCCCGCATTCAGGATATTGATTTCTAAAGTCATATAAAATTCTGGAAAGCTTATACCTGAGAATATATTGCTGCAAATTCCGGATTCAAAGTAGTTTTCGCAGGTATAAGTATCCGGATGTCTGGTAGTAAATAATTTATTGGTAAAAAGGTACGAATTTATCAGACTGTCTTCATGCGTAAGAAATAAAGGAACCGGATTTGTTTTTACTATGTGTTTAAACTGAGTTCCGGAATCGGGCTTATTAATTGAGTAGCCTTTTTCGATAATTCTGGGACTTATATCGTATGCTGCAAAACTCAGGTTTTGGTTTCTGATCAGTTTGATAACTTCAAGTGTAAAACCCTGATTAATGACTGAATCGATTATGGTATAATTATATATTGTGTCAACCGAATTAACTTCATTTAAAACTTTAACAGAACTTATCAAACCTGTAAATGCTTTTGTGGCAGATTTGAAGTCGATTTGTAAAAGAGGTTCTGCATTTTGCCTTGCTTTGCTATATAGATTATACCGGCGGCGTGTTATCGTATTCCGGTTCTCATTATGCTTTGCACTAATTGTTAGAGCGGGATAAATGCTGTTCACCATTTGATCATTATAAAGATAATTAGATTTCACAGAATCAATATGCACATTATCTGCCATAGGATTTTGTGCATTCACGTTAAGTGTCATAATATTAATTGACGCTATAATAATGTGCCGGATTTGTATTGTTAGTTTCATGACTGATATAATTTGTTGATGCACAAAATTATCTGAGCCCTGTATTCAAGCCTAATTGCTTTTGAAGCTAAGGAGCATTTTTTGACGCATTTAATAAGTCAAATTTTGGAATCGATTTAAATACAAACTGATTTTCCATATCACAGGCATATACATGAAAAAGTTCAAATTGTTTAATATTAAAACATTTTCAAAATATGTAAAAATTGAAAACATTTTCTGGAATGTTTTTGTGATTTTATTGATAAAAATTCTACTGAGTTTCTATGTTTATAGCTGGATACCAATATTTTAATCAAGCGTAAATCAGGAAATATAAGTTTTAACTTCAAGCCTTAATTTCAGGATTAATAATAAGGTTTAACAATAAACTTTATGTCCACTTAATCAGAAGATTTGCAAAAAACAGTAAAGCGATATCATACTTAAATTCTGCAGTATTGAATTATGCATAATACCGGAAGCTGACAAATTAATTCAATTAATTGCCTCGTTTAGTATGATATACATTTGTTTGTGAAATTGGCTTAAATAAAAAAAGTCTTTTACAAAAAATATTGGAACCCATGTATATTAAATCTGCTTTTTACGGTGTCTTATTTGGCATTCCATTCTGCCTGGCGCTGGGTCCTGTCTTTTTTCTCCTTTTGCAGACCTCAATCAGCAGGGGAAGACGATTCGGTAACGCGATTGCAACCGGAGTCATTGCCGGTGATATTGTACTTATATTTTCGACTTATTATTTTGTGGACCTGATAGTTGATATTATAAGAAGCAATTATAATTTAATTCGAGTGATCAGCGCTGTCTTTTTACTGGCTATGGGCGTTCTTTCAATAACACGTTGTTCGAAAAGTGAAGAGAGACAGCTAATGATAAAGTACAGGGTGATATTGCTTTTCTTTTTACATGGATTAATTCTTGACATTTTAAATCCGGGGAATATTCTGGTTTGGGTTGGAGTTAACTCTTTTCTTATTGAATTCGATCATATTCAGCATTTGATATTTTACTGTTCAGCTTTGTTCAGCATTGGTTTGCTGATGCTTTTGATTGTAAAGTCTGCAGACAGGCTCAAGCTTATAATGAAACCTACTGTTATAGTGAAATTTAATTTAGGAATCGGACTCTTATATATTGGTTTTTCGACATGGATATTAATTCAACTGGTCTCAAAAATAGGATTTTAAGTCAAAAGACTAAGCTTGGTTTCAACATAAATTAAATACGATTGACGAAAAGGTTATTTTAGAGACCAGTTCCATGTACAAAGGCATTTTAGACCTGATAAATGAAATTTGTGCATCCTTTCAGGGTATTTCCTGAAAAAATCTGATAGATTTAAAGGAATGAAGTCAATATTTATTGGAAATGCCAATTATTACTTGCTCAAATTTTGTTAATTTGATGAAAAATACCGGTTGTTTAGCTTCTGATCCACAATTTCAAAAGACCATTGGCCGATTCTTTGTACGGAATAAATGACGTTGGTATTTGATCATCTTCCCCATGATAGCTAACTATCCGGGTTCCTTTTTTTGAATTTTGAAACTGACTGCGGGTATATTCACGGTAATTGCGGTGAAGATGTTCGGATAAGTTGATTTCGTTATTCATCCTTTTATGATGCGCTATGTTTTCATGAAATGGATTGTATAAATAAAAAGCATCAAAGGTGTTAAAGTCAGTATCCAGTACATTCTGTTCTATTACCCGGGCATTTTTAATTTCAAAGGTATCAATAAGTTCACCGGCAATTTTAACCAGACTCGTCCTCATTTCGATACCATAAAAATAACTATCTGATACAAGCGCTCCGCTGATGCAGAATTTGCCTACACCTGCACCAATATCCAGAATATTTTTACGTCCGTCTTCTGTTAACCATTGGCTTGCGAGTTGTGCTATATGAATTGGTGTGAAATGAATTTTTGAAATAAGCTGCAAATGTTCAGGAAGCAAAAGCTTAAACTTGTTTTCACTTAATTCAACAGATGGTTTCCGGTTTGTTGTATGCAAATTATTAATGTGTTATAATTCCGAAGTCTCCGGTAGAAACAGATCTTTTGAAGATTAAAATATTCGGTTTGCAAAGGTAGGTATTTATGCCGGCTTTGTTGAATGCTATTTTATATATAGAGCAGCATAGCAAGTGATTGGCTGTTTGGTCATTAGAACACATGGAATTCAGTAATTTTTTTGAAAAAAAAGATTTGCAGAAACTGATGAAGTACTGATAAAAAAATTGAATGTTTTGCAAATTTCTTCGCTGTAAGTTTCATTTATCATTCCAATCAGGATAATTGTCGGAAAATTCAAATAAAATTAGCGTTTTGACCAATACTTTTAAATAGGCGCATCCATTACCCGTATGGTTGACAGTAAATTCATGAGAACATTTGTATTGCATTTTAATACAACTGCGGAATGGATATTCTCATGGTATATAATTATTATTCTCAAACGAAGATTCTTTTAAAGATTTTCTTTTGGAATTGCTCTGATATATCTGAGTTCAGATGTTTTCCTTTTCATTATGCCAGTCAAAGATTTTTGCAGAATTTTTATACGAAATACAATCTTCCGGGTTCTGACTGCTGTAAGAAATTTCAAATTATATCTGATAGAGAAGAGTTAATAAATAAACCATTCAGAAATGAAAATATAGTTCACAATATCTGTAAAACGGCAGTTAGATTCTTCGATGATTCATGATTTTGGAAGAAAATAAGTTCAAAGTTTTCAGTCACTTTTAAATCAACTGAGGCGTTACCGAAAAGCCATACGAGTAGGAAAAACAAAATAAAATAACAATACAATGAAACATTTATTACTCTGCATGATGATAAGTTTTATAACTTTAATGCAGGCACAAACAGAAAAAGGAAAAGTTTTCTTTTCCGCTATGACAGGTTCTCAGTTCAATGTGAGCACTTATGAATCACAATTTGATGAAAAGTTCCAAACCAGAACATTTTCTTTCAGTAGCGGGGTAGGTATTTTTGCAGCAAAGAATTTCGGAATCGGTCTAAATGGAAACCTTGCGACGGTAACATGGGAATACCTGAAAGGGGGGTCTAAATATGTCAGTACATATTATACTCTATCACCTACCCTGCATTATTTCTTTCCATTAAAGGGAAATTTCAGACCTTTCATTACGGGAGGGGTAGGATTAATACGCGAAAACAACGACGGATACATTGATAAGGGCCGCACACTTGATATTGGCAGCGGTTTTTCATGTTTTATAACTAAAAATGTGGCATTCAATTTTACGGTTAATTATGCGTCTCAGCGTCTCTGGACAGACAATAATAGTGTTGACAAAACAAAACGGACAGTTCTCAACAGCCTGATTGGTTTTGGAGTCTTTTTGTAAGAATGGTAAAGTCTTCAATCTTTCTTAATGCAGAGCGGTGTTGTTATTTCAGCCGCTTTGCATTTTGTTTACCAGTATTCGCAAGCCCGCCACGGAATGTTTTGCTGATTTAGTAATTTATTAGAGGAATTGTCATTTTTTCAATCACTATATTGGAAATTCGTTAATTATTATACCTTTGTTTAAAGAATGTCAATTCATTCGCACTTTTAATTATGGGGAAATTCTACACTTACATTTTGATTCTCGGGGTATTTTGCACAGCATCTCTTAACGCGCAGAATGCACTCGATTTTGACGGCAACGACGACAAGGTTGATTGCGGTAACGATACATCTGTGCGCATCACCGGTACACAGATTACACTCGAAGCCTGGATTTATCCTACGGCCTGGAAGAAAAACGTGTACGAAAACGATGTCATCATTAAAGAAGACAATACAAATAATTACGGTTACATGTTGAGGGTGGGCGAAAGCGGTCGTATGAACTTTGCTTTTGGCGACGGATCCTGGCATGAACTTAATTCAACAGGATATGTCCTGTCGCTCAATACCTGGCAGCATATAGCCGGAACCTACGATGGCAACAAGATGAGGATTTATGTCAATGGCGTTTGTGTCGATTCGCTGTCAGTCAGCGCTACCATTAAAAATGCATCCAACACAAATTTGTTGCTGGGTGCACACGCCACCTATGCCCGCAATTATCAGGGTAAAATGGATGAGGTCAGGATCTGGAATATCTGTTTGAGCGACGCTACCATCAATGCCAATATGAACCGCGAGTTGTGCGACAGGCCAAGCGGTTTAATGGCTTACTATAAATTCAATCAGGGTAAGCAGGCTCAGGCAAATACAAATGTCAAAAAACTCAACGATTTAGGCCCTTACAGGAATCACGGTAATCTCAGCGGATTCACACTTAACGGCGGAAATTCAAACTGGGTATCGGGAGTAGTATTAAGCAAAGATGTGGTCAATTTCAGTGATACTGTTTCAGCCTGCGCCAGATACACCTCGCCAAGCAAACGTTACACCTGGATTAAGTCAGGGGTGTATTATGATACTCTGCCAACCGTTGTAATGGGCTGCGACAGTGCTATCACAGTTAATCTGACAATCAGAAAGGTGAGCAGCAATCAGATCAAGGCACATGCCTGCAGTGCTTATTTAAGTCCAAGCGGCAAATACACCTGGACAAAATCCGGTGTCTATACCGATTACCTCAAGAACTATCAGCAATGCGACAGCATCATTACCATTACCCTTGAAGTAGGTAGCAGCCGCGACAGTATTTATCCGGATGTATGCAATGCCTATATGAGTCCTAAAGGCAGGACATTAACCGTCAGCGGTGAATACAGCGATACACTTGTCAATTACAGGAACTGCGACAGCATAGTGGACATATTTCTGAAGGTCAGAAAATCGAGCAACGCAAATATCAGCAGGGCTGTTTGCATTACAATGGTTAGTCCCAGTCTTAAATATGTTTATACCAGCAACGGGGTATACACGGATACCATTAAGAATCAGCAGGGCTGCGACAGTATCATCAGAATCAGTCTTAAAATTTTAAACAGTTCATCTTCTATCAGTCGCACGGTTTGCGGAAGTATGTTGTCTCCCAGCGGCAAATATATCTGGACGAGTACAGGACAATATAAAGACACCATCAGCAATAAAGCATTCTGCGACAGCGTAATTTCGGTTAATCTGATTGTAAACCCGGTGAACAGCTTTAGCATGAATGCTGCATCATGTGGTCCTTATGTCAGTCCGAGCAAAAAATATATCTGGAACAATTCAGGTACATATAAAGATACCCTGGATAATTACGCCGGTTGCGATAGTCTGATAACGGTTAATCTGACCGTCACAAAAGTGAATGCCGGTGTCATTCAGAACAATGCCACCCTGACGGCGCTGAACAATAACAGCAATGTCGGCTTCGTCTGGCTCGATTGCAAAAACGCCATGAGCCCCATACCGGGTGCCAATGCCAAAGTATATACAGCCACCAAGAATGGCGAATACGCAGTACAGGTAACAGAAAACAATTGCATGGATACATCCGATTGTTATACCGTGAGTGGTTTGTCGTTGAGCAATAATCAGTCTGAGAATCGTATTGTCATCAGTCCGAATCCGGGTAACGGAACTTATACATTGAGAAGTACCGGAACTGCGGAAAATATGACTGTGAGAATAAGAGATATTTCAGGTCGCCTGATATTTGAAGCATACTACGAGCAACTGACGCTTGAACAAATTGAGCTAAGTGCCGGCGATGGCATTTACCTGATCGAGTTCAGTTCGGCCGACTCTTACAGGGTCGAGTATCTGGTATTGAAGCGCTGAGGTTTTGATGTTTTGGAAAGGCCGGATATATCATTGGATATAATTTTAGTGCCTTCATCTTTTGGCTGAACACACTTTCAGATGTTTTATTGGCTCTGAGATGCTATCTGTTTTTTTATTTGACTTAAAAGTATAAAACTGAAGGTGATTTTTTCAGTTAATTTCAAAAATACGCGACTTGTTTCTGAAAATTTAACGTATTGATTATTCGTAAAATATGCACGATTATTTCAAGAAAACAGTAACAAACAATAAAAAACAGTAGGAAAATACAATTTTAGGTTTTAGTTTTGTTATAAATTAATTTTAAAATGAAAGCATTAAACGCATTCACCGAAGTATTCAGGGTATTCAGGGATAAGGAAGCGTATTTTGAGCAGTTGAATGAGCGGCGCAGCGCAAAAACCCTGTTCGGGCAAATTCTGGTGATTTGTCTGCTGGTATTTGTTTACGGAGCAGTTATGGGTACTTATCACAGTGGATTGCAGGCCTTATCGTCGGGACTGAAAGCAGTTGTGCTTTTTGCATTAACCATATTGATTTCCTTTCCTTCATTATTTATCATTCAGCAGGTTCTGGGTTCGAGGATGGGCTTGTTTCAGATGCTGGGGATAGTTCTGAGCGGGTTAGTTTTAATGGCGGTGATAGCGGTTTCGTTTGTACCGGTTGTTTTGTTTTTTCAGTATACGGGCGGCAACTATCATTTTCTGCAGTTGCTGCATGTTGCGGTATTTCTTTTCAGTGGTGTTTTTGGTATGCGGATGATGCTTGAGGCCTTAAAGTTTGCCTGCGAAAAGAAAGCAATATATCCGGAGACCGGTGTGACAGTATTCAAGGTCTGGATTGTGATTTTGTTTTTTGTCAGTGTACAGCTGGCGTGGAATCTGAGACCTTTTTTATGTCAGAAGAACGAGGAATTTAAGGTGTTCAGAAAACACGAGGGCAATTTCTACACGGCAATCGTCTATTCATTTTCTAAACTTTTGTCAGGGGAAGAAAGTGAGAAGGCAGCAGAAAATAAGATTGAAGTTGAAGGGTATATCAATGAAGAGGATTATATAGGCAATAATGACAGTGCTGACAGAGACAGCGCAGTGAAATAATCTTTTAGAAAGAATGAGTTTGAATAACGGAGATATCATGACACTCGAGGAAGTGGCAAACTATTTAAAGCTGAAACCTCAGACAATTTACACCTGGGCTCAGGAGGGAAAAATTCCGGCGGCAAAACTCGGCAAGGAATGGCGTTTCAGGCGTTCTGTTCTGGATAAATGGTTTGATCAGCACATGGATGAGAAATTTGAGAAGTTCATGTAAGGATTAAATTTAGATAGTTCAGGGATTAAATAAAGACTCTTATAGTCTATGATGGTGCCATCCGGCAATAGGGAAAAACTTCTCGCAGATTTACTTTTCTGAAAATTGCGATTTGCATTGTAAAAGCCAGGATAAATTTGAATTTATCTTGCCTTAATAATGAGTAGTATTCCGGTATTTGAAAAGCGAAACTTCATATTTATGAACAATCATTTGCTTAATTCAAATTAATATATATATTTGTTTAAAAAAGAGGGATATTGAAAAATATTTCACAGTTCTATGACATTAACAACAATTAAAATAAGCACTTATGGAAAAGAAACGGTTTACCTTATTCAGGCTGAATGCAGTGATTCTCTTTTATCTGTTGCTGCCTTCAAATGCAATTGCTCAATTGAGTGGCAGTTACACCATTAATCCGACTATTTCGGCAAGCAACAGCAATTACCAGAACTGGGCTTCGGCAATCGGCGATTTATTGAGCGGGTCGAGAACTGACGGTGGAAATGCACAAGGTTCCGGAGTAAGCGGTCCGGTAATATTTACGGTTTACGATACCGTGTATAACAATACGTCGATTGAAATTACTGCTATAAGCGGAGCCAGTTCCAGCAATACCATTACCTTCCGTTCTCAGCGCGGCGACAGTTCACGCTGTGTATTGCGCAATCCTTCTTCTTCTTCAACAACTGCCGACTATGTTTTGTATTTAAACGGGGCCGATTATATCAGCTTCCGACAGATTGGATTTGACCGGACAGGCACCAATACATATTGTACCGTTATTCAGTTGGGAAATGATGCCGACAACAACCGTTTTATCCGCTGTCTCATAAAGGGCAGAAAAATGCCGAGCACCTCAGGACTTGGGTTTAATTATGGGATTGGATCCTGTATCTATTTTACAGGTGTTGCCGATTTTACTGAGGTTACGCAAAGCAGATTACTTTATGGTTATAACGGTATATATTGCGCAAGCTCATGTACCAACAATAATATCAGTGGCAATATTTTTGACACCTCTGGGTCGTCAGGAATATACATGACCGGTCAAAGTACACTGCAAATCAATGGCAATGATTTCAGAATGGGGGATTTCGGTCCCAATCAGGGCCATTACACTTCTTATGGCATGCGGATAGAATCTTCGACAGCTATGCGGATAAGCAACAACAAAGTTCGCATGCTGACGGTCAATGCGCAGGTGGTACGCGCCATCATTTTAGCGAACACAACCAGCACCGCTTCAAATCCGGCATTAATTTACAACAACTGGATACTCAACAGCGGTGGTACGGGCGATTGTACGGGTTTGGCCGTGTATGCGTGCAACTACCTTAACTTTTATTACAACAATGTGTTGATCAACAGTTCGATTTCGACCTCAAGTGCCTATTATCATTATCCTCAGTATACAAACTCTTATATCCGCCTGGTTAATAACAACCTGATAAATAAAGGCAACGGATATGCTATGAATGTTTCAGGAACAAATACTGCTGATCTGGACAGTGTCGATTACAATAATTTATACAGCGCTGGTACTTATCTGGGCATCTGGAGTGGTACCAATTACGCCAGTTTGTCTGCATGGAAATCGGGTACAGGAAAGGACGCCTTTTCGGTCAGCATGGATCCGGGATTTCAGAGCAGCAGTGATCTTCATGTATCCAATATCGGACTTAACGGGAAAGCACTCAGGTCACCCTGGATTATGTATGATATTGATGGTGAACTGAGAGATACTTCTGCGCCGGATATCGGTGCCGACGAATTTTTTCCGGTTGCCAGAGATGTCGGTATCAACAGTCTCGACAGCCCGATTGTGTTTTGCGCCGGTACTCACAACGTGAAGGTGCGTTTTCAGAATTACGGATTTGATACTGTGAAAAGTCTGCAGATACACTGGCAGATAAATTCTACCACACAGACTACATTTAGCTGGACGGGGATTGTAGCCCCGGGAGCTTCATCGCCTGCCATCAGTATCGGGTCTTATTCATTTTCGCCCAATGCACCCTACGCGTTCAGGGTTTGGACACGAAATCCAAATAATCTGAGCGATGGTAAGACCAGCAACGATACATTAAGAATAACGCGTATAGCAGGACTTACAGGATCATATAGTCTGGGTGATACTGCCGGCACGGATTTTAAATCTTTTAACGATGCAATCAATGCCATGTCGGCGAGAGGAATTTGCGGAAGCGTTACATTCAATGTAAATCCCGGAATTTACAACGAACAGATCACCTTGCTTCAATTGCCCGGAATGGGTGCATCCAATCCGATTGTGTTCAGGAATAGTACCGGTGACAGCAGCAGAGTGATTCTCACCTTGCCATCAACGGTTGCTACCGGTAATAATAATGCGGCTTTGCAGTTAAGGGGTGCAGATTATATTACATTTCACGGCATTACCATTCAGAGAACCGGTACCAATCCTTTCTCGACGGTAGTTCATATATTGAATGGCTCCAATAACAATACCTTCAGTCATTGCCAGATGATAGGACAGCGGGTAGCGACCATAACTCCGGGAGCAATGAATATACTTTCCGATCTGGGGCAGGATGAGAATAATACCTTCCTTAACAACTACATCAAATTCGGAACGGTTAATTTTCAATATAACGGATCAGCAACGGCCCGTGAAAACGGAACCATACTGGATGGTAATGTCTTTGACAGCGCATTAAATTCTGCAGTCGAAATTTCTTACAATGATGGTATCGTCGTGAGGAACAACACCTTCAGAAATGTCATTTCAAGTGCTCAGGGCAATTACCAGATTCGCCTGCTCGACTGCGACAATGCCATAAAAGTTGAATCCAACCATTTTACGGGTGTTAATACAGAATCTGCTTTGTACCTCAGACATTGTAATGCCACTCAGAATTCGCCGGGAACCATATTCAACAATACAGTAACAAAGAGCGCCGGAAAAGGCATACATCTTGACAGTTGCGATTATCAGAAAATGGTATACAACAGTATTTATTACAACGGCAATTCAGTGAGTAATGCCGGCATTTACAACAACGGCAGCGGTTCATCCAATCTGGAGCTTAAGAATAACAACATTTACATGGTGGGCGGTGATGCGGTATATTTCATATCCGCGTCTGCCGTTAGCGCCAGCGACTATAATAATTTTTATTCGAGAGGCAGTCAGTTTGCCTACTGGGGTTCGGCCTGCAATGATCTCGCCGGATTGCGGTCGATCAGTGGCAAGGATCAGAATTCACTGAGTATTGATCCGTATTTTAAATCTGCATTCGATTTACACATCATCAATCCTTTGATGAAAGGTTCGGGAACTCCTGTTAACGGTGTAACAACAGATATGGATGGCGAACCAAGAGATTCTCTGACACCGGATATCGGTGCTGACGAATTCAAACTTGCAGATAATGATGCGGGAATTACCGAACTGTATAAACCCATTGCAGCAAGCTGTGCGGGTTTGCATCAGATTGAAGTAGTGATACGGAATTTCGGAGGCGATACTTTAACAAGCGCCCTGGTGAGATGGACAGTTGCCGGTAATGCACAGACGCCGTTTAACTGGAGCGGAAGTTTATTGCCGAAACAAAACGATACATTTGTCATCGGCAGCTTCAATTTCCTGACGGCACTGAACCCAAAATTTGTTATCTGGTCTGAGTTGCCAAACGGACAAACAGATGCCATTCGCTTTAACGATACTTTTACAGGCAACAGGTCTATGCGTTCGCTGCCTGCCGCCAATGCCGGAAGCGACCAGACCATTTGTGCCGGAACTGCGGTAACTATAGGACAGGCACCGGTCAACGGCATGAGTTATGTATGGAACGATATTGATAATCAGTTTCAGGTAGGAACAAGTTCGCGTATTACAGTGAGTCCGCCTGTGCAAACCACATACGAACTGATAGTAACTAACATTACTTTCGGATGCAGCCGACGGGATACTGTCACATTAACAGTTAATCCGGTACCTGTTGCCAATGCAGGTACAGACAAGTCGATTTGCCTGGGCAATACTGTTCAGATTGGTTCCGCATCACAAAGTGGTTTTACGTATGCTTGGACAAGTGTCCCATCGGGCTTTAGTTCTTCTTCTTCTAATCCGGTGGTAGGACCTAATCAGAGTACGATGTACATATTGCAAAAATCGTATACCAATACCGGATGTAAAGATGTTGATACCGTAATGGTGAATGTATCTTTGCCTCCTACTCCAAGCATACAGGGAGTTGCAGAACTTTGCATAGGCAGTTCCGAAACCTATTCTACAACCTTTAAAACAGGCAATACTTACAAATGGATTGTCAGCAACGCACAGGTATTAAGCGGACAAAACTTATCTGCTGTAAGCCTGAAATGGATTACTGCAGGCAATGGATTTCTGCAGCTTATCGAAACCAACCCGTTTTCTTGCAGCGATACTGCCTATTATAATGTGATAGTCAATACGGCTCCTGTTGCTAAGTTTACCTCAACAGAAGTTTGCAAAGGCATAAGCACTCAGTTCACCGATTCGAGCAAAGATGCGGTAATCTATAAATGGAGTTTTGGCGATGGCTTTACTTCAACACAAAAAAATCCTCTGCATTTTTATACACAGGCCGGTTCATACAATGTGGTGCTGATTGTCAACAGCAATAAAAACTGTGTCGATTCAACCGTTGGTGTTGCTTATGTCAATCCATCTCCGGTAGCAGGATTTAAATACCTGAAGAATCAGTTTACCGAATTTACTTTCACTGATACATCATCAGACGGCGGAGGGAATATTGTATCATGGTCCTGGGACTTTGGAGACGGTAATATTTCTTCTCAGCAGAATCCTGTTCATACTTATGCCAATCAGGCAACATATACCGTGACACTTTGTGTCAAATCAGACCGCAATTGCGAGAATTGCAGCAGTAAGACAATTACTGCAGTCAGTCTGGAAGAATACGAATACAAGCGCACTTTGAAATTATACCCCAATCCCGGCAGCGGATTGTTTATACTTGAGTCCGATGGCAATATAGGCCTGGTAAGAGTGTTGAATCTTCAGGGTCAGACATTAAAGACATACGATGCCGGCACTGAAAGTTTCGGAATTGACATCAGCGATCTGGCCGACGGCATTTACATGCTGCAGGTTGAAAGCGGGGGTACCGTTTATTTGTTAAAGCTGATTAAATCGCGCTAACATACTTAATCGCATTTTGAAAAACCCGGTTTAGTCCGGGTTTTTTTATGCTGATGAAATTTATTGCTCAGATTTTCATCGACTAAGAAAGTTTCTTTATCCAAAATAGTACTATGTATTGCATAGTACTATAAAATGTATTTATATTTGCAGCATGGATTTGGAAAATACACAGTCGCAGATGAGGAAAGGCATACTGGAGTATTGCATCTTGTGTATCATAGAGCGTGATGAATGCTACGCTTCGGATATCATAGACCGCATGAAGGAAGCAAAACTGATAGTAGTGGAAGGGACCTTGTATCCGTTGTTGACCAGATTGAAAAATGCAGGACTTCTGAGTTATAAATGGGAGGAATCCAAATCGGGGCCGCCGCGTAAATATTACACATTAACGGCCGAGGGCGAGACATTTCTGAAGGGACTGCATTTAACGTGGGACGAGTTGAACGGTGCTGTTTCAAGCATACTAAAAAACAAATAAAACAAACATTGATTATATGAATAAAATTATATCAGCCAACATCAACGGATTTGTATTTCAGATCGACGAACTGGCTTATGTCAAATTGAAAGCTTATCTGGATATGATAAGGCAGAAGGTGAATAATTCGGAAGTAGTTCAGGATATTGAGAACCGCATTGCCGAATTGTTCAACGAAAAACTGGGCAATGGCAGCATTGCCATTTTCGACACAGATGTAGACGAGGTGATGCAGCAAATCGGAAAGCCTGAAGAATTCGGTTCGGAGGAACAGGAAGATCAGCAGGGAAAAACAGGTAATGCGTCAGGACTGGATTTGCAGGGAAAGGCAAAGCGCAGATTGTACCGCGACAGTGATGATAAAGTAATAGGAGGTGTCTGCAGTGGCATTGCCGCTTATTTTGGTCTTGATCCTGTATTGGTAAGACTTGCATTTGCTGCTTCGTTTTTCTTTTTCGGAACGGGCATCATACTTTATATATTATTAATGATTGTCATTCCTAAGGCCAATACACCTGCCGAAAAACTGGAGATGCGCGGAGAGCCGGTCGACTATAAGAACCTTTCGCGCACTGTAGAGATGGAATTCAAGGATGCATACCAGCGTTATAAACCTGAAGTAAAAACGGGATTTGAACGCTTTCTCGAAATACTGGTAAGGGTAGGCATGATAGCCTTGCTGATATTTCTCGTAAGTATATTTATACCGGGCTGTTTCGGGATACTGACAGGAATCGGCATAGCTTCCTGGTCGCTCCCTGCTTTGAGCTCTTATCTTTTTACGGATCCGGCAGACAGCGTGGTGATATTGATAGGTCTTATCCTATTTATTCTGATACCATTGTTCGGAGTTTTCTATTCCATCCTGCGCTTTGCACTTAAGTTTGGTCCTTTGAACAGAGTTTTGAGTATTAGTTTGTCAGTACTTTGGTTTACCGGTTTTTGTATGCTGGCGTACAGCACTTATAAGATCGGCATGCAGTTTTCCGAATCGGGTAAAATCAGTGCAGAAGATACTTTAAAATTCAGAAGTGGCTTGCAAAATACCATTGTGTTAAGGACCAATGCTACACATAACCGTTCGCAGTTTCTGATCAACGATGAAGATGGCGAAAAGCGCATACGCATCCGTTCTCAGGACGATCTGAAAGAGGAGATAGACCGCGGTATCAGCGAACAGGTTCAGTTGAATATTGTACAGGGGTTTCACAGTTCGCCGGTAGTGAAAATTACACGTTATTCCAACGGTCGCACAAAAAACGATGCACTGGAAAGAGCATCACAAATTGAGTATGCTTACGAACTCAGGGATTCTGTTTTATATCTGGACGAAACATTCGGCAGAAGCGGACAATCGCTGTGGCGCAATCAGAGAGTACTGGTAACAATTGAAGTTCCGATGCATTACAGATTATACATTGACCGAAGTTGCGAATCCATACTTGATCTGAACTGGGGCGATGAGGAAGAGGTAACGGGCAGATATCTGAGGGTGGATCACAGGGGAGTGAAGGTGGGAGAGTAGGAGAGTAGAGGAGTAGAGGAGTAGAAGAGTAGAAGAGTAGAAGAGTAGGCTTGCCATGAATGCGTGCCGACGAAGGAGGCTCTGCTTCATGGAGAGTAGGAGATAGAAGAGGAGAAGAGTAGAAGATAGAAGAGTAGAAGATAGAGGAGTAGGAGAGTGGGAGAGTAGGAGAGTAAGGGAGAGAATGAGATTAAGAATGGGAGCGGGAATTGATAAACTGATAAATTGATATACCGATGGTCATCAATTGCTCAATAATCAATTGTTCAATAATCAATTGTTCAATAATCAATTGTTCAATAATCAATTGTTCAATAATAAGGAAGCGTCCGACTATTTAATTTTTTTTCCTTTGAAATTATATTGTTTGAATGTTAAATTTTGACCTTGTTGTAAAGGATAAGGTTCAATCACTTTTAATTCTAAATTTAATTCATTTTTAGATTGGTTGTAAGATACAATTCCCTGGGGCTGATTTCGCGAACTTCCGTTATCAAAGAAGGCATAGGTATTAATCATATCAACTAGTCGAACAGCCGTATCTCCAAACCATGTGGGTAATTCGTTGCTATTAACCGGTAAGCCTTTTATGTAGCCCTTTACACCATTAACTTCAGTTACTATATTGATCTGTATGATATTATTTGGAGAATTTGAATAAGCCCCTTCATAAATGCCATTCAGACTAAATTTTTTATAAGTCGTAAAGTGAATGTATTTAGTAAATGTATCCCTGTAATCAATTTTGTTTTGACAATTTTTATCAGCCCCGCCTTGAACAATTAAAGTTATTGGTATTGTTTCTTCATTTTTTAAAGCGAAAGAAACTGAAATTTTACTTCCTTTTCTATGATTAGTATCAGAACCTATGATCCACTTATAATCTTTATAACTTTTATCATTAGCCTCAAATATTAAACTGGAAGAAAGGTAAACAGTATCAACTTCTAATAATTGTTCCGGGTAACTATTTGAAGGGGTTCCTGATAGATAAGACTTTGCTTTAAAATCAGCTAAAACATCGCTTTTATTAAAGCACTGATCGTAATTTTCACAATCCGGGTTTGATGGACAATCACATTTCTTTTTGCATGAATTTACTAATAATGCACTTAATATCATTACTGGTAAAGTGATTGATTTCATGGCATTGCTGATGCTTTTTGAACAGTATCTCTTCAGGAGCATAAATGAAAAATTTGTCATCAATTAAGATTCATGCTCTTTCAAAGATAAGGGAAACAGATTTAACCGCAAGCCTCCTTATCTGATTGGAATTTTATCTTCAAGTGATTTAGTTAGTTTAAAACAGTCAACCATATTCAGACATAGACATCTCCTATCCCCTACTCTCCCTCGTCCACCGGCTTCGTACTCCATAGCTTTAGCGAAGGAGGGAAGCTTCAGCGAAGGTGGATCTACTCTCCTATCCTCTACTCTCCTCCTCTTCTCCCCCTCACTTCCCCATTTCAACCCGCATGCTGTTCAGCATTCTGATGATGCTGTCGATGTTGAGTTCTTCGGATTTCTTGTCGGAAATATTCAGCGTGCATACAAATTCCCATAGTTCCAGAACGTCACCGGTTTTGATTTTATAGGGTTCGTAGTTTTTATTATCCGAGTGAAGTTCCAGAGTATTGCCTTTTTTATAAATGCGTTTATAGACAATGCCGTCATCGCGTGTCAGCAATACATAGGTGTTGCCATCCTTGATGTCTTTCATGGATTCCATGAACTTCCCGATGACAAAACAGCCTTCCTTAAGCGGGGGCATCGAATCGCCTTTGATAGGGAAAGCCCTGTGTTTGCCGATGATGCGAAACGGCAGGTTCATGGAGGGCATGGATTCAAAATACTCCGGATCGGCATATCCGTTCAGATATCCTGCCGACGCCTTGGCGGTAATCACTTCCACCCGGTCGTTGTTGTACTGGTCTACCACAATCGGAAACAACAACCGGTTCTCGCCCACGCGGATCATGGAAGCGAGATCGAATTTCCTTAAATCAGCCTTGATCAGTGCATCGATGGCAATGTGATAAAGCTTGGATAATCGTATCAGAATATCTATGGGAGGATCACATCTTTCCTCCTCGTACGATCCGATTCTCGCCCTGGTGATGTCCAGTCTGTCTGCCAGCTGCTCCTGAGACCAGCCTTTTAATTGACGTAAATGCCTGATATTGCTTGCAATGTACTTCATGCTAAAATATTTAGCACAAAGATACTAAATATAATGGTAAATTGCAAACGGTTTTTTTGTCAAAGGCCTCTTTCATTCTTTGCCATTTACACACCTGCTCAAGGCCATGGTCAATGTAAATAAAACTGTTTGGAGACAGTTATAAAAGAATGAAGGAGGTCTTATAGGTTTGGGAATATTAGAAACGCGAACATAGCGAAGCGTACTCACAATAGTCTGCGAGTATGTTTGATGCATGGATTGTTTTACAAATGAACAAACCTGACACTTGCCGTTAAGCAGTGCCTTTCGGTTTTTTGGGTACGGAATTATGCGTTGATTTCCGGAGGGCATTTACA
>CAZRKA010000058.1:0-18323 GCA_964600345.1 uncultured Chitinophaga sp. | reverse complement strand
AGACAATATTTTCAACGATTTTGGTTTCAGGTATTTCGGACCTGTAGACGGACATAAAATCAGTGAACTGATGGCTGTGTTCGAAATTGCCAGAGACATCAATGCACCTAAAATAATTCATGTCAGAACTGTAAAGGGCAAAGGTTATGGTCCGGCAGAATCCGAACAAACAAAATGGCACAGTACTTCTCAATTCGACAAACTATCAGGGAAAAACACCGCTGCCGAAGACAGGAATGTCAAATACCAGGATATATTCGGCAGAACTTTACTTGAAATCGCAGAATCTGATCCTGATATCATAGCGGTAACGCCTGCCATGATTTCGGGCTCATCCCTTCATTATATGCAGGAAAAATTTCCTGAAAGAGTATTCGATGTCGGCATTGCCGAACAGCATGCAGTCACGTTTTCGGCAGGACTTGCAGCCGACGGAAAAACGGTCTTCTGCTGTATTTATTCAACTTTCCTTCAAAGGGCATACGACCAGTTGATTCACGATGTGGCACTGCAAAATCTGCCTGTCATATTTGCAGTAGACAGAGCAGGACTTGTAGGCGAAGACGGACCAACCCATCACGGTGTATTTGACATAGCATTTTTACAGACCATCCCCAATATCTGTATTATTTCTCCGTCTTCTCAGCAGGAACTTCGAAATGCTGTTTATTTTGCTTCCGGATTTAAAAAAGGACCGATTGTGATACGTTATCCAAGAGGCAAAGCCGGCGAAGAATACGATGCAAAACCTTTTGAAACAATAGAATACGGACGTTCGGTTTGCATTATAAAAGCAGATTCCGATGTGGTACTTTTAAGTGTTGGAACCATGCTGGATAAATGCAGACGGGCAATTGCCGGCACAAGTATCTCTCTTTACGATATACGCTTTGTCAAACCGCTTGACATCGTTCTGCTGGGCGAGATTTTTGAGAATGCAAAACACGTTTTTATTGTTGAAGAGGCACAGGAAACAGGCGGTGCGGCAAGCGCCGTCATGATGCTGGCTTCTGAAATGAATTTCGGTGGAAAAATTCACGCCATTGGCATTAAAGACCATTTTGTGCAGCACGGTAAAATGAGTGAATTATATGATGTGGAAAATCTGAGCGCCGAAAAAATCCGCAACAGGATTCTGCAGTGTCTTTCCGAATAATGGATGGCAAACTTTAAAACCGACATTTATTTCTGTTTTGTTTCCGATTGCTTTACTTTTGTATTTTAAATAAATTTGTATGTATTCATTCCTGCAACCTACACATTCTCACACCCGCTGGCTGGTACTGGTAGCTGCTGTATTTGCTATTCTCATGCCATTGCTCAATCAGTCATCAGGCAAACAGAGCAAACTACCCGGTTTAATATTGATGATAGTTTGTGATGTTCAGTTACTCCTGGGTCTGATGCTGTACTTTGGCGACAGCCCTTTTGGAATGAAGGCATTTTCTGAAGGAATGGGACATGTGATGAAAACCGGAGAACTTCGGAAAATAGCGGTTGAACATCTGGTTTTGATGATTTCAGCTATTACACTGGTGCATATCGGCTACAGCAAAATTAAACGCGCTGAAGACGGCAATCAGGTTAAAAAAACCAGTCTGATCTTCTTTGGAATAGCGCTTGTGCTAATATTGGCAGGCATTCCCTGGGCCAGACTGTAGTTTAACGGTGCCGGCGTATTAGTTTAAAACTTCCGTTCAGTGTCTCTCTTTTACTGCTGTTTTTTCCACTAATATAGGTTATAAGATAATAGTAATTCCCTTCAGGAGAACTAGATTCAGTAACCTGAATCAATCCATTCCATTCGTCAAACTGATTTTCAGAAGTATAAACCATACTTCCAAATCGGTCAAAAATAAGAATGCTGAAATAGCTGAGTGTATCTTTGAATTGAATGATATCCCTGAATGATGAACCTTTCTCACAGCAATCGGGACAGAAAATCCGGTAAAGTGGCACACCATCAGTTTTAAAATAATTTCTGATTTTAATACATATGGTATCTTTTTGATCCGGAACACAGCTTATTTCGGCACAGGCAAAATATTCGCCTGTAGAATCACGGTAATCGTGTCTGATTATTCGACCGGTCTTATCAAACGAATCAGATTCTGATTCAATAAACCTCCCTCCGTAAATTGAAATGTCCTTATCATGGTAAAATCCCCACCTGTAAACACAGCCGGATTTGATAGGGCAATTAAAATAAAACACCGGACTTCTGCTGCTGTCTACAGAAATAGTTGTACCGGATAACGGTTCCGAAATTTGGGCATTCAGGTGATAAACACCTGATAGCAACAACAAAACCAGGCGAAGTTTCAACTTGAAAATTCAGTCTATACCGTTAATCAGTATCCGAATATTTCTTCGAGTGTTAATACCTTCAGTTGACCGTATTTTTTGAGATCTTCCTGAGAAATTTTGTCTTTGGAACCGACTATGGCGATTGCCCATTGTCTGCCTTTTACATTCTGCTCCTGAAATGCCTTGATATCAGCAAAAGTAATCTTTTGTATCGCATCGTAAACCATTTTGCGGTAATCGTATGTGATTCCCATATCAAGGGCAGAAAGGTAAGAAAAGAACACGTCGCCCTTAATTATTCTTTCGGCTTCTATACCGCTTAGAATAGATTGCTTGGCCTGATTAAAACTCTCTTCATTGGCAGGCATGTTATTCAACAATTCGTTCATGGCGGTGATGGCATCGTTTAATTTATCTGCCTGGGTGCCGACATAAGCCAGCAATATATCGAACTTACCTTTTTCGCTGGCCTGATTGTATACCGCATAAGTTGAATAGGCAAGAGCTCTTGATTCTCTAATCTCCTGAAATACCACACTGCTCATTCCGCCGCCGAAATACTCGTTAAATGCTTTAATTGTCGGAGTTTTGTTTATATCAAAAGACTGAGCACCGGAACGCCAGTTAATTTCGGCCTGTACCATTTCGAAGTGGGTAAAATAAACCGTATTTGATGTATACTGCATAGGTTTGAATTCGTATGCAGGCGGAGTTGCCAGAAATTCTGAAGGTAATTTGTGTTTCAGCGTTAAAGCAGTTTCAATATTCTTTTTTTCTTCAGGACCAAAATACATGATCTGGTGCTTGTAGGAACAAAGATTTTTAATCATGCTTACAAGCTCACCTGCATTCATTGCCTGCAATTCTGCGTTGCTGAGAGTATAGGTGCGCGGATTAACTTTACCGTACAAGGCATAAGTGCTTAGTGCCGAAGATACTGCACGTTTGTTGAGCTTGGCATCTGCCCTCGACTTGAGAATTCGTGAGGTATAATCTTTTAAAATGGCGGGGTCAGGCTTGGCATTGGCGAGCAATTCTTCGAAAAGGGAAAGTGCTTCAGAAAAATTTTGCTGCGGACCACTCAGATAAACATAACTGCGTTTCTCTCCTGCCGAGATACCAAAATTACAGGCAAGCTTGTAAAACTTCATGCTTAACTCAGAGGCCGTGTATTTATCGGTGCCAATATATTGCAGATACTCTAGAGCAAATGGCAGTTTCTTGTTGTTTAATTTGCCCATATCTACCACATAATACAAAGTAAAGAGCTGGTTCTTGTCATTCTTCTTGTACAGAAAATCCGCCTTCCCGATTTTGCCGCGTTCGAGTTCTTTTTCGAAATTTATATAAACAGGGTGTATACTGTCTGTTTCTTCTTCCAGTATATCTGTAACAAACTGAGATGTTTTGTCTCTGTTAAGTGAAACTTCGGTGATTTCCGGTTTTTCTATTTTATTCTGCTTGGTGTCCTCACCGGTTCTTTTATATACTATGCTGTATCCGTTAGTATAGTATTCATTGACAAAATCAATAATTTCCTTCTTGGTAATTTTGCTCATCAGGTAATTGGTATTCAGCACATCTTTCCATTTTCTGTCGGTTACAAAAGCATCGAGCAGGGTAAATGCCACACCCTGGTTATTATCGAAATTATTAATCTCTTCAACCATATTATTCGCAATGATGCCTTTGAGCAATTCTTCGTCAAATTCACCACGTTTTATTTTTCCTATCTGAGCAAGAAGCAGATCTCTCACTTCTTCGAGCGACTGGCCTTCTTTAGGTTTACCCGTCATCATGTGAACACTGTAGTCTTTCATAAAGTCGGGGCTGGAACCGGCCGACAACACTTTTTGTTCCTTAACCAGACTGAGGTCTATAAGTCCTGCTTTGCTGTTATTGAGAATGAGATCAACCAGCCTGACCATTAAAGCATCTTTGCTGCTTACACCATCAAAACGCCAGGCCATCATGACACTTGCAGCATCCGGACCTACAACTGTAATACTATCCGGTCTGCCTCTGGGATATTCCTGTTTAAAACTGAATGGCGGAAGCATTTTTGTTTTCATATAACTGAAATGTTTATCTATCATTTCAATCACATCTTCGGGCACAAAATCACCGACCATGATAATAGCCATATTATTTGGCACATAATAGGTATTGAAATATTCCCTGATTTTAATCAGAGATGGATTTTTAAGGTGCTCAACAGTACCGATGGTAGTTTGAGTTCCATAGGGATGGAGTCTGAAAAGACTGGCGTATAATTTTTCATATGCCTCTTCGATGTCATTATCGAGTGAAATATTTTTTTCTTCATACACAGCTTCAAGCTCAGTGTGGAATAAACGAAGGACAGGATTTCTGTATCTCTCAGCTTCAATTTCGAGCCACTGGTGGATTCGGTTAGAAGGAATATCATTGATGTAAACAGTTTGCTCAACGCTGGTAAATGCATTTGTACCCTGAGCGCCTATTCCCTGACACATCTTGTCAAATTCGTTGGCAATGCTGTAACCGGAAGCGAGTCCGCTAATACTGTCTATCTGTCTGTAGATACCGCGCCTTTTAGTTTCATCTGTTGTTTTATTGTACAATTCATAAAGCGCGTCGATCTGATCCAGATAAACTTTTTCTTTGGCATAATCCTGAGTACCGTATTTATCTGTTCCTTTAAAAAGCATATGTTCCAGATAATGCGCAAGACCGGTATTATCGGAAGGGTCGTTTTTGCTGCCTGCTTTTGTGGCTACCAGAGTTTGTACCCTTGGCTGATCTTTATTGACGGATAGTAAAACAGTTAATCCGTTGGGCAAAACATACCATCTTGTTTTGGTCGGGTCGTTGGACACCACTGAATAAGTGTATTTTCCATGTTTGTTAACTCCTGTGGTTCCGTAATATACCTGAGCCTGCAGGCTGAAGGTAAATAACAGCAATAGCGAAAGACCGATTTGTTTCATTGAATTTATGAATTTAAAAAGAATGCCAAATTTAGTAAAAAAGGATTAATACAGAAATATGATCCATGAGATTACCCAAATAACAGATAAAACAACACTAATGCCTGTAAATATAAGAATCCCTGATTTATAAGGTCTGCTTAAACATGTGCAGATGAGGTATACCTACCTCTAAAAATTCGTCACCGATAGCGCTGTAACCGTGTTTCAGATAAAAATTAACGGCGGGTATCCTTGCATTCAACTCGATTCCGGAATAAGCATTTTCTTTCGCCCAATTCTCCGAAAATTCGAGTAACTTTCCTCCTATACCCATGTTCTGATAATCGGATTTAACTGCAACCTGTCTCATTTTAACGAACTTACGTCCTTCTTTATCGAAAGGTTTTAATATAAGTATGCCGATAATTTCTGAACCATTAACTGCCACAAAGTGGTATTGAAAACTGTCTTCGGCAAGGTCTTTTTCGCTGAAATCAAGACCAATTGGTATTCTGAGTACTTCCCTTCTCAGGTTGACGCTGTTTAAATATTCAGGCGAGTCAAACTCTGTCAGTTTAATAATGCAGTTTGTTTCCATATCCTTTAAGTTTTGCAGATTCACTGATTTTTGTGCAACTTTGGGCTTTCAAAATTAAGGTATCGGATCATGAAATCAATCTTATTTACAATTTTAACATTTCTGTGTTTTTCACTTTTTTCTCAGGACACCATCAGGAATAAAAAGAACGGGG
Organism: uncultured Chitinophaga sp.; assembly: GCA_964600345.1. Taxonomy (GTDB): domain Bacteria; phylum Bacteroidota; class Bacteroidia; order NS11-12g; family UBA955; genus JABMMZ01. Next base: position 12,313 of record CAZRKA010000058.1, on the reverse strand, counting down.
GATATCTGTTTAAGTCAATAGCGGATATTGAAGCGGCAGAGGTGCAGGATCAAAGCAGGACCAGCACTTGCTGGAGTTTTTCTAGTCTTTCTTTCTTTGAAAGTGAGCTTATCAGAATGGGAAAAGGCAAGTTTAATCTGAGCGAAATGTTTATAGTCAGAAATGCATATATAGGCAAAGCGGATATGTATGTGCGCATGAATGGCATGCATAATTTCGGTCCGGGAGGTGCATTTCACGATTTGCCATGGGTAATACAGAGATACGGCATTATGCCCGAGTCTGTTTATAAGGGCCTTAATTATGGCAGCGAAAAACACAATCATGCCGAACTTGATGCCGTTTTAAAAGGCATAGTGGATGCCGTAAAATCAAATCCTCAGGGCAAACTAACAAATGCCTGGAGAAATGCTTTCTCCGGAGCAGTTGATGCTTATCTCGGAAAAGTTCCTGAAAAATTTACTTATGATAACAAAGAATACACAGCCAAGAGTTTTGCCGATTATCTGGGATTGAATATGGATGATTATATTTCGCTTACATCATTCACTCACCATCCCTATTACACAAAATTTGCGATAGAAGTACCCGACAACTGGGCAATGATGCAGAGTTATAATCTACCGCTCGACGAGCTGCAGGAACTTGCAATTAATGCCCTGAAAAAAGGTTATTCGTGGGCATGGGGAGCCGATGTAAGCGAGAAAGGTTTTTCTTTCAAGAATGGTGTTGCTATTGTTCCGGTTCACGATTCACTCATAACACAAAGCGGAAAAGACAATAAGGCTTTCAATGATCCGGGTGCTGCCAGAGCTGGTTCAGCTTTCGATAAACCCATGAGCGAAAAAATTATCGGAGACAGTATCAGACAAATTGCATTCGACAACTATCAGACAACAGACGATCACGGCATGCATGCTACCGGTCTGGTAAGCGACCAAAACGGCAATCTCTATTTCAAAATTAAAAACAGCTGGGGAACGGTAAACGATTGCGGAGGATATCTGTATTGTTCAATGTCATATTTCAGATACAAGACAATCAATATCTATATTCACAAAAGTGCTCTGCCAAAAGATCTTGCAAAAAAACTGGGCATCACTCAGAAATAATCAATGACAGGACTAAAGCTTTGCAGCAGGGAAGATCTGCCTCTGGTAGCCGAACTTGCCCGGAAAATATGGCTTTCGTACTACACCGATTTTCTACCGCATGATCAGATAGAATACATGCTTAATAAATTCTATTCTGACAATGCATTGCTGGAACAGATTAACGAAGGACAGCAATTTTATGAGATCACGGAGGATGGAAAAACAATCGGTTTTACTTCAGTAAGCCAAAAGGATACAAACGCTTTTTTCATTCATAAACTTTACATCCTTTCGGAATCCAGAAAAAAAAATACCGGAACCAGGGTTTTGGAATTATTGTTATCAAAGTTCAAAGCCGAAGAATCAGGAAGGGATATCTTCATACGGCTAACTGTGAACCGTCAAAATTTCAAAGCAATTAATTTCTACTTTAAAAACGGATTCCAAATTGAACAGGTTGCAGATTTCGATATTGGAAACGGGTGGTTTATGAACGATTTTGTGATGGTAAAGAAGGCCTGATTTTTATCAAAACTACCATTTTACAAGCTTTTCTATTCACATCGATGTTAATATCTGCTCGTGTGAAAAGCATTTTTTCTTGTTCGACGAATAAATATAGTCAACTAATTTGACTTATTTTAAACCTTCATTTTGATAAATTGTGTATAGATTATTTATAGAGATATCAATACTTCCGGAAACTTTCATAATTTTGAGCCCGTATTAAAATTGAGTGAAAAAAGAATATAAAATTTCAAATACAAATTTATTTGTATCGAATGCAGGACACAAGGGACGCGGTGTGTTTACATCTAAAATTTTAAAAAAAGGCGATCTTATAGAAATTTGCCCTGTGATCGAATTGAGTTATAAAGAACATCAAGGTCTGCTTGGACACATTTTAGAAAATTATGCGTTTGTATGGAATACGCGTAAAAAGAATGTGGCCATTTTGCTTGGATTTGGTTCTTTATATAACCATTCAAGTAAACCAAATGCTGATTATATAAAGCGAATAGCAGACGGTGTTATGGTATTCAAAGCCTTGAAAACGATCAAAGCAGGCGAAGAAATCACCATCGATTACGGTGATATGCACGCTGATCTCAACTGACAAAAAACCCAATTTAATACATATAAATATGGCAACAACAAAAAAACCAGCTGCTAAAGCAAAAGCTACAAAAGCAGCACCAAAAGCAAAGGCTAAAGCTAAAGCTGCTCCAAAGGCTAAAGCTAAAGCAAAGGCTGCTCCTAAAGCTAAAGCAAAAGCTAAAGCTGCTCCAAAAGCTAAAGCTAAAGCAAAAGCCGCTCCAAAGGCTAAAGCTAAAGCAAAAGCTAAAAAAGCTGCTCCTAAAGCTAAAGCTAAAAAATCAGCTAAAAAACCTGCTAAAAAAGCAGCTAAAAAATCAGCTAAAAAGTAGTCATCTGCTTTTAACCTCTCTTTCAAAACCCGTATCATCTGATACGGGTTTTATTTTTTAAATGAATTTGTTGCCGTGGGTTCTGGTCTCTGCCGGTTTAAGCAGGACATTTATTTGTTTATCAAAAGCTCAGTGATCCGGTAGACAGACTTCAGGTTATAGCTCATCAGACAATCCCTTTAAGTCTGAAAGGGCATAATTGCGGATCAGCTTATCGGGGCCAAGCCGGTTCAGATTAAGTCTGAAACCAATCGAATTAAGAATCCCGTAATTCCAGAAACTGTAGTTCTTAAACTGCGACGATTGTATAATTGGAATAAATACTTCGAGCAGATTATCATTTACCGATGTCGTCAGACCAGCTGTATAATACAACTCAGGTTTACTTAAGCTGAATACTGTGCCGGTATTACTGGTAAGTGATGACATATACCTGAAGTATGATACATCAAAGTACAGTTGCAAAGGCAGAATACCAGGTAAACTCAGGTCGTTGCTTAATGACAATATCCATCTGTCTGTAGGATAGAGCGGAATCACATTTCTCATAGATCCGCTTAACACCTGTTTGCCGGCCAGCATATTGCTGCTGCTGCTCTCACTTCTACCCGGCAATGTTTCAGAATAGGTATAATCGTAGTATCCGTTTTTAGAACTTGGTATAAAACTCTGTCTTCCAGGATTGCCCTTGCGCATCAGGAAAATTCCGGCAAAAAACTCAGTTCTGAAATACCTGTTTCCCTTATCGTATGTGTATTTATAAACGGTATTGATCCATGTCTTTAGATACTGATGATTGAGTGGTTTAAATTTATTATTGGCGCCGTATTCCATATTAAGGCTAAATCCGCTTCTTTTTAAAGCATGGTGATTGTCGTATGTATATGAGGCTCTGAGATAATTAAAGAAATAAGCCGTTGGCATACTTATACTTATACTGTCATTTAACCTGATTGCGGAATAATCCAGACCGGTATGCCATGCATCAAGCATTAAACCTGAGCTCTTTCTTCCGCTTGAATTATTCCTGCATCGGAAATCAAACTTCAAATATGGATTTATACTGTAATACGTATTTATTTCATCCGAAACAGCGAGAGAAAACTTCCTCCCTCCGACACCGGCGATTAGCGATTGCAGTTTATTCTCTCCTCTCCATAATCGCCCTGAAATTCCCGCCATTCCTATTGTCTTCTTCTCTTTAAACGACCAGAAAGGAGCAAGGTAAAACTGCACACCTTTCTTGTATAACAACTGATGATTGAGGTATAAACCTGCATACAGTCCGTCGTATAAATTATAGCCTGCCAAAGGTGCAAGGTCAAGATTAATCAGTGTATTATATGCCGGTTTTCCGTAAGGTATCTTGAATTTTATTAAGCGTTTAACGGAAGTATTGTTGTAGTAATTTGTTTCCGGAATAAACCCGAATGCATTTGCCGGACCCTTTCTGAAATCCTTGCTGAAAAGCGAATCCCGTTCTGGATTTTTATAGACAAGTACAGAATAATCTGATTTCTTAAAATCTGTTTCAAAACTGTCATTCAGCATAAGTCTGAAAAAACCGTTAAGGTCAGTCCCGCTATGCAGCTCGAAACATTTCTGCAAATCTTCGGGTGAGGCATGTTTGTTTTTCCTGGTCTCTAAATAATACCTGACACTCGCATCGAAAACAGAATCTCCGATTTCTTCATTTAAATAGGCAAACATTGACGGTGCCTTGTAAGTGAGAAGGTTGCGGTAATTGTATGGCAAAAGCAATTCAACCGGTGTTGAAAGAGATTGTATATAACCGTAATAATTAACAAGTGCATAGTCCATGTACAGATAATGTCCGGACAGTCTGGATTTTGAAGTGTAGAATAGTGAGTCTTGTTTCAGATCGTTTTTTGCCTCCTGAATGATTGTGTTTTTTGATTTTGACATCAAGAAAATTCCCGGACTAATATCCATCCAATGATTGTGCCTGCTGTCAATAGAAACCATACCGGCAAACCAGTTTCTGGACAGTATATGAAACAATGACTTCTGAGTTTCGGGATTGTACAAACATATTCCCGGGTAAAATTTATCACTCAGACTTTCCGAATTGCTTAAAATAAGTTTAAATGATTTGTATGGATAAGGGCCAATCCTCTCAGACAATTCACCGATAGACGCCGAAATTTCGCTTAATAACAGCTTGCTGACAGAAACATTGCTATCGCCACTTTCATATATCCGGATTAAAACAGAGTCTGAATTTTTGAGTGCCATTTTCATTTCCCGAATTCTGAATTCAGGTGAGGCAAACCACGCAAAATCCTGAACATTACTCTCTTTGAAAATGTATTTTTTATGTCTGACTCCATTATTATCAGTTATAATGTTATTTGTAAAAGAACCAGAACCACCTGCTACGGTATATTTTTCGGGAACGGTAATCCCGACAATGAAGCTATCTGAAAATTCATTGTAAGTTCCTCCCTGTCTAAGGTAAGGAATTAAATTCCAGCCTTTATTGTCATAGACTGCAGGTTTGGGATACCAGTTAGTCAGGGCAAAAAATCCATTTTCACAACCAAAACCATCAATCAGTTTCGGGAGTTTAAGTATGTAACTGCCGTTAATTTTGAGTTTTTCTCCCGGATATAGCGCCTTGTTCAACTTTAATTCAAATATGTCTCTGTGGGAGGGATGGTAAATTATATCGGGTTTAATAAGTGTTTCGGGATAAGTGAAAGCAAGCATACTGATTTCCGACCTTTCTTCATTTTTGTAAAAATGAAATTCAGTGAAGCCAAAATCAATCATTTGACGCGCAAATGCACTTGAATTACCTGCGAAGGCATTTGGCCATAAATGCATCCAGATACTGAATAGTGTATCCGGCGAATTGTTAAAGTACTCAATCGAAATATCCGTTTTGAGAGTCTTGTTTTCTGCCTGAAGATCCGCCACTATTTCGTACCTCACATTCTGCTGCCAGTACGATGGTATTAAAGGGCTTCCGGCAAGTGTACCAAAGGCTGAAAGCAACAAAAATAAAATTCCGGAATAATACCTCACCGATGCAAAAATACATGATATATGGCTTATATTTGTGGTGAATAAGTTATGGAATACCTTCGTTCAGTGATTCATACTTTTGTTTTAAATATTTGAACTTATGTTTGATGATTTTGATGATAATGAGCCCAATGGTGAAGATTTTTACAGCAATACCGATATAGAAGAGACTCTTGAAAAATTTAAAAAACTTGAGAATGGACAATCGGTATTTTTCAGCGAGGAGGAGATAGAATCACTGTCATATCACTTTTTTCTGAATAATCAGAGTAAGGATCAGATGAAAATTCTGGAACATGGTTTATACCTGTATCCGGGAAAAGTTGATTTTCTTATTGAGAAAGCAACTGTATTGTCAATGGACAATTTTTATCATGAAGCACTTGAATGTGTCTTGCAAGCCAAAAGTTCTGAACCCTATAATGCACTTATTCATAAAATGGAAGGTGAGATACTTTGCGATCTTGAAAAACCTGAGGAAGCCGAAGAATGTTTTATACTGGCATTGGAATATTCAGAATTTGAAGAGGATGATTTCATAATTGAAGTTTATATCAATTACGCGCAAATGTTATCACAGGACAATCGCATCGACAAGGCAAACCGCATGATAGAAAAAGCTTTAAAGCGCTTTCCGGATAACGAATTGCTATTTAATCAGCTGTCCATGAATTTTATTTCAGGCAGTAAATATGATCAGGCAGTTGAATATTTCAAACGCCTTATAGATGCCAATCCCTATGCCCATTTTGCCTGGTACCATCTGGGCAGATTTTATGAACTTACCAACCAAAAAAAGCTTGCCTTAAACGCATACGAGTATTCAGGTCTTGCCAATAAGGAATCTAAAAACGCTTTTTTCAGCCTTGGCAGTATCTATGAAAGCAAAAACGAGTACGAAAAAGCAATAGAGAACTACCAGCAATGCATTAAAAACAGCGGCGACTTATACCCTTACATTTGTATCGCCAGGTGTTATCTCGGTATGGAAAATGGCGAAATGGCCCGTGCATTTCTGAAAAAATGCAAAGGTCTGGAAGATATGCTTCCGGAATATCATTATTTGCTGGGCTATTCACACTTATCAGACAAAGAAGCTCTAAAGGCTCTGCCTCACTTTAAAAGGGTATATAACGATGACAAGAATGACTTTTCGGCACTGAAGGGAATCCTAAGCTGCTATTGTGAACTGGACAGGTCTAATGAAATTGAAACAATTTATTACGAGCTTAAAAAAGATCAAAACGAAATTATAGTAGAAAACTGGAAAGAATTTGCCTCTTTGCTCTATATATCCGAACTGGATGACGTCCTCGAAGACCTATTAAACGATATTCAGGGAATGTCGGAACTTCAGGATGAATTAAATTGTGTTCTTAACGTGATTAAATACGATCAGGAACCATCAAAAAAGAATAAAGAAAATATCATTTCAGGATTAATTCATAATTTTGACGACACTTTGGAAAGTGTAAAACTATTTTGTCATGAGCTTTATGAAGAAGATGAAGAATTCAAGCAAATGATAAGCATTTATCAAAACGAAAGAGAAGAAGATGAACAGTGAAATTTTTAAGCTGACACAATTGCCCGAGAGGCCTCAGCAACCCCGTGAACACGGTCTGACAATGGTAATGGATAAAGGACTCAGTATCCGAGAATCCCTGGATTTAATTGAACATGGAAGTCACCTGATTGATTTATTAAAACTCGGTTTTGGAACAGCCTATGTCACTCCGAAGCTGAAAGAAAAAATAGGTCATTATAAAAAAGCCGGGTTTAAGGTTTATTTCGGAGGTACTTTATTTGAAGCTTATGCTATCAGAAATCAGTTCGACGATTACAGAAGAGTAATGGATTATTACGGTATCGAACATGTTGAAGTAAGTGATGGTTCAATGGAAATTGAACACGAAAAGAAATGTGAATATATCAGAACCCTTGCTAAAGACTTCACTGTAATTTCGGAAGTAGGTTCTAAAGATGCAGAAAAAATTATTCCGCCTTACGAATGGATTGAAATGATGGAAAAAGAACTGGAAGCAGGTGTTTGGAAAGTGATAGCTGAAGCAAGAGAAAGCGGAACTGTTGGGGTTTTCAGAGGTACCGGTGAGGTTCGCTCAGGACTTGTAGCTGAGATTATAAGAAAGATACCACTTGAAAAAATTATCTGGGAGGCTCCTTTAAAATCTCAGCAGGTCTGGTTTATTAAATTATACGGTGCCAATATCAACCTTGGCAATATTGCTCCCTCCGAACTGATTGCTTTGGAAACCCTGAGACTGGGTTTGAGGGGTGATAGTTTTGATTTTTTCCTCAACAAGGAAAGCGCAGTTAAACCTTGAAAACTATTATGCTTACCGAAAAAATAAACAAAGACCTTATCGAGGCCATGAAAGCCAAAGATGAAGTTAAACTGCGTGCTCTCAGAGCCATAAAATCAGCTTTTCTGCTTGCAGGAACCGAAACCGGAAATAAGGAAATTTCTGACGAAATAGCCGTAAAAGCCATGCAAAAAATGGCTAAACAACGCAAAGACAGCATTGAAATTTTTCTCAAAGAAAACAGACAGGATCTGGCCACCAAGGAAGAAGAAGAACTACAAGTGATAGAAACCTATCTGCCTCCTGCTTTATCCACAGAAGAGCTGAAAGCAGAACTTCAAAAACTCATTTCAGAAACAGGTGTAAGCAGCATGCGGGAAGTTGGAAAAATTATGCCGCTGGCTATGAAGCAATTAGCCGGCAAGACTGATGGAAAATCTATCAGTGAAGCACTAAAAAGTCTCCTGACTAATTAAAAGCAGGCAGATTTATTTTGTGGATAATTTATTTTAGTATAAATTCGCGGCTTAAAATAATATTTATATGAATCACACAATAAAAGTTTTAATGGCCGCTGTAGTAATCTCATTGCTAAGCGTTGGAGGCTGCCTGAGCAAGTTTACTTCTGTAGACTTTGATTATCACACAGAGGGTCTTATTCAGACAAATGCTTTGACGACTGCCGGAACTCAGACATTCGGAGAAACAGTGCTTACTTCTACATTGAAAGAAGAACTCGAAAAGAACAATACTTCACTTGATTTGCTCGATGAGTTAAAACTGAAATCAGCCATTATTTCATTTGACCAGGATTCGGTTTCAAATTTCAATGATGTCGAAAACATTCAGCTTTGGCTTTCTGCAGACGGCAATCCTGAAGTTATGATCGCTTCTAAAAATCCGATCGCCGACGGACTCAATTCAATTACTCTGGATGTAAACAACACAGAAAACCTTGCCAACTATCTCAAAGCTACCACATTCACCTACAGAATAAAAGGTACTAATTCAAACCCGCTTCCGGCCATGAACCTTAAAGCAAATGTGGTTTGGACTATTAAAGCTTCTGCTAAATAATTACAGTTTCGATTAAGAATCTGCGGCCTGTTAAGCCGAATAAATGATAACAATTAAAACCTCCTTCAACGGGAGGTTTTTTTATATCCTGACTTTATGCATACGGTGCATCAGAAATGAAGATGCCAGTCCCGCCAGATACCCGCATATCACATCACTGGGGTAGTGTTTGCCGGCTTTAATGCGCAGAAACCCTTCTATAGCAGGCAAGATGGCTGCTCCAGTCCATATACCAATATTCTTTTTATCGCCGGCAATATATGTCTGATGAGCATACGCAAAACTGAAACTCAAAGCTGAAACAGTTGAGGTATGAGCCGAAAAAAATGAGAACCTGCTGTCTGCTTTTAATTTTTCACTCATAGGAACTGCAGGATTATAAAGATAAGGTCGTTTTCGCAGACTCAGTTTTAAACTGTTTGCCAGCGCCTGAGATATCATGACACTTTGAAATCCTACAACCCCTATATTGAATGCGGATGACCTGCTTTTTTCATTTCCCAGAAAATAGAGATACATCAAACCACTGCCGGCTGCCATAATATCGCTGGTAAGTGCCAGGTCCTTATTCCATTGTCTGCATGCAATTCGGTCGAATCGATTTACATTCTCAATTTTTAAATCCCTGATGACAGATTCACTAAGTGGTTTAACGCGGTGTTGCATATAAAATGCCGTTGAGAAAACAGCTATACTGGTCGCAGCCAGTGCAGGATCACCGGTACTATAGAGCTTATACCGATACTGGGCATTAAGATTGTAAAAGCATAAAAAAAAGCCAAGTAAAATACCCGGCTTTATCAAAATAATGTGTTTAATGCCCATTGAATTATACTGCAAAACTCTCGCCGCATCCGCAGGTCCGTTTTGCATTAGGATTAATAAAACTAAACCCTTTGCCATTCAACCCGTCCGAAAAATCCAGTTCAGTTCCGGCGAGATAAAGGTAGCTTTTAAGGTCGCATACAATCTTGATGTCGCCGTTAAAAAACTCCTGATCGGCTTCTTTAATTTCATTGTCAAAATCCATGTCGTAGCTTAGTCCGCTGCAACCGCCACCTTTCACAGATACTCTGACAAAATAATCAGGACCCATTTTTTCTTCAGACATCAATTGATGCACTTTTCTGATTGCATTTTCTGAAATTGATATACCTGCTGACATATTATTAGATAATTAATAATGTTTTTTGTTTTCTGTTATTGGTTCAAGTCCGTTCTTGACACGGTAATCATTGATAGCCGATCTGATGGCGTCTTCGGCAAGAACGCTGCAGTGAATTTTTACCGGAGGCAGAGCAAGCTCTTCAACAATATCCATATTGTCAATCTTAAGAGCATCGTCTACACTTTTGCCTTTAAGCCATTCGGTAGCAAGGCTTGAAGATGCGATTGCGCTTCCGCAACCAAAGGTCTTGAACTTAGCGTCCTTGATTATTCCTGTCTGTTCATCCACTTCAATCTGAAGTCTCATTACATCCCCGCATTCCGGCGCACCCACAAGGCCGGTTCCAACCATTTTACTGCTTTTATCCAGTGTCCCGATGTTTCTGGGATTACTGTAGTGGTCAATTACTTTTTCTGAGTATGCCATATTTTTTTTATTTTACTTTTATTAGTGTTCGGCCCATTGAATGGACTTAAGATCAATACCCTCTTTAAACATTTCCCACAAAGGACTCATTTCTCTCAGTTTATTTACTGCTTCTTTGACATGCGAAATGGCATAGTCAATTTCTTCATCAGTGGTAAAGCGACTCAATCCGAATCTAAGAGAAGAATGAGCCAGTTCGTCATCCAGTCCAAGTGCTTTCAACACATAACTTGGTTCCAGACTGGCACTGGTACAAGCCGAGCCGGAGGAAACTGCTATATTTTTAACCCCCATTATCAGTCCTTCACCTTCCACATATTTGAAAGACATGTTGCTGACATGTGGCAAACGGTGCTGAATATTCCCGTTAATATATGATTCTTCAAGTGTAAGCAGTTCTTTTTCAAGTCTGTCGCGCATCACGGAAATCCTTGCGGTATCATCCGACATTTCAAGTCTGCAAAGCTCACAGGCTTTACCCAATCCTACTATTCCCGGCACATTCAATGTTCCGCTTCTCATTCCTCTTTCATGACCGCCGCCGTCCATCTGTGCTGTAACCTTAACCCTTGGGTTCTTACGTCTTACGTATAAAACGCCAACGCCTTTAGGTCCGTACATTTTATGGCCGGAGAAACTCATGAGATCGATACCGTCAGCAATCACATCAACCGGTATTTTACCAACTGCCTGTGTGGCATCTGTGTGAAATAATATGCCTTTGCTTTTACAAATGGCTGCAATTTCTTTGACAGGCTGTATCACCCCTATCTCATTATTTGCGTACATCACACTTACCAGAACTGTATCAGGTCTGATGGCCGCTGCAACCTGATCGACAGTTATCATTCCGTCTCCGGCTGTTTTGAGATACGTTATTTCTGCGCCAAGTTTTTCAATATGCTTGCAAGTATCCAGTATCGCTTTGTGCTCGGTTTCAACTGTTATAAAATGCTTGCCTTTTCCGGCATACATTTCAAAAACACCTTTTAAAGCCAGATTATTTGATTCTGTAGCGCCACTGGTAATTATTATTTCCTTAGAGTCGGATCCAATCAATGCTGCAATCTGCTCTCTGGCATAGTCTACTGCCTCTTCAGCCTTCCAGCCGAACGAATGGTTCCTGCTTGCCGCATTCCCGAAATGTTCAGTGAAATAGGGCAACATTGCATCCAGAACACGTGGATCCATTTGTGTGGTGGCGTTGTTATCCAGATAGATAGGCAGTTTTAACATAATTCTTATTTAGACTAATTCTAATGTGCAAATTTAGTGCAAATCTGAGAAATATCAACGAAAATTTGAAATTTCGACTATTGACAAATTCTATATGCATTCGGACGCTTGCCCTGAATAATGCATTAAGGCTAATAACTTATATTCTGATGCTCAGACAGATACCTAAGTATTTGTATATGAGCAGACATTAACTCATTTTTGCAACAATGAATAAAATCGAGCATATTGGTATCGCCGTAAAAGATCTGGAGGCGTCAAATCAGCTTTTCAGCAAACTATTGAATACAGAGCCGTACAAATCAGAAACCGTCGAAAGCGAGGGTGTGATTACCAGCTTTTTCATGATGGGTGAAACAAAAATAGAGCTTCTGCAGGCCACAAGAGAAGACAGTGCCATTCATAAATTTATAGAGAAAAAGGGTGAAGGCATACATCACATTGCATTTGCATGCGGAGACGCTGGTTCAGAAATCATACGCCTTAAATCAGAAGGATTTGAAATGATACATC
>CAZRKA010000057.1:0-18373 GCA_964600345.1 uncultured Chitinophaga sp. | reverse complement strand
TCACTCATGATATGAAATTGGCTGCAAAGTTAAGGATTATTATCCGTAAAAAGTCTTAATCTGTCATAAGAAATTGGTATTGATTCATTGCCGGAATCAATATACCCCTTGAGCCTTCATCAAATCGGTTTATTTCAATTTGCTCAGCAATTCCGTAGACATACTGTCTGTTATAGCGCCATAGCCCGTCACCAGTACTCCTTTAATACCGTTTGATGACTCTATGGCATATACGGTTGCCTCATCGGCAGGGTCGGTATTGCCTTCATATCTGTACACTTCAGTAATTTCGAAATCCTCGGCATTAAAACGGCCGGCATGACAAACAATGCAGTTCTCTTCGAGGTTAAAGTCGGTGTCATATCCCTTCTTTTTTAGTTCGTCGAGCGCCTCAGAAACCGTCGAATAATGATAATGCGTATTCATGAATACAAATATAGGTTTAATTTGGAAAGTTGCCCTTCCTGTATGCTCTGCATTTGATATTCAATGGACAAAAAAAGAGCCCTCCGTTCTGAAGGGCTCTTATCTTTTGGAATTCAATCAGGCAATTCTGATCTCCTTCTTGTTGGAGAGCAGGGTCTCCGTTTTTTTCGGGATGTTTAATCCCAAAATGCCTTTTTCGTAATTCGCCTCAATCTGTTCCGCATTGGAATTCTGAGGCAGAGTAAACGATCTGCTGAAAGAATTGTAGCTGTACTCCTTGCGGGTATAACGCTCATTCTTATCGCTTTTTTCCTGTTTTTTTTCAGCACTTATGTTGAGTAATTCGCCTTCAACATGAATTTTGAAATCGCTTTTCTCGAAACCGGGCGCCGCTATTTCAATGCTGTAATTCTTTTCACTCTCTTTGATATTTACCGCAGGAATGAAATCCTCAAACTCTTTTTCGAACCATCTTCCGGGACCGAAAAAACGGTCTGAATTAAAAAAATCTGTCACAAATGATGGGAACAGATCTTGCTCTTTTGTTGATTTTAACTGTGTCATAGCTATTGTACTTATTTAACAACTCAAAATTAGCACTAGCCAAAACTATGAAACCATGAGCAATATCATGGTTTTACAAAACAAATTGTAATTCAATTCTATATAAATAAAATTGTGAATAAGTCAGGTAAAATTGACTTTCAAAAATAGAATTGCGAATAACTTTTTACTTCACAATAATGCTGATTGCAGCACTCATAGCGGGACCATAAGACAAATGCAATCCGTTGGCAAACTGCAGTCTTAGTGTGTGTTTTCCCGGACTTAAACCAGGGTATTTTTTGATATTGAGCGTATCGGATAACTGACCTTTTCCAAAATGGTAATAACCATCGGCTTCTTTGCCCATAGGCACCATAACGCCTGACGGCACCGATTCCTTGTCGACCAGCAAATGGTGATGACCTTTATTCGGATTCACACCCTGTGCCGGTTCAACTTCCATTCCGCTGACACCAAATTTAACAACGTAGGGCAGACTGATTTCCTGTCCGTCAGTCAGATTGACAAAAAACACCTTCTGACCGGGTAAGATGGCAGTAGTATCTGTTACAGCTGCAGTGTGTTCATGTTCGTGAACCTCTATTGTTGCTTCACTTTCAGTGCTTTCCTGCTTAGGTGCATTGCTACAGGCTGTCAATGCCAGTATGAACGGGAGTATATATAAATTTTTCATTTCAATATGAATTTAGACTGCGAAGTTAAGGTCTAAAAAACAAAAAGCTATTTATCGTACAGCAACATATTCACCAGATGCGGCAAAGCTTTGGCAGCAGTACTTTTAATAAGGGTGATATTTTCTGAATTGATTTCGCCGTGGCGATTGGGATCAATCAGATAAACCGGCCTTGATTCAGGAAAATAATGAATAAGTGAAGCTGCCGGATATACTTCGAGCGATGTTCCTACAATAATCAGTATATCAGCGGTCTCAACAATTCCTATGGCTGTTTCTATCAGCGGAACAGCCTCTCCGAACCAGACAATATGCGGTCTTAATAAGGTTCCCGACGGGCAAAGTTCACCGTATTCGGAGCGTTTATATCCGATTTCATAAACCTGGTTGTGATAAACGGTGCTTCTCATCTTTGTCAGCTCGCCGTGCAAATGCATCACATTCACCGAACCTGCCCTTTCGTGCAAATCGTCAACATTCTGTGTGATGATTATGGTATTAAATTTTTTTTCCAGTTCCTTAAGTGCTTCATGCCCTGCGTTGGGTTCAACTTCGGCAAGCTGAGTGCGGCGCTTATTGTAAAATTCTGTTACAAGCAAAGGGTCCTTATGCCAGCCTTCAATACTGGCAACAGACATGACATCATAACCTTCCCACAATCCACCTGCATCCCTGAAAGTTTTCAGACCGCTTTCGGCGCTCATTCCGGCACCGGTCAGCACTACCACTCTCTGTTTTTGCGGGTTCATAAATGGAAAATTACTGTATTACTTTCTAAAGTCGAGATCTGAAAACCTGATAATCTTTTTCACGAAATGCTTCCAGACTATACTTCCCCTCAACACTTCTGACCCAAAAAAAGCTTTGTTGCCGTTGACAATCTTTCTCTTTTTTTTCCAGTAAGACAAGCGGAGAATAAAATGTCTGTGTGCCGCAGCAATTGCTTTGAAATCGGCAAACTTACCCTGAAACAAAAACCGGTAAGCGGCCACATGATCAAGAAGCAAACGCATCATAATAACCGGAAAGACCTTGCCCGACGGCAGGTTCTTTAGCAGCAGTATTAACCCGTTTCTGAAATTGTAATATGTTTTTCTGGGATTTGTTTTCTGAAGGGTTCCGCCACCAACATGGTATACTTTGCTCTGAGGACAAATCCAAACCTGATGACCTGCATTTTTCAAACGCCAGCAAAGATCAATTTCCTCCATATGGGCGAAGAAATCTTCGTCTAAACCGCCGGTTTCGTGATACACACCGGAACGGATAAACAGAGCAGCGCCGCTGGCCCAAAAAACACTTTCAGCATTTTCATACTGTGATTTATCTTTTTCCAGACTGTCGAAAATTCTACCGCGGCAGAAAGGAAATCCGTAGCGGTCTATATATCCGCCTGCTGCCCCTGCATATTCGAAAGCGGTTTTGTCGTGCCAGGCAAGTAATTTAGGCTGAATGGCGGCAATTTCAGGGTGTTTTTCTGCCAGTTCAACCATTGGCTTAATCCAGTTCGGGTCTACTTCCACATCGCTGTTCAGCAAAATGTAATACTCTGCTTCAAGACCTTTCAAGGCCCTGTTATATCCTCCGGTAAACCCGAAGTTGGTATCAAGGCTGATAATTCTTACCTGAGGGAAATTGGCTCTGGTATATGCAACGGAATCATCTGTGGATGCATTATCAGCCACAATAATTTCCAGATTCCCATAATCTGAAAGGCAAACAGAAGGCAGAAATTTTTCGAGGAATTCCCTGGTGTTATAATTCAGGATAACAACTGCAACTTTTCCGCTCATGATTCTGTACCGGGGTTCTCTGCAGTCTGAATTTCGTATGGTACAAATATAAACTGTGCCCCGTGTTCGGTAACCAGAAAAATACAGCACTGAACAGCCGGATCCTTGTATGCCTGTTTAAATTTCTCTGTGTTTTTGGGCAAAATAATCTTTCTTTCTATGAGTTCCTCCATGGTTGTAGCCTGAATGGTAAAATTGGTACCCAGCTCTTCCCTGTCCAGAATAGGTTCGCCCAGTTTAACTTCCTGCTGATGTGCAACAAAAACAGGGTATTTGCTGTAACCCTCATTGATGATATCTGTACTTACCTCTCTGATTGAATCTTTATATAGATTCAAATCCAGCCTTAAGGTATTGAGATACGATTTTAACAGTTCTTCTGACATCATAATGGCAGCGCAAATTTAAGACATTCCCTCGGCTTCTTCAAGTTTACTGCCCGGCAGGGTTTCGCTGATGTAAATTTCCTTTTTCAAATAGTATTTAACGAAATTGCACCACTGGCAATAGTCGTCACCGCAACCCTTGTCAAACTGATGCGCTTTAATTTTTGAATAAGTGTCCTTTATCTGTTCCTTGACTATATCAGTTTCCGAATTGTCAATCTGAAACACTTCCCTGTGAAAATGACCGTGTTTGTCGGGCTCAACAAAATTCATCTCACCCCTTTGCATGTGCCATTTATTGCTGCGGTCGTTTTCTATCAGAATACGGTAAAATACCATCTGCCTCCAGTAATCTCCTCCGTACACCTCCTCGTATTTATCAGGTTTGGGATCAGGTTTGGGCGGCCTGCATTTCTTAACGGCCTTTTCAAAATCACCAGTCTTAAAATCTATCACATAAACTTCATTTCCATCGAAAACAATGCGGTCCAGTTTTCCTTTAAGCGGCACACCGGATACCTCTACATTCACAATATTTTTCTCGACGGTAAATACCTTTTCCTTTTCCCATTCATCCCGGTACTTTTTGTAATACTCCGGCAAAACAATTCTACCGTTGCTCAAATACCGCTGATACGATTTATCCGTAAAACTGTCTCTGTTGGCATACATAGACCTTTCAAAATACGACTGCAGTTGTTCTGAACCCGGAAATAAGGATTCATCTTTCTGATATTCCCTGAACAATTCTTCAAGGGCAAAATGTATAGCTGTCCCAAAACTCGCACTTTCACTTTTAGCACTGGGCACTTTAAGCACATGATTGAAATAAAAACTTACCGGACATTTCAGATAGGTATTCAAATGGGTTGCAGACAGGGTATAATTTTCGAGCAGAATATCGAGATAATCGTGATCCAGCAATTCAAAATCAGGTATTTCTTCATACTGATAATACAGCATTTCGAAATTCAATACTTTGTCGTCTTCTACATCTATCGCTGTTTCCTTCAATCCGGCCAGAGACTCCAGTTCTGCCAGAAACTGAAGCTTATTGACCTCCTTGTCTTTCATATCCTTTCTGAAATACGACATGTGAAGTCCTTTTTTAGCTCTTGTCATTCCCACATACATCAGACGTCTTACCTCTTCAGTATCCGAATCTTCTCCTTTCATCTCAGCCATAATTTTGCTCAGATTATAGTCGCGCTTATTGCCTCTTTTCTTTATCCACTCATCGTCGGTACCGCGAATGATGAATACATGTTCAAATTCAAGCCCCTTGCTGCCGTGCAAGGTCATCATATTAACACTGTCAGGGACATGAAGTATCTGCATGGCTTCTACCGGCATTCCAAAATTGCGGTATGTGTCTATTTTGTCCAGCAAATCCTTTAAAGTCATACCCGGCATTTTGGCTGCTTCTTCTTTCACAAAATCAAAAAAGGTTCTCAGTATCTGCATTTGCCAGCGCTTTGAATCCGCCTGCATCACATAACTCAGTATTCCGCCTTTCGCAATCAGTCTCTCCACAAGCTGTGGAACTGTCACATTGTTGGCCTCTTTAATCCAGTACTCAAGATCGTTTACCAAACGCCTCAACTCGGCCCGCGATCCCAAACCGGGTAATTCGGCAAATAAATCTTTTCCTGCATTCAGTTTCTCTGTAAGAAATTCCCTCCATCTCTTTTTGCTTTTTCTTACCTCCGGACTCAGCCTTGCCAGATCTATGGCTCTTACGGGATAAAAATCGTAATTCAGAATTTCAAAAATATACGCTTCGCCCGAATAAGGCCGGGTTATTTCGGCATGAATATAAGTGAGTATGGTCAGCAGTTTCTTAACCAGCAATTCGTCAAGAATATTAACCTTCCTCTTCGAATTGTATGGTATCTGGTAGGCGTTGAAATATCTGAGCAATTCCTCACTGTGCCTGTGATTGCGGTATAATACTGCCATATTGCTGTATGGCACCCCCGACTCGTGCAATTTGAGTATGGCTTCGCCAACAGCTACCGTTTCGTGAATAGGATTCAGATAACAGTTGATATCCGGTTTGCTGCTGTCTTCAGAATAATCTTTATGCCTTGCTGTTAAGTGCTTGTCAATTTCATTCAGCCTTTCGGTATTGATGTTTATCAATGCCCTTGAAGCATCCAGTATGGCCTGGGTCGAACGGTAATTATCCGTTAATACAATTGTTTTTAACTTATCGCTGTAAGTGGAAGCAAAATTGAGGATGTTGCCAACATTGGCTCCCTGAAATCTGTAAATACTCTGATCGTCGTCGCCGACAACAAAAAGATTTGGTATTTCCCAGTATTCAGTCAGGTAATTAATCAACTCGAGTTGGGCGCCATTGGTATCCTGAAATTCGTCAACCAGAAAATACAGATAACGCTCCTGATAATTGAGCAGAAAATCTTTGTCATTCCTGAAAGCATCCAGCACCCATAATATCATGTCCGAAAAGTCGTAAAGTTTTCTTTCGGTCATCTTTCGGTTAAACACAGGAAACAAATCGAGGGCCGCCTTCAGTTTATCAATCTTCATTTTCTCCTCGCGGTAATCCTTCTCTTTCCTGTCGCCCTTTTTATAAGATTTGCCATTTACCTTGTAAGTGAAATCGCCGTTGTCTTCTTTATCCTGTAAATACCTGTCTGCCTGGGCGCTGATATATTCTATACTGAAATGCTCCTTTTTCAGAATATCGAAAAGCGATTTAAGATCTTCTGCCTCGTAGTATACTTCGCCTTTAAGCCGTTTAAGGGGATGAGTGGAAGGCAATTCGTCTATCATTTCCTGGAGAATTTCATAAATCTCGAGATCACTTGCAGGCTGCAGATTTTTATAGCCGAAATACGAGCCGTTAAACTGAATGATTTCGTTACAGAGCGAATGAAAAGTGTGAATATGCACGCGATAGGCCAGCGGACCGATAAACGAGAGCAGTCTCTCGCGCATTGCCACCACCCCTGCATCTGTGTAGGTAAGACAGAGAATCTGATAGGGATTTGTATCCGTTTTTTCCAGAATATTGGCTATTCTTGCAGCAAGTATCTGAGTCTTGCCTGTTCCCGGACCGGCCACAACCATTACCGGACCCTCAATCTGATCGACAGCCTGTTTCTGTTTCTCGTTCAGTTTCGAATACAATTCGGCAAAACTCTCTCTAGTCATAGCACAAACTTATGTAAAATAGAGGGTATAGTCAAATGGAGAAACAATCCGGTGATTGATAAACAGAGAGGGATAAAAAGGGCTGAGGGATGAAGGCATTTTGCAAAATAATCTTAGAAGTATGTTAAAGCCATTTCCGACTCGGTTAATCCGGGCTCATAATCGCCAATTCTATTACTTATTTCTAAACAATAATCGTTTGTTACTCCGGAATATTTTTTGTAAATTTATGTATGACTTACTCAAAAATTTATTTCCATTTAGTGTGGACTACTAAACAAAGATACCCCTTTCTTGATACCATAGAAAAAAGAAAAATTGTGTGGGAACATATCCGGGCTTATGCAAAGTCAAAAAATATTGATGTATTGATAGAAGGTGGATACAAAGATCATTGCCATTGTCTTGTTTCTCTGCAAGCATTGGCATCTGTCAGTAAAACCATTCAATTAATAAAAGGTGAATCGTCGCACTGGATAAATAAAAATCGGATTTGCAGGGAGAAATTTCAATGGCAATCAGATTACTTTGCATCACATTTTTCTGAAAAGGATATCAGTACAATTTATGCATATATTGAAAGACAGGAAGTACATCATAAAGAAAAAAGCTTTGAAGATGAACTAGAAGAATTGAGGGAAAAAATAGCTACGATAATGGATTCCGATAAATCGGAATAAAGTCCTGCTTACATGTACTTGGGTTGGGTTGATTGTTCAATAAGAGGAAAGTAGGGGCTAAAGCCTATTTTTGTTATTAAGTACCCCCGGGCTGAAGCCCGGGGTAATGCATCATCCTTTTTCAAAATGATATACGGTAGTGTGTCCCTGAATATTAATAATCTACTGTATATAGTTTGCAATCCCTTACCGCATCTATATCTATTCTGTACCCCGGACTGAAGACAGGGGTAATACATCATCCTTTTTCAAAATGATATTCGGTAGTGTGTCCCTGATTAATAATGATCTACTGTGTATAGTTTGCAATCCTTAACTACTTCTATATCTATTTTCTCATTTATTGTTAATTGTAATCCCGATGAC
This sequence comes from uncultured Chitinophaga sp., assembly GCA_964600345.1. Classification (GTDB taxonomy): domain Bacteria; phylum Bacteroidota; class Bacteroidia; order NS11-12g; family UBA955; genus JABMMZ01. Next base: position 10,302 of record CAZRKA010000057.1, on the reverse strand, counting down.
CTTTTATGCTCAATTTTTGTATTACCCCGGGCTTCAGCCCGGGGAAGCACGACACAATGATCCGGGCTTCAGCCCCTTCCCGGGTACTTTTATATCGAAGTCTGAGCTATTATTACTCCGGACTGAAGCCAGGGGTAATACATCTTCCTTTTTCAAAATGATATAAGAAAAGGTGTCCCTGATTATTTATAATCTATTGTATATAGTATGCAATCTATTACCACCTCTATATCTATTAACTCAGTTAATGTTAAAGGTAATCCCGATGACCTTTTATTCCCAATTTTGTATTACCCCCGGCTTCAGCCGGGGGAAGCACGACACAATGATCCCGGGCTTCAGCCCCTTACATGGAACTTTTTATCGAAGCCAGAACTATTATATCCTTCATCAGGGATGAAATCCCAGTTTTTAAACCTAATATTGAACTGTGAAAAGGCAACATTTCATGATATTGCTTATCGGTTTGCACGCCGTTTTTTTTTGCAAGCAAATCTTCTTTGGCAACAGCCTTTTGCAGGACAGCAAAGAGTATCTGTACGCTGCGGATAATCTGCTCAATAAACACACACTTTACGCCTGGAATCTGAACCACGCCTGGAATCCTGACTGGTTAAGCAAGCGTCCATTTCTCTATCCCTTTATTCTGGCATTCTTTAAACTGCTCAGCTTTGGAAATTCGCAGTTGTTTTTCTTTCTGATTTATCTCGTACAGAACATCATCAGCATTTTGTCATTCAGAATGATACTCGATGTGGCTGATAAAAAAGGAATCACCGTAAAATGGACTTATGCCGGAATATTCGCGCTTTTCAGTTTCTCCCAGTATATCTACAGCAATATGATCATGAGCGAAATCTGGCTGCAATTCTGCATGGTTGCCCTTATACGGATTTTATGCTGCAGTACGGTTAACATCCGTAACCTGCTGCTTATTTCCCTGCTCATTATAGCGGGTATGTCGCTAAAACCGGTGCTGCAGTTCTGCGCCATTTTGTTTCCGCTGATATACATACTGTACCACTTAAAAAAATTGAAACTTTCTTCTGTGCTTATCAGTCTTCTGCCCCTTTTATTTTACATCTCCGTATCTTTCTGGAACCAGAGTCGAAGCAAGTATTTCCATTATTCTTCTATCAGCAATATCAACCTGCTGCACTACAATACCTATAGCCTGCTCATGTATAAAGAAGGCAGCCGGAAAGCCGATTCAATCATCGACCGCATACATACAGAAGCACAGATCAAACCCGATTATGCTGATGAGCAAAAACATATCCGGAATTCGTGTAAAAAAATCATTAAGGAAAATTTATTTACTTACTCATTTCTGCATTTCAGAGGAATGGTTTTTTGTCTTGCCGACCCCGGACGCTTCGACATCACTCAATTCTTTGGATTGCCACACAGTAAAAATCTTTTATACGAGACAAATAAACCCGGTGCCGTTAAATCTGTCATCAACAGCTTTATTTCAGGACCCGGTTTGCTGCTTTTGCTTCTCTTTATTTTTAATCTTTTCCGAGCATTCGTCATGCTGAGTTTTGTGTTTTTAAAACATTTACCGCCGGCTATTAAAATCTGTATGCTCGCTTTTCCGGCCTATATCCTTCTGCTAACCGGCCCTATAGGCACCAGCAGATTTTTTATGCCCCTGATACCGTTTGCATTTTTCATGTTTATTTCAGTATTCCGCCGCAAGCAAAAATGAGGTTGTTTTTCCTGATATTGCTTCTGTTGTCACACACGGCTAAAGGACAAATTCCGGCCGACAGAATAAGCAACTGGAAAAACAGCGGACTAATCCATAAGCAGTTTAAAGGTGGAATTGAAGTTAAAATTGAAGATTTCGGAGGGGGAACCGGATTAAACCACAACAACGATTCTGCTATAGTCAAGGCAATTGACTTCCTGTCTGCCGCCAAAGGAGGAAGTATTCTGTTCGGTAAAGGAACTTACATGTTCAGAAAAAGCATTTTCATGCGCGACAGTATTGTACTTTCAGGAACAGGAAGCGATTGTATACTGGAATTTGATCTTTCGCACCGGGCTTCAGATTGTATTTACTTTTCGGGAAAAATTTCTGATAATATTTACAGCCTTAATGCCTGGCGTAAAAACGACTACACATTGAAATTATCCGAAAACACAATTGATTCACTTTATCTTCTCCGATTGTTTTTCAATGACAGCTCACTTTGCAACAACAACTGGGCCTATGGTGAGATCGGGCAGATTGTAAAAGTGAATGCATACGACAAACAGCTAAAGACCATTACACTTAAATCGCCATTAAGGCAAACTGTGGACAGCAACCTGAATCCGCGCATGCAGGCAATCCAACCGATTGTAAACGCCGGAATAACTTGTCTTAAGATTGTAAGAAAAGACTCTACTGCTCAACAGAGTTCAAGCATCAAATTTACCTATGCCACCAATTGTTTTATCGGCGGCGTTGAGCTGGAAATGTCGAATTTTGCGCTCATAGTTTTTAACCGTTCGGCACACAATTTTGTCTATGGATCGTATCTGCACCACGCATTTAATTATGGCGGAGGCGGCAAGGGCTATGGCATTGTTCTGCAAACGGCCAGCAGCGACAACAGAATAGAAAATAATATCCTTCTTGACCTGAGACACAGCATTCTATTGCAAAGTGGCGCTAATGGCAACGTGATTTCGTATAATTATTCAGGGCGACCATTCGGAAGCGAAATGATACTGCCCGATCTTTCAGGCGATATGGTATGTCACGGCAATTACCCTCATCAAAATCTGTTTGAAGGCAATATTTGTCAGAATATAGTAATCGACAACAGCCACGGCAGCAACGGTCCATACAATACTTTCTTTCGCAATCGCGCCATGCTCTATGGTATTTGGATAGGCAGTGCTCAGGACAGCCAGAATTTTATTGCCAACGAGATAACAGACACCGGTTTCCTTAAAGGTCAGTTTGTCGGCAATGGCAACGGACATTTTAAACTCAGAAATAATATCAGAGGCATACTCAGCGACAATTTAAATCTGAGCCTCAACGACAGCAGTCTGTACCTCGGAAATGCAGCCGGATTCTGGCGAGAAGGCAACGCGTTTAAAGGAATCGGCTTCCCCTTCGCATACAAACAGGGAAATATCCCTGCCTACAGCCGCTACCTCGATTCGGCAGATAAAAGTATTTGTTACAGCGAATATCTCAGCACGGTAAACGAAACATACACAATAGCAGAACAAAATATTTCAGTTTATCCCAATCCGATCAGAAAAGGAAGCACAGCCTGCATCACAGGCATTGAAAGCAGTTTCAGCACTGTCAGGGTGTTTGGGTCCGACATGCAGGAGATTTTATATCTGCAGAATCAGAATTGTTTTGATACTTCGGGATTAAGGGCAGGTATATATTTCCTGCTCATTAATGAAAGTGAAACCGGAATTTTAGTGATATGTGAATAATATATCCGGATCTATCAGAACCGGCCAAATGAATTGTAAACATAAAACTCCGTTTTGAAAATACTAAACAATGTTTCTGCAAGAGAATACTTGGCTTGCGAGACTTGACTTCTCACTTGCGAAACTTGCCTTACCGTTTGCGAGACTTGTCTTATCACTTGCGAGACTCGACTTGTTATTTGCGAGACTTGACTTCTCACTTGCGAGACCCGATTCATTATTTGCGAAACTTGACTTATGACTTGCGAAACTTGACTTGTTATTTGTGAGACCGGACACATCGTTTGCGAAACTTGTCTAATCACTTGCGAAACTTGCCTTATGACTTGCGAGACTTGACTTGTTATTTGCGAGACCGGACACATCGTTTGCGAAACTTGCCTTATGACTTGCTAGACTTGCCATACTGTGCGCGAGACTTGCCTTATTGCTTGCGAGACCTGACACCTGGCGTGCGAAAACAGGCACTTCATTTCCGCAATCGCAAGCGCTTTTTGCGTGAAAGTACACACCGTTTGCGAAGAACGAGACAACGGTTTTTGGAGGCTTTGAAGGCCGTGTCTGAAACCACGTTTATATATAATTAAAGGAGCAGGCCATTGAAAGTGCTTAGGCATTGTTTCTGAATGGCTATGACCCGCAGCTATTTGAGTAGCTGCTGAATCTGCCTAGCGCACAGAAATTACGATCCGGCAATGGAACTGCTTTCTCAAAGTTTTTTAGCATTTCAATGGCGTTCCGGACCAATGAAATGACTTGTGTTTTCAATTCGACAATCCGAAAACAGAAATATCTATTTTGATTTGTTGTATAGCAAATGTGCAAGCCGTGACTGAAGATTCATTCACTCGTTTATGCTTTTGTCTTTTTATAGACAGACATAACATCAGAGCCGGCAAAAACAATCAGATAGTTAAAGTGCGTTCTCTACTTTAGTCATATCAATCTGCCCGAACAATCTGGACGCAAAAACACTTCTCAGGATTTTCTGCTGCTCGACATTGTGAGCATCTGTTCCCAGAAAATGATAATGTCCGTTTTTGATCAGCCAGGCTGCAAACTTTTTGGCGTTTGGCGAATAATAACCGGCGAGTGAAAGCAGATTAATCTGAAATTTAACGCCGGCCTGTAAGACCGATTCTGCCTCCTCGTAATTATCGTGAAAATAAATATATCTCTCAGGGTGCGCCAGCACAGGCATATAACCCGCTGTCCGGATGTCGAAAAGCAGTTGTTTGAAAAAAACCGGTTTATTCAAAAAGGATGTTTCAACCAAAACGTGATTTTCGTGAAATGTGAGTATATCTCCTTTGGTTTTTACAAGATCGTAAAACACTTCATCCATGTAATACTCGGCCGCAAAATCTATCTCCAGCCTTAGATGCAGTTCTTTCAGAGCCGCTTCAAGTGCCATTTTACGCTCGCTGATGATGGTCCGGTTATTCGGATAATAATCGCTCATGATATGCGGTGTGGCAATAACACGCTCATATCCCAGATCTATAAAATGTCTGGCCATTTCAATGGATTGTTCAATATTTTTGGAACCGTCGTCTATCCCGAAAAGAATATGGTTGTGCATGTCCCATTTCAGCGGATTGACGGCTGGCTTTGCGTCAGAAAATAAACGGCTGAATAATCCCATATTTAAGGTTTATTTTCTTTTGAAGATTTTCTGCCACCATTTCTTATGATCGCGGTCCTCGTCGTAATAACCATAGCCGTATCCATATCCGTAACCGTATCCATACTTATTGCCGTATGTATTCTTTTTGTTGACATCGTTGATGATGACGGATAGATTATTATAGTTCTTGCTCTTGTAGAGACTGTTTATATTGCTGATAACTTCTTCTTTTGAATAACCTGCACGCACCACATAAATAGACAGATCACAGCGCTTAAACACATTGCTGGCATCGGTCACCAAACCAATCGGCGGGTTATCGGCCATGATGATATCGTATTCCAGGAAAAGCTGATCTATCAGATCGTCAAACTCTTTTTTGAGTAGTAATTCGTTAGGGTTTGGCGGAATCGGTCCGGCCGGAATCAAATCGAGATTGGCCAGGGTCGAATGCTTGATGGCGTCCTTCCATTTGGCCATACCGGAAAGAATAGAACTCATACCGACACTGTTGTCGACATTGAAACCAACGTGAATTTTTGGCTTTCTCATGTCCAGATCCAGTATCACAACCTTTTTGCCTGTGAGGGCCAGTATTCCTGCGTAGTTAATTGCAAAAAATGTTTTTCCCTCCCCGCTGATTGTCGATGTTACTCCAATAATCTGATTGTTTTTCTTGGGCAACATAAAATCGGAATTTGTCCTGATCGAACGAAGAGATTCGCTGATAGACGACTTCGGATTTTTATCCACCACCAGAATTGATGCACTCAGCTTTTTGCGGTATGAAGGTATGGACCCTAAAATTGGGGCCATCAGTTTATTCTCGATTTGCTGCTGACTGTAAATGACATTCATCAGCATGTACTTAATGAGTATGAAAACTGAAACCGGAACCACACCTGCAAGCAGAAAAATAAGCCATACCTGTTGCTTATTCGGCGCAACCGGCGTTTCGGATGCATAAGCTTCGGAGAGTATCGTAAACTCAGGCACTGTCCCGGCTTTTGAAATCTGGTATTCAATCTGTTTTTCGATCAGATTCAGGTAAAATTTTTCGTACAGGGAATTAAACCTTTTAAGCCTGTTTAATTCTGTTTCTTTATCGGGTAGTGTTGAGAACTGACCATTAAGCGCCGTGATTTTCTTGTTGATTTCATTAATCTCATCGCTCATGTATTTTTTGGAATCATTGACAAAACTCAGAATCTGGGATTTGATAATCGAAATTTCCAGTTCAATCTTTTTGAATGGCAGTGTCACTTCCTTGTTCGAAATCTTCAGCATTTCTCTTTGCTTGTACAATTCATTCAATTTGTTGATACCATCTGCAATCTGCAGGTTGTTGACACCGAATACCAGAGGAACAATATTGTCCTTGCTTGCGTCTGCCTTTACAAATTCGAGAATTTCATTGTATTTGCGGGAAGAGAGATTGAGTTCGCTGCGGATTTTTTCGAGTTCCTTTACTTCCGTGATGATACTGGCAAACTCGTTGCCCGGCGACATAGAGCCGGTTTCTTTTACAAATGCCTCCAGATTGTTTTCATATTCCTCAAGCTTTCCGGCAGTCTCTTCAATCTGTGTTTTGATATACAACAGTGTTTGCTCGTGTGATTTCTGTTTCTTCTCTATTGATTGTTTCAGATAAATGGTGTCATAGGCATTGACAATATCCCTGGCTTTCTCGCGGTTATTGTCAGTAAAGGAAATTGTAAGCGTCCTGGCTTCGGCACTTGTAGCTACTACATTGAGATGGCTTAGCAGATATGATATCAATGCTTCCTTGCTGTTGATCCTGAAATAGTATTCTTTCTTTTCTATCTCATTTTCCTTGACCTCTGTCCACTGAAGGGCAAACTTAAAATTACCCAATGTGATGATGTCGCCAATCTTGTATATTTTACCGCTGTTCTCGTCGGCGTCCTTTTCAAATAATCTGAACTGATATTTATTGATAAAGACCACAGAGAAATCCTTGTCGTATGGATTATAGGCAGGATCAGAAAACACAACTACTTTGAATGGTGTGCTTTTATATATTTCGGTTGTCAGAATATTACCGACTGCATAATATGAAATGTTGAGGTCTATGGCTGTCAACAGTTCGTAAGCCACTCTCTGAGAGCGAATGAGTTCTACCTCTCCTTCAAGATTTTCTGTTTGTATGGTTTGAACTGTGGTTAAACCGACATTGCTGGCTTCCTTCTGAATTTCCAGTTTGATCAGTGAGCTGGCGTTGTAAACGGGTTGTGTGTACTTGAGATAATAATGTGCTCCGATAGAAGACGCCAGAATGGATACCGGTATCCAGAACCAGTACTTTTTCAGTATAAGCATCAGCTTTTCGAACTCGAAACCACCCGATACAGGTGCTACTACCCTGTTGTCAATCTGTGCATTTTCTGAATCGAAGTCTATCATATTTATCTGCTTGTAAAATTATTTATCAGTACGGTCATCGTCAACAGAACCTGTATTATATTAAAGATATAGAGATTGTCTCTTACGCTTTCACTGCCGGGTCTTCTGACAGGTTCTATGTAGATGATATCGTCGGGTTTCAGATTGACAATGGTGTTTTTCATGTCTTTGACAGTTCTCAGGTTAACAACAGTTACTTCCGGATTTTTAAGATCGCCTCTCACCACTCTGATATTGTAGCCTTTGGAACGATCGTCGAGACCGCCGTATAAGGCAAGTGCCTGCAATAAATTCATGTTGCTGGTAAAAGGTATTATCTGTCCGCCTTTACCACCCAGAACTATGATTTTCTTATTGATTACTTTTGAAATTACATATACCTCGTTGTAGTATTTTTCGTATTTCTCTGAGAGCAGACTATCGAGCTGTGATGTTTTTAAACCAATCACGGCTATTTTACCCAGGAGTGGAAAATGACAGGTACCTGTTTCCAGCACCTCATAAGTAGGCCTGTTGAGTGTTGCATTATCGGCATCTCCTGATTCGGTTGCCACCAGATTTCCCGAAGGGTCAATGATGGATTCGCCCAGATTGGTAAACAGTGAAAACTGAATTCTGTCCCCAATCTTGATAGGACTTTCAACAATCGCTTTTTCGTATGCCGATTGCCAGTTGATATCTGCCGCATCGGTTTGTAAAATGATGTTGGAGGTATACGATTTACATCCCTGTAAAACCGCTGCCAGCGCAATAATCAGATAAAAATATCCTTTGTTCATTTTTTAATTAATCCTAGTAAATATGTTCCATATCCGCTCTTTAGCAAGGGTTCTGCTACTTTTCTGAGTTCATCGTCACTGATGTATTTCATGCGCCAGGCAACTTCTTCTATACTGCCTATTTTAAGCCCCTGCCTCTCTTCAATTACCTGAACAAACTGACCTGCCTGCATCAGACTTCCAAATGTTCCGGTATCCAGCCAGGCTGTTCCTCTTTCGAGTATGCCAACTTTTAACTGTCCCATTTCAAGATATACTTTATTGACATCCGTAATCTCATATTCGCCACGGGCTGAGGGTTTCAGATTTTCGGCAATAGCTACTACCCTGTTATCATAAAAATAAAGGCCGGGAACGGCGTAATTGGATTTAGGCTGTTTAGGCTTTTCCTCTATACTGATGGCATTGTTGTTTTCGTCAAATTCAACCACGCCGTATCGCTCAGGGTCGCTCACGTGGTAAGCATAGATGACCCCACCATCAGGATCATTATTGCTTTGCAGCAGGCGCTGAAGCGATGCGCCGAAAAAGATATTATCGCCAAGAATCAAAGCTACCTTGTCGCTGCCTATAAATTCTTTGCCAATGACAAACGCTTGAGCCAGACCGTTGGGAACCTGTTGTTCTGCATACGAAAAACTGCATCCCAGCTGTTTTCCGTCTCCGAGTAATTTTCTGAAATGAGGTAAATCGTGCGGAGTCGAAATAATCAGTATTTCTCTTATACCTGCCATCATCAGTATTGAAAGCGGATAATAAATCATTGGTTTGTCGTAAACCGGCATAAGCTGTTTGCTCACTGCCAGAGTAAGAGGATGTAATCTTGTGCCGCTTCCGCCTGCTAATATGATGCCTTTCATTATCTGTTTGCGTACATTTTCTGATAGTAGTTCTGATACGACCCGCTGGTAACGTGATTAAGCCATTCCTGATTGGCCAGATACCAGTCAACCGTTTTTTCAAGTCCCTGCTCGAAAGTAACACTCGGTTTCCACCCAAGCTCATTCATCAGTTTCGACGAATCGATGGCATACCTGAAATCGTGTCCGGCCCTGTCGCTCACATAAGTGATCAGTTTGGCCGAACTTCCTTTTTCTCTTCCAAGTTTAACATCCATCAGATTACAGAGATAATGAACAAGGTCAATATTTTTCCATTCGTTGTTACCTCCGATATTATATGTCGATCCGGTATTACCCTTGTGATAAATCAGATCAATTGCCGCTGCATGGTCTTCTACAAACAGCCAGTCTCGCACATTCTCACCTTTGCCGTATACCGGAAGCGGTTTCGATTGCAAAATATTATTTATCATCAAAGGTATCAGTTTTTCGGGAAAATGATGCGAGCCGTAATTATTGCTGCAGTTCGAAATTTTTACCGGTAATCCGTACGTATGATGCCAGGCCCTCACGAAATGATCGCTTGAAGCCTTGGATGCCGAATAAGGTGAATTCGGGTCGTAAGAAGTGTCTTCTGTAAATTTACCCTCTGCGCCTAGCTGACCGTATACTTCGTCGGTGCTGATATGGTAGAACAGCTTACCATCGTAATTTTCTTTCCAGATACTTCTGGAAGCATTCAAAAGATTGACGGTGCCGAGGACGTTGGTATAAACAAAATCGAGGGGACTGTGAATTGAGCGGTCTACATGCGATTCGGCGGCGAGGTGTATCACTCCGTCAAAACAATGGGTTTCAAATAATGTGTTAATGAAATCAGCATCGGTAATATCGCCCCTGATAAAAGTGTAATTTTCCTTATTCTCGATGTCCCTCAGGTTTTCGAGATTCCCGGCGTAAGTCAGTTTGTCGAGATTGAAGAAACTGTCGTCAGTATACAAACTGACAAAGCGCCTTACTACATGCGATCCTATAAAACCCGCTCCGCCTGTTATTAAAATCTTTCTGCTCATTACTGAAGTTCTGCCATGTACATGTCAAAAATAAGAGTTGAATTGGGTGGAATAAATCCCGGATACCCTTTTGCTCCGTATGCCAGATGAGGAGGTATAATTGC
>CAZRKA010000056.1:0-18881 GCA_964600345.1 uncultured Chitinophaga sp. | reverse complement strand
ATTGTTATCATGATTTTAAGATTCTTTTTATCAGGTAAAGGTCAAGGAAAATGATTAAGATAATTGCAGTTATTATCAGGTACTGAAACAGGGAGTCACTTAGTTTGCTGAAAGTGTCTGCCAGCAGTGTGATTATACTGATACTGAAAAAAACTAAAATGACCAGTTTAAAGATTTTATTCATGTGTTTTCGTTTCAAATATAAGATACCCATTCAATTTTGCAAATGGTATTTTGGAACTTACCGTAATAATAAACCCGGAATTAGTAGCTTTTCATTGCTAAATTCAATCAAAGTTCAAAATGAGATTTGTGCTGAGTGATAGCTTAAAAGTCATAGGCCTGCTTTAGGTTATAGCTGAATTTTGCGTATCTTTGCACGTTTTACATGTTAACTTTAAATGAATTATCGTTCGACTTCGGGGGTCGGTATCTGTATAGAGATGTCAACTGGCAGATAAAGCCCGGAGAGCGTATTGGACTTGTGGGTCAGAACGGAACCGGAAAATCTACCCTGCTCAGAATTATAACAGGCGAATACCAGCCAACTGAAGGCATACTTTCAAAAGCTAAAGATTGCACAATAGGATTCCTGAATCAGGATCTGCTCAGTTACGAAAGCAACGACAGTATCTATCATGTAGCATTGCAGGCATTTGATAAGGCATTGAATCTCCAGACAGAAATAGATGCCATTCTTGAAAGAATGGAAACCGACCATTCCGACGAAATTTTGAATCTTCTCGGCGAAAAACAGGAACAGTTTGAGGCACTCGACGGATATAATATTCAGTTTAAAACAGAAGAGATACTTGAGGGCCTTGGATTCAAAACTTCTGATTTGTCAAGGCCTTTATGCGAATTCAGCGGAGGCTGGCGTATGCGCGTTATGCTGGCTAAATTGCTTTTACAGAATCCCAGGCTTTTACTGCTCGACGAACCTACCAACCACCTTGATCTTCCTTCAATCGAATGGATTGAAGAGTATTTGCAGTCATATCAGGGTACTGTGATAATTGTTTCTCACGACAGGTATTTCCTCGACAGGATGGTCACTAAAATAGTTGAAGTAGCCAATAAAAAGGTTTACCAGTGGACAGGGAATTACTCTAAGTTCCTTGAGCTTAAAGTAGAACGCGACGAGTTGCAGCAAAGAGCCTTCGACAACCAGCAGCAATTCATCAAACAGCAGGAAAGGCTTATAGACAGGTTTAAAGCCAAAGCATCAAAAGCGACAATGGCTCAGAGCCGTATGAAAATGCTGGATAAGATTGAGCGAATAGAGGAAGTGCAAAACGATGAATCGGTTATGAATCTGCGTTTTAAGGTAAAACAGCAACCGGGAAAGGTCATTGTTTCGCTAAAAGATTTATCTAAACGATACAGCGAACAGGTGATATTCAGCCATACCAATGCCGAGATAATGAGAGGAGATAAAATCGCTTTGATTGGTGCGAACGGAAAAGGAAAATCAACCTTGCTCAGGATTATTGACAAAAGCGAATCTTTTGAGGGAACAGTAGAATACGGATACAATGTCGATAAGACATTTTATGCCCAGCATCAGCTCGAATCACTGAATGTAGGGAATGAGATTATAGAAGAGATGGTGCAGATGGGTTCGAGTAAGACAGAAAATGAATTACGGGGCATTTTGGGTTGTTTCCTTTTCAGCGGTGATGATGTATACAAGAAAATTAAAGTACTGAGCGGAGGCGAAAAGGCAAGGGTTGCACTTGCAAAAGCACTGGTTAACGAAGCAAACTTTATGTTGCTCGACGAACCTACGAATCACCTGGATATACAGAGTATGAATATACTGATTCAGGCATTACAGCAATTTGAGGGAACGTTTATTACAGTGTCGCACGACCGTTTTTTCATTTCACAGATAGCTAATAAAATCTGGTGGATAGAAAACGATGAGATAAAGGAGTATCTGGGAACCTACGACGAATGGAAATACTGGATGTCTCAGCGCGAAAAGCAGGGTTTGCCGCAAAACAGTAAAAAAACCGAAAAAGCAGCAGAGAAAAATCCGGCTCCGGTTCTCAATACCGCTAATGCTAACGACAAAATCAAAAAACAACTTCAGAAACAACTGGATGAAATAGAACAGGCCCTTAACGAATTGAAGGACAAAAAAACTAAACTGGAACAGCAAATTGCTGAAATATCCGAAAATGACAGGATTGGCACGCTTTCTGAACAATACCAGATTGTAGAAGTATCAATTCAAAGTAAAAATAAAGAATTTGAAACAATATTCGAACAGATATTAAGTTTATAAACCCGTAAAGATGAAGAAATTCAGTACCAAGTATCAAATCCGACTGCCGAAACAGCTTAGTCTTTTAACCTCTTTTATTTTTGTGTTGCCCGGCATTCTCAAGGCCGCTTATCTGCCGGTTCAGTATATTAACACCGCATACGAAAGCAGTATTAAAACGGTAATACTTACACAGTCGGGTTCTTACGAAAGGTTTCCTGCAATCGATTTAAACAGCAATCAGCAATTGCATCTACAGTTCGACGAAATGATGCCGGAGAGTGATAACTATCAATACACCTACATTCATTGTACATCCGACTGGCAGCCTTCCGCTTTAAAACCAAATGAAATACTAAGCGGAAATCTTTTTGAAAATATAACCGACTATTCATTTTCTACAACAACTTTTCAAACCTATACCCACTATAACATTTATTTTCCGACTGCAGAAATGAAGCCCAAACTTTCGGGAAATTACATTCTGAAAGTCTATCGCAATTTCGACGAGAACGACATTATCTTAACCAGGCGTTTTATGGTGGTTGATGATAAATTTGTTATCACTCCTTCCGCCAGGATTGCTACTAATCCGGGACAAAGATTTACCTCTCAGGAAATTGATTTTACGGTTAACATGGGCGAAAACACTGTTCCCAATCCGATGTTCGACGTAAAAGCGACCATTATGCAGAATCTGCGTTGGGACAATGCCATATTTGACTTAAAGCCAAGGTTCATCAATGGCAAAATTCTGGACTACAATTACGAAAACGGAAATGTATTTCTGGGAGGTAATGAATTCAGATACTTCGATATACGCAATCTCCGCTTCCTTAGTTATAATGTCAGGCGCAAGTATGATGAAAACAACATCAAAAATGCAGTTCTGTACCCGGATGCTACCCGTATGACTTTGCCTTATCTTCAAACAATAGACTTTAACGGAAAAATTGTTGTAGATAACCGCGACGGTGGGGTTAAGGGAGAAATAGAAAGTGATTACGCTGCAGTTCACTTCACCTTTGTCAGTGATAAACTGGAAAAGGATGTCTATATATTTGGTGAACTGAGCGACTGGCAGATTCGCGATGAATTCAAAATGGAATGGAATGCAAAATCAAACCAGTATGAGAAAATAATGTCGCTCAAGCAGGCGTATTACAATTATTATTTTGTGACTAAAGACGAGAATATGCAGGCAGATCTCAGATATACGGAAGGAAATCACAGTAACACTGAGAATGATTATCACATCATGATTTATAACAAAAATCCATTTATGCAATACGATGAACTTCTTGGTACCATTCACTGCAATTCAATGAAACGCTAATGAACAACGATAAAATAAAAATACTCTGGGCCGATGACGAAATCGACCTTCTGAAACCACATATACTTTTTCTGGAACAGAAAGGCTATGAAATGGTCACCGTTAACAACGGGAATGCAGCTGTTTCAAAAACCATTAGTGAAAAACCAGACCTTGTATTCCTCGACGAAAATATGCCCGGAATCAGCGGACTCGAAACCCTGAAACAAATAAAAGCGGTTGTTCCGGATGTCAAAGTGGTAATGATTACCAAAAGTGAGGAGGAGTATATTATGGACGACGCCATTGGCTCTCAGATTGCAGATTACCTGATCAAGCCGGTTAATCCGAATCAGATACTGCATTCTATTAAGAAGTTAATGGACAAAAGCAGACTGGTTACAGAAAAGACCAATCAGAATTATCAGATGGATTTCAGAAACATAAGCAATATGCTGATGGACAAACTGAGTCTGGACGAATGGAAAGATGTATACAACAAATTAATTTACTGGGAACTTGAGCTCGGCAAAAGCACCGATAAAAGTATGAATGAGGTGTATGAAAACCAGAAAAAGGAAGCCAATCACAATTTCAGTAAATTCATCATAAAGGAATATTTCAATTATCTTCAACCTACGGGTGATAACGGGCCTGTCATGAGTCACAACCTTTTCAGGCGAAAGGTGAAGCAGCATATCAACGAAACTGTTCCGGTATTCTTTGTATTGATCGATAACCTGAGGCTGGATCAGTGGCGCACCATTGCACCGATTTTGAGAGAAAAATTCAGGATTGAAGAAGAAGATCAGTATCTGACAATATTGCCTACTACCACTCAGTACTGCAGAAATGCAATTTTCAGCGGACTGCTGCCAAGTGAAATTGAAAAGAGATTTCCGGATAAATGGAGCAATGATGAAGATGAAGGAGGTAAGAATAATTTTGAAGAGGATTTCTTCAAGGATATGCTTCAGCGCTTGCAAATAAAAGGCAAGAACAGTTATACCAAGGTAACCAACCTCGACGGTGGCAAAGCTATGGTAGACAAAATTCCTAATCTGTTTCAGAATGCAATTAATGTCATAGTATATAATTTTGTGGATGCATTTTCGCATGCGCGTACTGATGTCAGCATTATACGTGAACTGGCGGAAGACGAGGCGGCATATCGTTCTGTGACCGAAAGCTGGTTCAAGCATTCTCCGTTGTGGGAGGCATTACAGCTGATCTCTGAAAAGAAATGCAAAGTGATAATAACCACAGACCATGGATCAGTTCGGGTAAATAAACCGGTAAAAATTATCGGTGATAAAAACACCAATACCAATCTACGGTATAAACAGGGTAAGAACCTGAGTTACGAAGCCAAAGAAGTATTCGAAATCAAGAAACCCGAAATGGCATTTCTGCCCAAAGTAAATGTAAGTCAGACTTATGTGGTATGCAAGGAAGACGACTTTTTTGCCTATCCCAACAACTATAACTATTACGTCAAGTATTACAGCAATACTTTTCAGCACGGTGGCATTTCACTCGAGGAAATGATGGTGCCTTATGTGGTGATGGAATCGAGGGGTTAAAACGACAATTAAGTTAAATACCTTTTCCAAAGTCTTAAACTTTTCCAAAGTCCATTCCACCGGAATACTCATGAAGCGCAAAATGGCGTCCATGGCCGGAGGTCAGAGATGATAAAGTTTTGGCATGTTTAGCGAATTGGATGAAATGAAGACGAATTTTTGAAAAGACTTTTCCAAAGTCTTAAACTTTGGAAAAGTTCTTATCAAGCAACTTATCTTCAGAAGGAGGTGTCTTCCCGTTAAATCACAGGCCTATGAAATCAATCCTTACTCTTTCATTTCTTTTTGCATTTAATCAGAATATTTGTCAGGCTCAGGGTGAAAACAACAACTGGCTATTTGGCAATGCTGCACATTTCAGCTTCGAAAGCGGTTCTCCTGAATACGTCATCGGCAGGCCTAATATGAATACCCAGGAAGGCAGTACTTCGGTAAGTGATACGAAAGGCAATCTCCTGTTCTATTCGGATGGTCTGGCTGTATACGACCGCGACGATCAAATTATGCCAAACGGCAACGGACTGCTAGGCAATAAGTCGTCGACAAGTTCGGCAGTAGCAGTGCCTTTTCCGGGGAATCCGAACAAATATTACCTTTTTTGTGTTGACTATAATCTCAGTGAGGATAACAAAGGACTCACCTATAATGTCATCGACATGTCGCTCAATGAAGGAAAGGGTGCCGTTGTGCTTAAAAATCAATTGCTTGTAAAGCCATGTGATGAGAAAATAGCTATCACACGTACCTGTGATTCCAAAGGTTACTGGGTGCTTGTACACCAGGCTTTCAGCGATCGTTACCTGAGTTATTCTATTTCGGATACCGGTTTGAATCTCAGTCCAGTGATCAGCATGATTAAATCGAATATCGGGAACCGCCCTGAAATCGGTTACCTCAAATTTTCGCCCAGTGGACGCTGGCTGATAAATGCCTGTACACTGGAAGAAAACCTGCAGATATTCAATTTTGACAAAAGAAGCGGAGCTTTAAGCCTGGCGGCCTTCGATGATTACCGCTACCACCGCAATAACAAACCGTTTGCTCAAACCTATTACGGTGTTGCTTTTTCCGACAACGAAAAATTTCTTTATGTAAGTACTCTGGAAGACGGCGAAATATTCCAGTATGACATGACCCGGCCTATCGATCAGATCTTGCAGAACCGCATAATGATTACCAAACTGGAAGGATTTTCGGGGGCAATGCAACTGGCTCCGGATAAAAAGATATATGTGGCCAATGGATATGAGAGCTCTTATCTGCATTGTATATTGTATCCAAATCTGCCTGCTTCCTCCTGCAATTTTAAAAAACATCATTTATACCTTGGTTCGAGGGCAATAGCCAATCTCGGGTTACCAACCATGATAGAAACAAGTATTTATTACAATAATCTGGGCCGCGATATCATCGTGCACAATACAGGTAATTTCAAGCTTGATGCCGTTATTGAAGGCGGAAAATACAAATGGTCGACCGGCGAAACAACTAAAACCATCAAAGTAAGTGATACCGGAGGAATTTACTGGGTTAATGTTTTTGATCCCAATGCCTGTATGTACTATACAGATACTATCCGGGTTATGGTTTACCGGAACTTCAGCGTTAAAATCAATGGCATAGAAAACCGTGAATTTTGTTCCAATACTGTCAGCAAGGCAATCAATTTTTCGTGCAGTGATAATACTGTCTCTTTCATCTGGCTATGCGATAACAAATTCATCGGTATCAGTGAAAGCGGGCGGGGTAGTATACCCGAATATCAGGTGCCGTTTACTTCCGATACGCGTTATGCTGAAATTAAAGTTTATCCGGTTAAAAATGGTTTTATCGGTAATCCTGATTCATTTTATATTAAAATAAATCCATCGCCAATCATCGATCAATTCAATATTCGTGATTATGAATACTGTGCCGGTGCGAAAGTAAATGATCTTATCATCAGGGCAGCCAAGAATCCCGGTACCTTGAAATGGTATAACGATAATCCCGAAACAGGCTTGCCGGACAGCGGTATTCACATGATACGTTCTTTTACTGCCAGAGCAGGTAATACAGAACAAAACAGCCGCATACGACTGCAGATTTTTCACGGTCAATGTCCTTCCTTACCTGCGTATTTTAATATAAGGGTAAATCCGGTACCGGTTATTTTCCCGATAAAGGATATAGATATATGCTCGGGGCAAATATTACCCGATCCCGGATTTAAATCAAGCGTAGACGGTAGTATTTTTTGTGTGACCAACCCAATAGATAGCACAAAATTGATTGAATTGCCCGGTAAATTCATGAATTTTATTAAAATTCCAAGGAATAACACCTTGTTTGAAAAAGACATCTGTATTTATCCGGTCTATAAATCCTGCACCGGTAAGCCCGATACCTTTAACATCAGAATCAAACCGAGCCCTGAAGCGAATTTTACAATTACTGAATCTGCCGGGGATACTGCCTATTTCACTACCACGGTCAGTTTGAATAATACCACAGACTTCTATAATCGGTTTTACTGGCTGATAAACTCTGAAACAGACAGTATTAACGAAGAAATAACATTGAACATTCAGACAAACAAAGCCTACGATATTACGCTTGCAGTCAGAAACAAATACAATTGTCTTGATTCAAAGTCACAGAAGTTATTTATCGAGAGATTCCCCATGGTATTTGTGCCAAATGCTTTTTCGCCAAATAGCGATGGAAGGAATGATTATCTTAGTTGTCGCGCCTTTGGGGTAAAGGCATGGCAAATTTTGATTTTGAACAGGTGGGGAGAAAAGGTTTATGAAGGAAATGACAAATCTATGCCATGGGATGGTAGTTTTGATGGAAAACCTTGTCCTGACGCAGTTTATACCTGGCTTTTGGAGGGCGTGGACCTGAATGGCAAGATTTTCAGACTTAGCGGTACCATCACACTTAACAGATGAATAACCCGTTATTTTAAGTGATTAATCAGAGGGATATAAGGTTCGGAGGGCTTGAAATTACAGTGGTTTGGAGAAATATATGTTTCCCGAAACACACAATTGTACAATGAATGAAAAATATATTTGATATTTAATTCTTATCAGTTATCTTTGCACCCTTAAAAATTAGATATCATGGCTGTTACCAGACTTAAACGTAAAGACAGAAGAAATAAAGAATTTACCCGTATCAGGAAGACCAACCTGAAAAACGTCAACAAACTGGTATACATCCAGTCGCCTTATAAAGGTGTTTCAGGTATCGTTCTGGAAGACCAGCCTGCTGCAGAGTAATACAGTATTTCAAACTTATTGAAAACCCATACACTATCGGTGTGATGGGTTTTTTTATACCATCCTATTCCAATTTCTTTAATCCCCATGTCAGATCCGCCTGGGGCTGTACGACACGGGGCTCGCCCTGAAATAGAGCCTCCTTTGTCGGCACACTTCAGGGCGAGCTCTTCAAAAGTCTACTCCTCTATCTTCTGCTCTTCTATCTTTTGTCCCCATGTCAGATTCTCCTTCGTCGACACGACACAAGGCGTGCACTATTAACTCTTTTATCCATTTTTTAGTCTTTTTATCTTTAGTCTCTTTATCCCTGTATCAGAGTCTCCTTCGTCGACACGATACAGGGCGAGCTCTTCAAAAGTCTACTCCTCTATCTTCTACTCTTCTATCTCTTATCCCCATGTCAGATTCTCCTTCGTCGACACAACACGGGGCATACTTTCATCTTTCCCTGCTTCCCCTTACCTTTGCACAAATTTTAAGAAGAACATGAATAAAATAAAAGTAGCCAATCCTGTTGTGGAGCTCGACGGAGACGAAATGACAAGAATCATCTGGAAATTCATTAAAGACAAACTGATTTTGCCTTACCTCGATCTGGATATCAAATATTACGATCTGGGAATTGAGCACCGCGATGCCACCAACGACCAGGTGACCATTGATTCGGCAGAAGCCATAAAGAAATACAGCGTTGGGATTAAATGTGCCACAATTACCCCTGACGAAGCCCGTGTGAAGGAATTTAACCTCAAACAGATGTGGAAATCTCCCAATGGCACAATCAGAAATATATTGGACGGAACTGTTTTTCGCGAACCAATTGTTTGTAAAAATGTACCAAGACTGGTTCCCAACTGGACAGCGCCAATCTGTATCGGTCGTCATGCGTTTGGCGATCAGTACCGTGCAACCGATTTCGTTACAAAAGGCAAAGGTAAATTAACAGTTAAATTCGAAGGAGAAGACGGAAGTATTCAGGAGTTTGAAGTATACAACTTTAAAGGCGATGGCGTGGCTTTAACGATGTACAATACCGACGAGTCTATCCGTGGTTTTGCATACTCTTGTTTCAATACTGCTTTGCAAAAAGGATGGCCTTTGTATCTGTCTACTAAAAATACTATTCTCAAAAAGTACGACGGACGATTTAAAGATATATTTGAAGAGATTTACAATGCCGATTTCAAAACTAAATTTGAAGCAGCAGGTATAGTATACGAACACCGTCTGATAGACGATATGGTTGCTTCTGCCTTAAAATGGAATGGCAATTTTGTTTGGGCCTGTAAAAACTACGACGGTGACGTGCAATCAGATACTGTAGCACAGGGATTTGGATCACTCGGCTTAATGACTTCAGTTCTGGTTACACCGGATGGCAAGACCATGGAAGCAGAGGCAGCGCATGGAACCGTTACCAGACATTTCAGGGATCATCAGGCGGGTAAACCTACTTCAACCAATCCGATAGCTTCAATTTTTGCCTGGACACGCGGACTTGAATTCAGGGGTAAACTGGACGGCAATCAGGAACTGATTAATTTCTGCCATACCCTCGAAAAAGTTTGTGTGGATGTAGTTGAAAGCGGTAAAATGACAAAAGACCTTGCCGTTTGTATTCACGGAAATAAGGTTAATCACGGTGAACATTATCTATATACAGAAGAATTCCTCGACGAACTCGACAAGGGTTTAAAAGCCAGTCTGGGTCAGACAGCCTGAGTTGAATAGAGATAAGAAAAAGCACTCTACGGAGTGCTTTTTTTATAGAAATGATTTAAGGAATTAATGAGGTAAAATTCGAAAACTTATTTTAAAAGCAGTAACTGTGAATCCTCCATCGCTACTACTTTATGGACCTTTAAGGCCTCTATATGGACATATTCGCCGGGATGCAATACGGTGCTTTGATTGTCGCCGGTAATATAAATGGCATGTCCCATAACACAAATCAGTAAAGCCGCTACCTGGCTGCTGTGATCCCTGAGTTCATTTCCTTTCAAAATCCTCAAAGAGACAATATTTCCCTCGCCTTTGAATAACTTTGCTGTCGAAACAGATTTAGAAGCGTCGTGAAGTTCATTAAGTTTCATTCGAAATACTGATTAAACTGATTAAAAGATTCTTTTAATTTTGAGATAATCTCATCGGCCTCATTAAGGTCGCCTGATTTACCAAGCTTTTTAATTAATTCCATGTGAGGATGCAGCCATTTGTGAAGTGCATCGTGATCGGGTCCTTCCATGGTACAACTCGAAATAAGCAGGTCGGTATGCGCGCTCAAATCATCGGCAAGCCGCTTAAAGTCCTGATTGCCCGCGCTGATATATTCGTCGAGCAAAATCGAAGATGCATGAATATGCGGCTTCATTTCCGGATTAATCGTCCATTTGTTGCCATTGTTCAATTCAAGTTTTTCCTTATCGCTTGCGCTTTCACTCTCGTTTTTGATTTGTTGCGTGCCGGGTTGGGAATTACATGAAAGGATGAACAAAGTCATCAATACATATAAAGAGTATTGAAAAATGCTGTTTAATTTATTTGGATTCATTTGATTCTGATTTTAAGTTTAAAAAAGAAATTCCGAGCCAGATCACAGAAGCCGTCATTGTGCTTGCGCCTATCAGTACAAGTATAGGCCATACGCCAAAGTATACCTCAGTAAGTATGCCAACCGGCATGAGCAGGCCCGACAAGGCGAGTCGTGATATTACTTTAACATGCCTGATCTTATCTTTGAATTGCAATAATAGAAACCCCATGGTGATATTCAGAAAAGCAAACAGGTTGCCGTGGACATGCGCAAGTCTTACTTCGAAATGTTTGCCACCCAGATGTATTTTTTCAAAGGCATATTGTCCACCGGCAAAATCGCGCAACCATATCAGGAGAAATCCATAAAGCATAAACAGGCCCATCATCAGAAAACCTACTGCTATATTGTAGCGACCGTGCATGAAAATGTAATTCGAAAACAAAAATACCGCAACATAACAGAAATAATTGTGACCTGAGTCATATTGTCATGGCAATGACTTAATTAACAAAGGGGAAGTTAGTTTCGAGTGACAAAATAATCGATGGGTTTTAAATACTCTTTCTTACATTTGTCTCTCAATGAATATGAATTTAAAAAGTCAATTTCTGATGCTGTTAGCAATAGTCGCCTTTAATTTATCAGCCCAAACAGTGGAGCTGAGCAAGGGCAGTATTGCTGATCACGAACTGGATCTGGAATACATAGGCAAGAATGAAAACTATTTGTTTTATCACGGTAATATATATAATGATATTGGAGAATATGTATTAATCGCCGATATCAAATCACTGGATATCATTAAAAAACGAAAGATTGACGATTTTAAATTAGAAGGTAAGCTGGAAAAAATCAATATATCTGACAGGGAAATTCAGTTTATCACGGCAGAGCCTAAGTTTAAAAAACAGTTGCAGATATCCTCGGTTATAAGAGCATTTGTATTTACGGCAGATGAGTCTTTTAAGCGCTTAAATGAATATGAAATGGGCGAGTTTCCCGGCAAGGAAGATCCTTACATGTATTATGTCAATAATGGGAAGCATCTGGTGGTATCAGACGGTACCAATATGCAATATTACGGACAGGATTTTAAATTGTACAGTTTACCTGTTTCAGGAATTAAGGATCCATTGCCTGTTAAGTATAAATATATCAGGATACCAAGAAGTTATTTAGGGAGAAATGACTCTGCCCCGGAGGAAGAGAAATATTTTTATTCATTTGGAAATCGCAATGATGTGAGGTACTATGCAAAGGCCGACTTCGTAAAGGATGTGAAATGTATGAAAACAGAGGGACATATACGCAGTCTGGAAATCATTACCTACGATACTGTCAAAAACTTCAGGAAAGACAATTACAAATTTGAAATCAGAGAATCGTCTTACCTGATGGATTATAACATCTCTTTACAAAAGGATGGTCGCATCATCATCATCGGCATCTATCAGGACAAGGATGTAAAAGACGGGAAAATTCACATGGGTTTATTTACCAGGATAATTGAACCCGAATTAAACGATAAAATACCTGCGTATTATGTAGAGATGGAAAGTAAAACCGAGGAAGAATTCAGGAAGAGCAACAGGGCTAATTATCTGTACGGTTATTTGGGATATCAGACCTATTATATCGGTAATTTAATTTATAAAAACAGTTATATCAGTTACCACCGCAACTATGATTGTAAAGATGGAAGCTATGAGTATGTGCTAATTGACCGGCAAACAGGGGCAATCAGTTTTGAAAAACTAAAAACACCATTTACCTGTATGAAGCGAAATGTCTATATGAGCGGTTATTTAATCAAGCGTTTTGGGGATAGTCTGGAATGGATTTGTTTCAATGACAACAAGTATAATGAAGGTAAAACTGCAGATGGCGCTGATCTCATTGAATACGGATATAATAAAGACAGCCTTGCGTTGACCTATATCACATTTTCAGTCAATACCGGATTTGGTAAACGCTCACTGATTTACGATACCGGAAAAGAGGGATTTATCCTTGAAATGAGCTATTCGCAGACATATATGGGGCAGCTTGATGCAGACGGAAAGTTTGAAATCATTACCATAGGTTATGACCCCGAAAAGAAAAAATTCAGGTTGTACCGTATGTTTGTTAAACTATGAACCTAATTACTTTCATTTCCATTGCATTCTATAAGGAATAGAAAAAGTTCAGAATCTACCGTTTTATGGTTGATATGAAGGGATAGATATCAGATACCGGAAACTGTTTTTTCAAATATGAAATGATAAGTCGCCGCAGCGTTGAACAAATGCAGGATATAAACTGCTTCAGGCAAATGCTCTGTGTCTATTTTCCCATCGCTGAACCCTTCTGATATTACTTTCCCGCTTAAGTCGTATATAACAAAGTGAAAGTCTTGATTTAAGCTGACCTGCAAAAATTTAATACAGGGATTTGGGTAGAGAAGTGGTTTAAATCCGTATAATTTGTCAACTCCAAGAGTCTTTACTATCGAATCAAAATCACAGGTTTTATCTAACTGCATCACATTGTTCCAGAGTAATATCTGATTGTCGTAGCAAATTGACTCCAGAGCCGGGGTATGGAAAATATTATATGTAGTATAATCCCAGCCTGAATATTTTTCGCCAAGGTTTTCAATCCATATAATCGGGAAATTTGCCATCGATGCAAGTGTGTGCAGATACCAGTGTTTGTATAATTTTCCATCTTCAAGTAAACGGATATTAACTGAATCTACAATAAATTTATCAGCTTGCGGGGTAGCCGGCATATAATTAAAAGTATCTCCTGCTTCCAGAGAATAATCATAGATAAGCGAAGTATCATTATTCGTGATGATGTAAATACTGTCTCCGTCTTTCAGGAATACCTGTTTTTCCTCTTTGCTGAATCCTTTTCCTGCCGAAAATTCAGTTTGATTGCCGCTGTCCTTTGTGACTATCAGCGTATCAATCATCGCAAATCCCCCATTACCCTGCGATGAAATGATTATATAAAGATACCGGCTATTGTCGTTTATTTTCTGAGCCGATGCCATTGAGCAGATCAGAATAAAGAATATGGAAATGTGATTTTTTATTAATTTTCTATTTAATGTGATGTTATGTCTTGGCAAAAACAGACCGGTACGTTAATCCTTCTTTTCGGATAATCAATATGTAATTTCCATTTGCAAGCATACTGATATCCACTGAGCCTGCAGCTTCACCACTTTGTATTTCGGCTCCCTGCATATTGTAAATTTCGTATCCTGCCTTTTCATCAAACGACCAGTTCAGCCGATTAACAGCCGGATTAGGATATAAGAGCAGCTTGTTTTTTTGAACCGTATTGACTGAATATTCTCGGCTGAGCGAATCAAATTGACAAGTTGGATCTTCAGGGCCTGCCTGAAAAACAATCAACTGCATGTCCTGGCATACAGCCATCAGATACCTTATTTTAAATTCTGTATAATCCCAGCCTTTGTTTTTTTCTCCGATAAATTCTATCCATGTCAGTTTCCTGCTGCTATTGATTGCTGAAAGATGCCAGTGACGGTAATTCATATTGTCAAGCAGTTTTGAAAAGGTGACAGAATCTACCAGATAATCCATGGAATCCTGTGCGCCTGCCCTTAAACGGAATGTGTCTCCCGCTTGTAGCGAAAAGTCGTATAAGAGTATGTGTTTGAGACCTTCGGTTTTAAAAACACTGTCACCAGTCTGAAGAAAGCGTTTTGCCGGATACATACGCGAATGGATATTGAAAATCAAACTGTCATTCTTATTTGATTCTATAAATAAAGTATCGGTATAAATTACTGTTCCGAGATAAAGCAGGTCGTTTAAATACCGCGTGTTGCTTTTTATATTTTGTGAAGAAAGTACATGCGGAATTAAATACAGTATGATTGATAGATATTTGTATCGAATGTGTTTCATAAGCCAAATATAAGAGTTTATTCAAATATTTACATAAAGACATATCATCCGCAGATCAGAACTAAACATAGTTTTTCTTGCCCTTTTAATGAAATTATGCAAAAACACATAGTGCATGGAATTCTGGTTAAAAGTTTTTGTTTAAAACCTTAAATGACATAACTTAATTTTTACGAAACGTATTTAAACCAAAGTTTAAATATGCAATATTCCGTAAAGTTGAATTGCCTTTAGACGAAATTCATTTAAATCTACGGAAATAAGCGGCACCGACTCAAAAAGCAAAGCTAATTCAGTTTTCTTGAGCTTTAATTCACCAATAAGTTTGCTCTTGTATTTCACTATCACCTCCTAAAGTGTAAAAGAATACAAACCCAATGATAAATAGAACGAGATGCGAAGATTAAAATTTACAAACAGCGATTCGGGTCACAAGGAATTCTACCTGATTATGAATGCCAGGGTTAATGACTATTTTAAAAACAGGCATTTATCCATCAAAGCCAATTCATGGATGCTGTTTAAAATAGCCTTGCTGCTAATCTTATTCTTTTCAACGTACTTAATTATAATATCGGGTGCAATAAGTGGATTAGCTATAGTAAGCGCAACAATTTTCTTAGGTTTTATTTCCGCCTTAATCGGATTCAATATAGCACATGATGCTGCACACGGAGCGCTGTTCAGATCTGAAAAAATGAACAGATTATTCTCATATAGTTTCGAACTTATAGGCTTGAGCAACTATGCCTGGAAACTCAAGCACAACATCATTCACCACAATAATCCCAATGTAATGGGAGCAGATTTCGATATTGAAGCCGGCCCGGTGCTGAGACTTTCACCGGCCGACAAGGTATTGCCATTTCATAAGTATCAGCATCTTTATGCCCCTATTGTGTACTTGTTGTTTAGCCTGATACTTGTATTTGTCAACGATTTCAAAATTATATCCGGAAATAAACGCGAGGAGATTGACGGTAAAAAACATCAAAATAATATTCTTCCAATCACAGTGTTTTTTAAATCGGTGTATTTGTTCATGATGCTCTTATTGCCTTACTTTTTGCTGCCTTATTCTTTTCTTGAGGTACTGGCTGCATTTCTGATGATGTATGCCTTGCTGTCTGTGCTGATGGCTTTTGTTCTTATTCCTTCTCATTTGTTTGAAGACACCTGCTTTGGCGGCCTGAACGAATCCGGAAAAATTAACGGCAACTGGGCCTTACATCAAATGATGACTACGCTTGACTACTCCAGGAAAAGCAGGGTTTGCAACTGGCTGTTGGGCGGACTTAATATCAACATCGTTCACCATTTGTTTCCCGGAATTTGTCATATACACCTGATACCGGTTTCAGATATCATCAAATCATGTGCCGACGAATACCACATCCGATATAATGAAATGAGTATGGGTGAGGCAATGGTTTCACATTTCAAAATTTTAAAACAACTGGGAAGAGGAGAAAAATAATTATGATAAACAGAGAATTAATACCGTTCAGACCTTTAATCTTATTTATACTTCAATGTTATAAATGCGGTGGTGTATCTGTCAGCAAATTACATCATTTACTTCCATGGTTGCTAAAGCTGATCATTTTTGAACCAATAAGAATGGCAGAGGTTATGGTTTTCGACAGTAAAATTAAAAAGCAAGTACTCAGGCAGGATCCTGTTTTCATACTCGGTTACTACAGAAGCGGAACAACTTACCTGCAAAGGTTGATGATACTCGATCCATCACTGGCCACTCAGAATGTTTTTCAGTCGGCATTACCCGAAATCATGCTCAGTACCGAAACAATCCTGAAACCGGTATTGAACAGAATCACCCGGCTGTTGAATGTTCAAAACAGATTTCACAGCATTCCATTCGAATGGAATTTTCCGGGCGAAGAGGATGTTGCCATGCTGGCCGGTGCCGGTCCTTATGCCGCTAACTGGGCAAATCTGTTTCCCCGGCAATTCGAAACATTCTACAAGCGCTTTGTCTATTTTGAAGAAAGAGATCCGGACTTTAAGAGGAACTGGATGAGTGTTTATTCAAAACATTTAAAAAAGCTCAATATGAGATATAAGGGTAAAAGATTGCTGCTTAAAAGTCCGCCAAATACAGCGAGAATTAAAGAGCTGCTTACCATGTATCCCAACGCGAGATTCATCATGATAAAAAGAAACACATCAGATGTACTGGCTTCAGGACTCAATTTCTGGAAAATTACCGATCGGTATTACGCCTTGCAAAAAAGCGATGATGTGATGGTTCAGAATAATTTAAGCAGTTCGTATCAGAATTGCATCATCGCTTACGAAAACAATAAGCATCTGATTCCATCGAACAATTTGATCGAACTGAATTTTGAGGATCTCAGGTCAGATACAGTCAATACAATGAAGCTGATATACAATAAACTGGGGTTGGCGGAGTATGAACAGATGGAAAATAAGATAAAGGCATTTGTAAATGAACACAGCAATTACAGGCAAAAAGATTACAGCACAGTTAAACACCCGCTTATTGAAAGCCGGTACAGGAGAATAGAAGCGGATATTCATAACAATTCAATCAATTAAACTTTTTTAATCATGAAAAGTATCAGAGAATCTTACATTCGTTATCTCAGCGAAACCATTTCGGCAAGATGTGGCAGGAACAAAGCCCATATAGATATATACAGGCCTTGTTTTGCCAATAACAGAAATCTGGCAAATTACACTGATGCCTTCAAGCAAATGACATTTACCATGTCAGTTACGGAAGCAGAAGGGGCTTATTTCAACGATCTGGATGGCAACAGGTACCTCGATATGAGCATGGGTTTTGGCGTTCATTTGTTTGGGCATAAGCCGGCATTTATACATGAGGCCATGCACAGGCAAATGGATAAAGGACTTGCTCTTGGACCACTATATCCCTCAGCTGCAGAACTTGCAGATTTGATATGCAATATGACTGGTAGCGAAAGAGCGGCCTTTTACAATTCGGGTACAGAAGCCGTAATGGTAGCTATGCGTCTGGCCAGGGCTGCAACAGGCAGAGATAAGATCATCATTTTTGAAGGATGCTACCACGGTACCCACGATTCGCTGCTGGCAATGAAATTTGACGAAGAAACACATCAGGCCAGATACACAGTACCGGGTGTCATACAGGGATTTCTGGACAATACATTCATTCACAAATTCGGTGATCCTATAACAATTGACTTTATCAGAAAAAATAAGTCAGAACTTGCCGCTGTGCTGGTTGAACCGGTACGAAGCCGGCACACGAACGAAATAAACCCTGATTTCTTAAGGGCCTTAAGAGAGGTTTGCAGTGAAACAAATGTTACCTTGATATTTGATGAAGTCATAAGTGGTTTCCGAATTGGGAACGGCGGTGCAGCAGAATACTTTAATATAAAGCCTGACATCAGCACTTTCGGTAAAGTAATGGGAGGCGGTTTACCTATTGGGGTAGTAGCCGGGAAACGCCGTTTTCTGGACATGGTTGACGGTGGACAATGGCGATTTGATGCAGAGGGTAGTCCGGATCTCAATACAACATTCACTGCAGGCACCTATAATCACCATCCGCTTTCAATGGCTTCATCAATTGCCGTACTTAAAACCCTGCAGGCGGCAAATGGCAGTATTCAGCAGGAACTAAACAAAAGAACTGATGATATGTGCAGTAGGCTGAACAACTTTTTCAGTGTCATCGGTACAGATATATCGGTCTCTAATTTCGGCTCTCTATTCCGCTTTGATTTAAAAGGGCATCAGCGTCTCCTGTATTACGCCTTGCTTAACGAAGGAGTATATATCTGGGAAGGCAGAAATTGCTTTATATCAACTGAACACGGTGAAGAGGAAATACAGATTTTTGAGAATGCTGTCAGGAAGGCCACTATGCAACTGGTGGCTGCGGGAATTATAAAACGGAAGCTGAGTGAATCATTTCCGTTTAAAAAAGTACCACTGCAGGCTGCTAT
>CAZRKA010000055.1:0-19226 GCA_964600345.1 uncultured Chitinophaga sp. | reverse complement strand
ATCAAGAGTTGAAAAGAGAAGTTAGTTCTTTGTGATGAAGTTAATTTTCACAATGGGAGATAAGATTGATTAAGTACCAAAGAGAGGTTCTGAGACACTCTGATTCAGGAAATCGTAAAGTCTAATGGTGATACCTATTGAGATTAGCCATCGATTGTCACCCAGATATAAAGAACTGAAGAGATGAGTAATAGGATTTAATGTTTTAGGATTTTCAGGTATGATATGCCTCATCATTGCAATCTGTAGTTTAACTTTGTCGACAAAACCAAGCGAATAGTCGGGCTGAATTCTAGCGGTATTCTTTATATCCGGGAAAATGCCATCCGAAACCAGTGTGCCTCCGAAACCGAATCCGGCAATGGTGAAGTTGTCGAGACTATCTATAGTAAAAGGGTCTATTTCAAATTTAAATCTGTCTGCATTGTACGCGTGATTATGCGTGCCGGCCCTGTCATAATTGATTTCAGAACCCCTTTCGGCTATAAAAATCGGATATTCGGGATGGTCTTTCAATCCCGATTTATTATTCGACTTGTCTATTAAAATTCGCCCATAGGTGTTGGAAAGCACACTTTCCACCTTTCGAAGTGTATTGGTATTGACATCAGGATAATATATTACCATACTGTCAATGGTGGTATTGTTTATCTGAAACTCCGAATAATTGAAATTAAAATCCCGCGAATAGAAATCGATACGACCCGCCCTAATTAATCCCGAAAAATGCAGATTCTTGTTCTTTTTAATGATCAGTAACTGGTCTTTCGGAACTGTCAGCACATTTTGAGAGTCAGAGAAAGTAAATCGCCTTACACCTTCCATTTTCAAATCATGGGTATTGAAATTGTAGGTGATGTTTGGTTTACCGGAAATAACACTTGCAAACCTCAATACATCGTAATCCTTGCCACCTGTATTATTTGAGTTCCAGTTATAGAGTTTATCCCTCACGTAAATAGAGTCGTTTGCGGGAAAATAATAAAGAAAACCATCATCGGCCAGATCCATAACCTGCTGAATGAGGAATTCTTTTTTCGTATTTATTGCTGAGGCATAATCGTTCAGATTAAAAGCCCTGACACCTGATTTGCGGCAATAGTAAAACATTTTTTCAAGTGGATTCTGCAATAGGGCTCCCTGTTGTTTTTCGAAGAGGAATTTCTTGAAAAAGGTATTGGTTTCTACATAGGCGGCCTTGTCGTTTGATATCATATCAAAATCGATATAAGGTTGAGTCTGATCCCATATAACCTGTTCGACATCTATTTCAACACCGTGGTAGTTATCTGAAAACGATCCCCTCTACACCTTTGTTGAGTATCATTTTCTTTTTGGTGATGTTGTAATTAAAAATCACGTTGGGGTGGGATATGAAACCGGTATCAACTTTGATTTTAACAGAGGCATGCTGACTCATTACTTTTCCCGAATCCAGTCTGAAAGCTGACGAGCTGACTTCTACAAATGGTTTGCCCTGATACATCAGTATGATGGTTGCATAACCCTGACCGAAGTTTTCTGAATTGGTTTTACTGCCTTCGATACTGAAACCACCTTTATAAACGGCCTGATCGCCAACAATGCCTTTGATTTCTATAGTAGGTTCGTAACTGGTAAACTTCGGAAATCCGGAGTTTTTAACCTGATCGGGCGATGCCGACTGTGAAATGCGCTCAGTTAGCTGACCCATAATTTTTGTAGCAGATATTTTAGGGTAGGTGAGAAGGGCGCTGTCAACCATAAATGTGCCTGAATTAAGGTTAATGCTGTGTCTTCCAAATTCAGCGTACACTTCAGTTTCCGGTTTACCTACTCTTTCCCAGTTGACGCGTCCCTGAGTACCAACCCATAATTTTTTGTCGGGGTAATACATCCCGGCATTGTTGAGGACTTTTATTTTATCGAGCTCAGCGTCACAAAGCAGGTCGAGGTTTTTGAAAATAATGACAACACGGTTTTTTATATAGGCAAATTCAAAATTGGAATTTGATGCATACCATCTTCGTGCCTCCGACCTGTAAAACGTATTGTCTTTGAGGAGAGAATTGGCTGTTTCAAGAAAAAACAGGTAATCTTTCGGATTCTTCTCTATCAGGGTTGCACTGATTTCCTGCCACTGTTTGAGCAGATTAGGACTGAATTTTTTCTGGTAATACAAATCCAGGTTACTGAGCAGCAATTCAAAATAAGGATCTCTTGGAAGTTGTTTATAGATCATGTTGTTGCTGATCTTGATTATAAACTTTTGCTGTTCGGGCAAAATCTTGCCGGTTTTCCAGTTTTTTGAGAAAGTTTCACTCATTTTGACGATTTCCGGTTTTTTGGAAGCCGCCATGTATTTTACAAATTCATCGATGAATACAGCTGGTTCGCTGCTGAAACTTGTTTGTGCTTTTAGCAGGAGTATGGAATGCAATAAAAGAACACAAGTAAGGATTTTCTTCATAAGGCTGCTAAAATAACTTCGATTTAACTAATTTATTGCACAAGATGTGCCAAAGAATCCGGGCTGTGTGAATTGAGCATTCAACAGACAACGGAAATAGGAACCTGGCGGACACTGAGTAAGAATTTAAGTTCTGAATCTAACGAATTATGCAGATGTTTATTTTTCATCAATTGCTAATGATTAAATTCGCAATTCATTTTTGCAATAATGAGTCCGGAAGAAGAATTATTTATGTCAATAGGAAATGGGATTAAAGATGCCGGCTTTGGTCAGCTTTTTGGCAAACCATGTTTTAAAATCAACGGGAAGGCATTTATTTGTTTTTTTAATAATGAAATGGTTTTTAAGCTCGGGGGTGATGAGCACAAAAGAGCAATTTTACTTGCAAATGCGCGTTTATTCGATCCATCAGGCAAAAACAGACCAATGAAGGAATGGATACAATTGGGGGCTCAACATCAATCTGAGTGGAAGACTCTGGCAAGTCTGGCTAAAACTTATTGTTCTGAAACATCATAAAATCACAACATTTAATAAATCAGGGTTAAAACAAATTTCATTAAGCAATATGAAAATCGGATTAGTAAGACATTTTAAAGTTGATCTTCCGTATCCGGGGAAAATACTGATTTCTGCCGATGAACTCAGGGATTGGTTTTCTGTTTATGAAACAGCCGGATTGTTAATTTCTGAAGTAAATACAGGTGGAATTAAATGGAAATACTGTTTTTCCAGCCCATTGATTAGAGCCAGGGAAACGGCTGTTTCAGTATTCGGAAATGAATATATCACTGCCCGGGAATTGAGTGAACTGGATATATTACCGCTTTTGAATTCAAAATGGAAACTACCTTTATTTGCATGGGCATTAATCATGAAACGAAAGTCAGAGTCTGACAGTGAAATAACCGTTAAGTTCAGAGATAACTTAAACGATTTTCTGGATAAGATAATCTCGGATTACAATGAAAACACGCTGCTGGTGTGCCACGGTTTTGTTATGATGCACTTGCGGAAAGAACTTAGAAGAAGGGGGTACAAAGGACCCTATTTCAACTCGCCGGCAAATGCAAAAGTCTATATCTTCGAAAAATAATTTATCAATCAGTACTCACCATAAACATCGGTGAGAGCTTCCGCACCATTTTCAGTGATCAGTATTGTATGCTCGAACTGAGCTGACAATTTTCCGTCAATGGTTCTGGCTGTCCAGCCGTCTTTGCGGTCTACCTTGCATCGCGCTTTACCGGCATTTATCATAGGTTCAATAGTAAAGGTCATTCCCGGTCTGAGCAAAGGACCGCTGTTCTTTTTTGCTACATGATCTACCTGTGGGTCTTCGTGAAAACGGATTCCTACACCATGTCCGCAGAATTCGAAAACTACACTGTAACCGTGTTTAACAGCGTGTTCGTTTATCACATAACCGATATTGCCAAGGTGATTGCCGGGATAACATTCGGCTATGCCAAGTTTCAGGCATTCTTTTGCCACTTTTACAAGTTGTCGCGCATAATCGCTGACATTTCCCACTTCGTACATCCTGCATGTATCGCCGTAGTATCCGTTGAGTATGCAGGTAACGTCGACATTGACAATATCGCCGTCTTTTATCACGTAATCGTTCGGAACACCGTGACAAACGACGTCATTTGGCGAAATACAGGTGGCGTATTTATATCCTTTATATCCTTTTGTGGCAGCTTTAGCGCCGTGTTTCGTTATGAATTCATCCGCAAGAGTATCAAGCTCTATTGTTTTGATACCGGGTTTGATAAATGGTTCAAGATATTTAAGAGTCTCAGCCGCAAGTCTGCTGCTTTGTCTGATGCCTTCTATCTGTTCGGGCGTTTTGATAATTATCGCCATTGTTTTATTTTTTTGCTTTATGTAATTGTCTCTGCAATTCGTTGAAATAAGTCTGCGAATTTAATAAGTGGCTGCCGTACCAGCTAAACATTTCACCGTCAACACAAATAATTTTTGATTCGGGCAGCAGTTTTTTCAATTCGGCTGCATGTTTTTCATTGAAAGGGTAGGGTTCGGATGAAAGCAATACCACGGGTGGATTAAGTAAAAGCAAATCCTCTTCGCTTAATTCAGGATACCTCTTGGCATTAATCATATTGATAAACCCGGCTCTTTTCATCATATGACTGACGAATGTATCTGCACCAGCAGCCATAAATGGTTTGCGCCAGATTAAATAAACTGCCTCGTAATTGTGTATTTTTCTGGAAGAATTAAAACTGCTTTTGATTTTATCAATCAGTTCCGCGCTTTTTTTCTCAGCTCCCAGCAGTTTGCCCAATTCAGACATCATGACGAAAGCGTCATCTGTGTTTTTGATATCGCTAACCCAGACAGGGTAATCGCCTGCAAGCTTCTCTACAATTTCTTCAGTATTTTCTTCCTTGTTGCAAATAATTAAATCAGGCTGACATTCTGCAATTTTATCGAATTTCACTTTTTTAGTACCACCAACCTTGAACGATTTCCTGTAGGCATCAGGTGGGTTAACACAGAATACAGTTTGTCCTGCAATTTTATCTTCCAGACCAATGGCATAAAGAAATTCTGTCTGAGAGGGCACCAGTGATACAATTCTGTTCACCGGAAGTTTGATGGTAAAACTGCGACCGACCATGTCAGTGCAGACAATTTCCGCCGGCATAGTATCAGAGATTTCCCCTGTCTGCCTGCTCGCGTTCTATAGCTTCGAACAAGGCTTTGAAATTACCTTTGCCGAACGACTTGGCTCCTTTGCGCTGAATGATTTCGTAGAACATCGTAGGGCGGTCTTCTACAGGCTTAGTGAAAAGCTGAAGCAGATAACCTTCATCATCCCGGTCTACCAGTATGCCTAATTCTTTCAAGGGTTGAAGATCTTCTTCAATCGGACCAACACGGTCGAGCAGGTCGTCGTAATAAGTACCAGGAACTTTGAGGAATTCGACACCGCGATCCATCAATTGTTTAACAGTAGACACAATGTCGTTGGTAGCTATAGCAATGTGCTGCGTACCCTCGCCTTCATAAAATTCGAGGTATTCTTCAACCTGTGATTTCTTTTTACCGACAGCTGGTTCGTTAATAGGGAATTTTACATATCCGTTACCGTTGCTCATAACCTTACTCATCAAAGCAGAGTATTCGGTAGAGATATCCTTATCGTCGAATGAGAGTATGTTTTTGAATCCCATTACATCTTCGTAGAATTTAACCCAGGGGTTCATGCCGTTCCAGTCTACATTTCCGACACAGTGGTCTACATAAAGCAATCCGACCGGAGAGGGATTATAGGTGCTTTTCCATTCGCGGTAACCCGGCATGAAAACGCCTTTGTAGTTTTTTCTCTCTATAAACATGTGCACCACTTCACCATAAGTATGGATACCGCTCATTCTGACTTCTCCCTGAGCATCGCTGAGCGTTACAGGTTCCAGATAAGGCTTGCCTCCGCGTTTAGTGGTTTGTTCAAATGCATCGTAGGCATCGTCTACCATCAGAGCCAGAACTTTTACTCCGTCACCGTGCTTGAAATGGTGGCGTGCAATATCAGAATCAGAATGGAGAGGGGTAGTCAGCACCAAACGCATTTTGTTTTGTATCAGCACATAACTGGCGCGGTCTTTAACACCTGTTTCGGGACCGGCATAGGCCAGACTCTGAAAACCAAAAGCTGTTTTGTAGTAATGAGCAGCCTGTTTGGCATTTCCTACATAAAGCTCAATGTAATCTGTACCGTGCAGCGGAAGAAAATCCTGTACGGTATCTGTTCCTGTGGTTTTGGTCATTGTATCCATGACTTTGAACTGGGTTTAGATTAAATATTAATAAAACTTGAAGCGCTCATCTTTCAGATCAGCAGCTTTTTTCAATGCTTCAAAAACAGAGTTATAAGCCTGTTGTTTTTTCTGCTGATACATGATTGATTTTCTTGAAGAGAGATCTTTCGGAAGTTCAGGAACATCAATTTTTTCGAGAAGTATCAGGTGAACACCTTCGGAACTAACGAATGGTTTGCTGATTTGATTAGGTTTAAGTCCGCATACAAATCCAACCAGTTTAGGATCGTTGCCTGCAAACTGAACGTTGGTTGCGTAAAAGTTCAGATTGAAAAAGGGTTGTGCAACAGATTTAACGGCCATTGCCACGTCTTCCATTGTTTTGTGCTTTTTCGTGGCATCATCAAGTTGTTTTTTCAATATTTCAGCTTTTTTCTCGTTAAGAACCAATCTGGTAACCTTATCTCTTACATCATCCACTTCGGCTGTACCTTCTTTCTTGATTCTTACAAGATGTGCAACGATAAGCATATCGCCGGCGGAGATTACATCAGAATAGTCGTCTACTTCGCGTTCTTCTGCCCAGGCCCATCTGACAACATCCAGAGTACCGGGTATACCTGTCATTGTTTTATCGCTTTCCTTGATATTGTTTGCAACACTCTTTGCAATGCCGAATTTCTTGGTTAATGCTTCGAATTCTCCTTTTTTGTTACCTGTAAGACCTGATCTGAAATCGCTGGCTTTCTGATAGGCGGCGTCTTCGGTAGCCTTTAGTGGTTCGACCAGTTTTCTTACTTCGGCTACCTGTATAAGGTCGTATGATTTAGGTTCAATAAGTTTGACTATAGACAAACCGTATATTGATTTAACTACAGTTGATTGTCCGGCAGTAAGGTTCTTTACCGCATCGTTTACTTCCGGAGTCTGCGCACCTTCGCGCAACCATCCCAGATCCTGAGCGTAAGTTATCTCGCCGGTATTTGATTTTGAGTTGAAAAAGTCGAGTGAGTTGGGAGCTGAATTGGATTCTGCACCAAGTTTTCTGCCAAGCGCCATGGCATCCAGTGTGTCTTGTTTGGTGGTACCTTTAACAGCAAGTTCTGCTTTGATTGCATGGAAATAGAAAACAGAATCCGTCTTTTTTCCTGTAATTTTATAGATACTGTAACCGCCGTCGTAATAGAACGGACCAACTACACTGTCTTGAGGTGCAGAGAAAAGGGCAGGTTCGAATTCCTTGCGGAATGAGCCGTGAGACTGATAGAGTCCGGAATATGGCTGAGAGCTGTTCAGATTGACAAATGAAGAATCGTCATCTGCCGAAGCCAGTCCCTGCATATCCATAGAAAGCTCTTCTTTGACCGCCAGCGTGTCTTCTTTGGCCGGTGAAATGTTGATGAGTATATATTCAAGATCGCGGCTGGCCTTTTGTTTAAATTCGTCTTTGTTTCTGGATATGTAATCTTTAAGGTCTTCGTCAGTAATTTTAATGCTCTTGTCTTCTATACTGGCGAAGTTCAGTGAAAGTGATTTTCCGGAGTAGCTGGTGGCAGAAGCAAAATAGTCGTCTTCGGCATCAAGACTGGTGGCATACATCGATTTTGAAACAAGGGAATTGTATTTGCGGCTCTGAACCTCCATAAACACCTGCTTCAGTATAAGTTCGAACTGTTCCATTGCCTTAGGCTCCTTTTTGGCTTTCATTTTATAAAAATTACTCACGTTGCTGGGCGAAAATTCGCCGTTTTCGTTGCTGAAATACTGTTTAATGGTAGCGTGGGCATCATCAGAGTAAAGAAGTTTGCCTGATTCATCTACTGATACTTCTATACCGAGTTTTGCAAATTCCTTGTCAATAATGAGGGACTGTACGAACTGGTTCCATGCATAACTGGATGCCTGTTCTCTGGTGGCATCATTGTCTTCACTGCCGCTGGACAGCAACTGGGCGTGAAGTTCTTTATATCTCGAGTCAAATTCAATCAGCGAAATATCAGTACCTGCAATGGTCCCTACATTCTGGGCACCACCGAAGCCAAATCTGCTATTGCTTGAAAAATAATCGCTCACTACAAATAGTACCAGAGAAACCAGCACCAGGATAAGTACCCAGGTAGAATTACGTAACTTGTTTAATACAGCCATATCAATTTTTAAAAAAGAAGTGCAAAATAATGCTTTTAATCCCTAATTATCAAATTCGTGTTAGAAAAGATGGGAATTAAGTCTGAATGCAGGCGTGAAGAGTAAATTTCAGTACCCTTCTAAAAATATATTATTTCCATTTGACAACTGATAAAATAACAAACTATTGAAACGATCAACTTTATTCATGTTTGATACTTAGTAACAGAGTCGCCATCGCCGTGATACGCTTGTCAGGCTTTCATCCCCATGGCAGAGTCTCCTTCGTCGACACGCCACGGGGCAAACTTTAGTTTCTATTCTTTTTCTCTCAAGTCTTTAGTCTCTTTATCTCTAGTCTCTTTATCACTAGTCATTTCATCCCCATGGCAGAGTCTCATTTGTCGACACGGGGCAGGTTTTAATCTCTAGTCTTTTCATCTTTAGTCTTTTTCTCTCTAGTCAATGGTTCATCTTTAATCTTATAAATTATATAGCCCCTGCGGGGCATGAATGTGGTCGTTATCTAAACCCGGGGCTGCACCCCGGGCTAATGTATATAGCCCTTACAGGGTTAGGATACTTCACCATCCCCAACACATAAAAACCACATCAAACACGTATTGATCTACAGTCTCTTTATCTCTAGTCTTTAGTCTTTTTATCTCTAGTCCTTCTTTCACCTTTCTTCTTTAATCTCTCCCCTTCATTATCTTTGCACCGCAATGCACGACATAGAACCATATTACAACTGGCTGCATCTGTATAATTCTGAAGAAGATGAATTATCGCCGTTTTATGAAAATGTGCACAGCGAATTCGAATTTACCAATACGGTATACAACTACCTGATTCACCCGCAATGGGATAGTTTTGGTTCGGCTACTCTGTATCTGAAAGTTCTCTATGCAGATTATGAAAAACGCTTCTGTATCATTGAATTCATAGGTGAATGGAACGACGTACTCCACAACGATATCATGACGTTAAAGCGTGAGGTCATTGAATTGATGGAGGATCAGGGTATAGATAAATTTATACTGATCGGGGAAAACATACTCAACTTTCATGCGTCAGACGATAGTTATTACGAAGAATGGTACAACGAAATTGAGGATGGCTGGATAGCCCTGATTAATTTCAGAGATCATGTACTTGAGGAATTCAGACAAAACAGAGTGGATTACTTTCTTAATTTCGGTGGTGAACTCGATAATATTTTCTGGAGAAAATACACACCGGCGCAGTTTTTCGGGAAAGTAGATGACATCATCAGACACCGACTTGAGTAATTCAAAGCATCCTTTTTCCCTTACGACCCGGATTTTTTTTCAATGCCGGTCTTTGTATTAAATATGTCAGTTTATTGTCATATAATACAGTGTTGAGAACATGTTAGCTTGAGTGCTAAGTGCCTGTAAATTCAAACAATAAATTGTTCTTAAAAATTGATTTTCAGTGTCATGGTTCAGTCATTTTTTGTTATTTGTTACAACATCATTTGCGAATTTAAACGTAATTCGAAACATTATTGAATATGACTAAATTATACATACGTAACATTTTAACCGGACTATCTTTCATTATTGTTTTATCGAGTGCCATCATGAGTGCCAGCGGACCTGGCACACCACTCACAAATGCTCCAGGCGAAAACAACTGCACATCCTGTCACAACAGTTCGTTAATCACTTCCGGTAACAGCAATCTCAGCAACCTGAGGTTCGGAAGTAACTTTACCGGCAACGGCTATTTGCCTGATTCTACCTACACCCTCGAACTTACCTTCAAACAAACGAGCAAGTCGAAATTCGGATTCATGATCACCTGTCTCGACAAATCCAATAACATGGCCGGAACGTTTACAAATGCTAATTCCAGAACAAGCAAATTTACATCCGGTTCGCGCGAATACATTCAGCATACCAGCACCGGAACGACAACCGTTGGTACTGACAGTACCCGCTGGACGTTTACATGGAAAGCGCCTTCTTCCAATATAGGAACGC
Source organism: uncultured Chitinophaga sp. (assembly GCA_964600345.1). Classification (GTDB taxonomy): domain Bacteria; phylum Bacteroidota; class Bacteroidia; order NS11-12g; family UBA955; genus JABMMZ01. Next base: position 8,850 of record CAZRKA010000055.1, on the reverse strand, counting down.
TTAAGTTCTATGTTGTGGTTATGGCAGCCAATGGCAACAGTACCAACGATGCCGGAGATATAGTCTACGGTAAAGTATTCGATATCGCACCGTCATCACTGCTGCCGGTTGCCAAGGCTTCTACAAATGATTCCGTCACTTGTGTAGGTTATAACGTGCAGCTTAACGGCAGCGGCACTAATTCACCCACTTCTTATTCCTGGAAACTCTTAAATGGTACACCAAACGGAAGTACGTCTCAAAATCCTACAGTTGTTTATACTCTGGCAGGTACCAAGCAGGCAATACTCACTGTCAGGAACAGCAAAGGTGTTAGTCAGCCCGACACTATCAATATTCAGGTTAATGCTTCACCGGCAGCAATTATTACCCCATCAACCTTAGCAACCATTTGTCAGGGCGATTCACTTCAGATTAGTGCCAATTCACTTGCGGGAGCCTCTTATCTATGGACTCCTGTTAACAAGACCAGTCGCAATATCTTTGTTAAAGACACAGGTAATTATCAGGTAAAAGTAACCTCCGGAACCAATCAGTGTTCGAGGACCAGTGCGCCATTCAAACTCAACTGGTACAAGAAACCAACAATCAGTATTACTAAAACTTCCTCCAAAGACACTGTCTGCGAAAGCTATAACGAAACATTTACTGCCAGCGGGACAGATATTGACAGTGTTTTATGGTATGTCGATGGTATACTTGTCAGAAGAACCAAGACATTAAGCACAACTTTTACAGGTTCAGCAGCAATTACTGTTCATGCTGTGGGTAAAAGTATAAACGGATGCAGAAGCCTGGCTTCCAATACGCTGAGGATGGTCACTGTGCCCAAACTTTATCCTTCCAATATCCTTTTCAGCAAAACCACTTCAACAATCAGCATGAACTGGAAGAAAGCAAATGGTATTACTGCTTATCAGTATTCAATAAACAATGTCAACTTTTTCAGTACTACCACTGATTCGACTTTGGAACTCAGCGGACTTCAACCAAATACCACTTATAATGTAGTTATCAGAAGTATTCAATCCGGACCATGTAATTCTTCAGAAGTTTCTACATCGGTAAAGACAAATGCCTGTTCCAATCTCAATTACAGCATCGATTTTGACGGAAAAACCTGTAAAGGCAATCAGCTTACCGCAGTTATAACAAAATTGTATGCCGCAAGTTACAGCGTGTCATATAACGGCAGTGCATATGGCCAGGATACTGTATTTACATTTACACCAATTAGCTCGGATACTCTGACTATTTCAATTATAGACAGCCTGAGTCCTACCTGTCCGCCTCTGATTGAAAAATTAGCCTATACTGTAGATACATTGTTTGATAAAGATACAGCCTCAGGAGCTAAATCAGTCAGTTCATGCGTCAATACTTATACCATGACCTTACCGACCGGCTACACCACGTATGCGTTTTACCGGAATAACATACTGCAATCTTCCGGAGCATTGCCAAGCTTTTTATTTACCGGCTTAAGCAATGGAGACAAACTCACCGCCATTGGTAAGATTAACAGTTGCAGCAGAACATACGGCCCCGTCAGCTTTACACTAAACCCGACTCCTGATGCAGGGTTCAGCTTTACCCGCAACTGGAAGATCTATAATTTTACTGCCGACGATAACAGCCACAGCACATATCTCTGGAAAACAGGTTCGGATGTATTAGGCAACTCTGCTGCTTTCTCAAAAGATATGAACGCTTACAGCAATTCGAATATTGATGTTGTACTTATTGTCGAAAATTCAGCTTCCTGCAAGGATTCAAGCACTCAAAATATTACGGTACCGAACTTCTCAGGAATTAAAGAAACCGGAAATGGCAGTTTCAAACTTTATCCGAATCCTTTTGGAAGCAGTTTAAGCATAGAAAGCAAAACTGTAGGTTTTGAGGCCGAAATTATTGATAATCTCGGAAGAGTAATTTATTCTGCCGGAAGTACAGAAAACATCCTTAAAATAGATGCTGAAAACTGGAGTGACGGTGTTTATTACATCAGGATTAAGGATGCTGAAGGCAATTTCAGCAACTTCACCATCATCAGGTCGAGATAAGCAAAGGAAATTGATACAATATAAATTTACCACAAGCCCGGACATGCTTAGTCCGGGTTTTTGGTTTTTATGGAATTTTAATTTCAGACCGGATATAGCCAATTTCAGGACCTGTCTGAATTCAGAAATGCAAGCACATCGACATTATCTGCGTAATCATTCAATGAAGGCTGCTGGCTTGTGCCGAATGGTATGGCGCCATCGATTCCCGCAAGCTCTGAAACAACGCACTGCAATTCGTCTTTTCTAAGATGAAGGTAAGTCTTAACCTCTGCTATATCGTCATAAAAATGGTAATTCAGCGTGGCGACCGGAGCGTGCAGTTCTTCTTTTTCCTGAAACAACATGAAACCATTGTCGTAATGCTTGTCCAGATTCATCAGCAATATTGATTTATGGTACATGTAGTTGTTGTAGTATTTGTGATGGTTGACAATGTCCATGTATTTGTCGTAAGCCGTATAGAGTCTGTGAAAATCTATATCACGGGGCAGAATAAGATGCGTGACATTTCTACAACCAAGACCGAAGTATGTGTAAATGTCGTCGGAAAGCAATGTCAGGGTGGTATCATTTTCTTTTCCGCTTAATACAGCCAGAGAAGTTCTGTTTTTGCGTATAAGCGAAGGCACATCTCTGAAATAGTATTCAAAGTAACGGGCCGAATTATTGCTGCCGGTAGCAATCAGATAGTTGATGCCGTTTAATTTGCCTTCTGTACTTATTCTGTTTTTGAGTTCCGGAATTGATTTTTGCAGGGATGCAATCGCGTATTTCATCAGTTCCTCATCGTGCGAAGAGAGTTTTACAGAAACTTTTATCCCCGAAGCTATAACACAGAGCAAGTCGTGGAGTCCAACCATTGGAATATTGCCGGCCATTATAATACCTGCAGTTTTTTCTTTTAATCCTGTTTCGGTATGACTTAACCATTTTTCAATTTTATCCTTTTGAAGACAGTTTGCCCAGTTGTCTGCTGCCAGTTTAACCGATGCCCGAGTAAACCACGGATTGAGTATCTCTGCGCGCTTAACTGTTTCTTCAGGAATAGATAAAAGGTCCTTTCCGAGATTTACAAATGCGTTTGTTATTACTGATAAATTCACTTGAGAGTAAAAGGTAACAAAATTACATATTATCCGTTACATAACAGGAAGAATATAAGTTGGTAAAAAAAAGGTGATAGTAATGAAAAAAAATGATAGGTTTGTGCAGATGATTTTCAGAGTTGTATCAGCACTCTTCATGTGTTTTATTGTACTAACTGCAAATGCGCAGGAAGGTTTCAGAATTGGCCCTCACGTATCTTTTCTATCTTCAAGATCCTATGTAACGGACAGTCTGCCGGACAATTATAATTTCAGATATAAATCAGGTTTCCGCGCCGGACTTACTGCCCAATACGGTTTTACACCCAGATTTATGCTCGGAAGCGGTTTGTATTTTACAAATAAAGGTTACCGTGTTATTAACGATACCAACAGCGGCAGTAATTTGTTGAAACACAATCACAGTCATATTGAATTACCGGTTAATATGATACTTAAACTGAGTCTCGGAAGCAGTTCCAGAATGCGTTTCCTACTGGGCGCAACACTTAATTATCAGATCAGCAGCAATGAAAAAGAACTGAGAAATGACAACGGCACCTTTATGATACGCGAAGAATTCAGGCAAACGATATACCCTATGATGAATCTGGGTGTTGAAATCGGAAGCGAAAACAAGTCGGGTAATATGTTCATATTCGGTATCTATTACAGTCAGTCATTTACTGAACAGACCCGGTTAAATATCTATAATTCAGTAAATGCCCCTAAGCCATACTTTCCACTGGGTTACAGAGGAACACATATCGGAATAGGCCTGACTTACCTCTTTAATCTTAAGAATTTCAAAAGAGAAGAAGTTTTTTTCTATTAAGCAGCAAATCCGGATTCTCGTTTGATTAGCCGTTTATTCTGTTTATTTAAGCCTTGTAAATGTTTATTAGTTGACAGATAATCAACGTTTTGACTTAAAATGTTGTTTTAAATTGACCTTTTTATGATGTATTTTCGGTGATAAATTATATCTGATAAACTTCATTGTAATGCAATCCGGCTTAATTACATTTGCATAAAAATTGCAATCCATTTAACTTACTTTATTATAAATGAAAGATAAATATGTAGATCTGATTAATCAGACTTTTGATTTTCCGGTAGACGAATTCGATCTGAATGACGAAAAGGAGCTTACATTCCACAATATTCCCTTAATGGATATTGTAGAGCAATACGGTACACCTTTGAAGTTTACTTATCTCCCGAGGATATCAGAGAACATAAGAAAAGCGAGAACCTGGTTCAATGTTGCCATGGCTAAAGTGGATTACAAGGCTAAATACCATTATTGTTACTGTACCAAGAGTTCACATTTCAGTCATGTTCTTGAAGAGGTTCTTAAAAATGATGTTCATCTCGAAACATCATCAGCGTTTGATATCAATCTGATCATGTCTCTCCACGAGCAGGGTTTGATAAGCAAGGATAAATACATCGTATGTAACGGTTTTAAACTCCAGACTTATATTGATAATATAGCCATGATAATTGATGAAGGATTTAAAAACGTGATACCTGTAATTGACAATATCAGGGAGATCGACCTGCTGTCTGCGGCCGTTAAGGGCAATTTCAATGTTGGGATAAGGATAGCAGCAGAGGAAGAACCTAAATTCCCTTTTTACACATCAAGGCTTGGTATAGGATATAAGGATATCGTTCCTTTGTACAAGGAAAAAATACAAAAGAACAAAAGCATGAAAGTTAAAATGCTTCATTTCTTTATCAATACCGGTATTGAAGACGATGCATATTACTGGAATGAGCTTCATAAATGTCTGAATGTATACTGCGAACTGAAAAAGTTGTGTCCCGAGCTGGATAGTCTGAATATAGGAGGAGGATTTCCAATAAAGAACTCATTGAAGTTTGATTTTGATTACGAGTATATGGCATCTGAAATAGTAGCTCAGGTAAAACAGGTTTGCGACAGCAATCAGGTTCCCGAGCCTGATATTTTCACAGAGTTCGGTTCATTCACAGTAGGGGAGAGCGGTGGCGCAATTTTTAAGATTGAATATCAAAAAGTGCAGAACGACCGCGAAAAATGGAATATGATAGACAGCAGCTTTATGACAACCCTGCCGGATTCATGGGCTATCAATAAAAAATTCATCATGTTCCCGCTCAATAACTGGGAGAAAAATTACGAACGCGTTTTATTGGGAGGAATAACCTGCGACAGCGACGATTACTACAACAGTGAACAGCATGCGAACGCAATTTACCTGCCGGTATTTGACAGTAATGATCCTTTGTATATAGGCTATTTCCACTGCGGAGCCTATCAGGAAAGTATAGGCGGATATGGCGGTATTCAGCACTGTCTGACACCTGCTCCCAAGCATATTATTATTTCTGTTGATGAAAACGGCGATTACAACACGAAGTTGTTTTCTAAGGAGCAGACCTATAAAAGCATGTTGAAAACGCTAGGTTACTAATATTGATTTCAGTTTTTGAAATGGAGTTCCCTGCTGATGCAGCTAACTCCGTCATCTTCCTGATTGGTGTACAGTTTTAACTGTATCTTTAAGATCCCCGGATCAGGCTTCTTAATCAGGTGAAACATGAAATTAGGCAGATTATCCGCTATATTGTATTCATTCATCAATTGAAATGAATCAGGAGGCAGATAATCGTAGTCATCTATGCGGAAAAATTCGCTGATATTGCTGCCGTCGGGATGTGTTGAGTCGAATTTACCGATACATCGGAACATGATTCTGCAGCCATTCATCTTGTATTCGGAATGCTCAGGTTGTTCATCATAACATTTTTTGTTTTTCCAGTCTACCCGGTAATTTGGCAGATAAGCCAGTACCAGGGTATCGCCTTCCTTCATACTTATATTGTTTTCATCTATTTCGGCAAATGTGGTTTTATCAAATGCAAGGGCATAGGCGATTCCGCTCATTGTAGCTCCGGTGCCCCAGGTCTGGGTACTGCATTTTTCCCTGCATGAATTTTGCAGGCAGACAAAAAGTATTAAAATAAGCGATATTTGCGTAAACTTCATTTTACGCTTGCCCGGTCATGCCCCCGAAATTAATCGGAAAGCCGGGATTGTTGTTGTTGTCAATTTCAACTTCACCGAAGTTGGCTTCAAATTTCTGCATGTTGTCGCCCAATGCAAATAAAAGTCTTTTGGCATGCTGCGGTGTCATGATGATGCGGCTCTTTACTTTGCCTTTCGGAATCCCCGGAAGTATCCTGACAAAGTCTATGATAAATTCTGCCTGACTATGGGTAATTATTGCCAGATTGCTGTAAATGCCTTCGGCTATTTCTTCAGATAATTCGATGTCGATGGGCTGTTCTATGATTTCGTTTTTATTGCTCATGATGATATTGAGTTCAAAGATAATTCCTAAATTTGGATTATTAAATCCCGAAAGCATTTAAATTTGCATAGAAGAATTTGTTATCATGAAAAAACTATTTGTAATCATTATTGCTGTTGCAGCCGCTGCCTGTCAGCAAAAACCTGCTGCCGGAACTTTTGGAGAGAAGTTTGAAAACACCGGTGCCAGCGATTTTAAATCGGCATTGTCTGAATATGGAATGGGCAAAGACACCACTTTTATCATAAGCGGGGTGATTGAAAATGTTTGTCAGGGAGAGGGCTGCTGGATAAGTTTTAAAAACGACTCGAGCGAATTTCTCGTAAATACACACGAAAAATTTTCAATGCCTAAAAACAGCAAAGGTAAGAAGGCAATAGCCAAAGGTAAATTTGAAAAAACTGAAGAGGGTGAAGTAGAATTTGTTCCTACCGGTGTTATAATCGAATAAACAGATTACACCGACTTTTTCAGAGTAAAGGCGAATGTAGTGCCTTCTCCGATCGTACTTCTCACATTTATTGTCTGAAGATGTGCTTCTATGATGTGCTTTACGATTGATAAGCCAAGTCCACTGCCTCCGCTGTTTCTCGACCTGCTCTTGTCTGTGCGGTAAAAGCGCTCAAAGAGTCTAGGCAAATGCTCGGCATCAATGCCCTCACCGTCGTCGCTAACCTCCACAAGTATCTGTTTGTCCATATCGTATATGCCGATTGCGGTACTTCCGTTTTCCCTGCCGTAGCTAATTGAGTTGGCAATGAGATTATTGAGAACCTGTCTTATGCGATCTTTATCTGCGTGAACCTTATAAGGCAGATCAGAATCTTCCTTGAAATAAATTTTGATTTGTTTGTTGGCCGCCAGTTTTGAATGTGATTCAATGACATCCCGGCACAGTTCATTGATCTCAAAATCACTGTACCTGAGCTGCATAGCGCCGCTTTCAAATTTACTGATGTCAAGCAGATCGTTCACCAAAGTGTTAAGTCTTTCTGCACTGGCTGCTGCTTTTTTAAGAAATGCCATTCTTACTTCTTCGTCGTCTATAGCACCGTCTATAAGCGTTTCGATATAACCCTGAATGTTGAAAATCGGCGTCTTAAGTTCGTGAGAGACGTTGCCAAGAAACTCCTTTCTGAACTGCTCGGTGGCCTTGAGCTGAGTAATTTCCTGATTCTGGTAATTAGCCCATTCTATAACTTCCTCGTTTACTCTTTTGATGGGGTCGAGGTTGTAGTCGTCTATAAAGTTTGTTTTTTTTAATTTACTGGTTTTGAAATTGTGGATGGTTTTATAAATCAGTTTGATTTTGCGATAGATAAAAACCTCGAGACCAAATAATATGATTATAAAGGTAAGTGAACCAAAAGTAAATATGGAGATTAGAAACTGGAGAAAGCTAACCCTGAAGTATAGCAGAAATCCCGCAAATATGGCACTGAGTACCAGGGTTGTAAGTAAAGTTATTCGTTCAGGAGTGGGATTTCTGATCACACTTCAAATTTATAACCTACGCCCTTAATTGTTTGTATAAAATTATCGTCCAGTTTTTCGCGGATTTTTCTGATGTGCACATCGATAGTTCTGTCTACAACCAGAACATCGTCGCCCCAGATAGATTCAAGTATTTGTTCGCGCGTAAATACCTTACCGGGTTTGCTGGCAAGCAGAGAAAGCAATTCAAATTCTTTTTTTGGAAACTGCAATACCTTGCCGAGATAGGTGACCGAGAAACTCTCTCTGTCAATTTTCAGATCAGGGAATTCCATTTTTTCGGTGGCATTCTGTTCTGCAGTATTTCTTCTGAGTATCGCTTTTAGTCTGGAAATGAGTACTCTGGGTTTGATTGGTTTAATGATATAATCATCGGCTCCGGCTTCAAAACCTGCCAGTTCGCTGAATTCCTCTCCCCGGGCTGTAAGGAAAATCAGGGGGATGTTCTTGAGTTGCGGAATGGCCTTAATCTGCCTGCAAGCCTCAATGCCATCCATTTCCGGCATCATGACATCCATGAGTATGATATCGGGTTTGATTTTGCTGGCAATATTGATGGCTTCCTTGCCATTCATCGCCCCGACAACAGTAAAATTTTCCTTCTTAAGATTGTAACTGAGCAATTCAATAATATCTATTTCGTCGTCGACGATTAGTATTTTATAGGAAGATTGTGAAGCCATATTATTTTATGGTTCAAAATACGTTAATTAAACTGAATTAATGGTTAAGTGAGTATTAATAAATCATTATGGGAAGAGCTCTTCGAGCTTATTCTCAAGTTCTTCGCCCCTCAGATTCTTCGCAATTATCTTACCTTCCTTGTCTATCAGAACAGTGAAT
>CAZRKA010000054.1:0-19492 GCA_964600345.1 uncultured Chitinophaga sp. | reverse complement strand
TCTGTACATCCACGAAGAGAGTGCAGACTGTCCTTTGAACTGATGCAGACTGCGGAACACTTTAATAAAACCTTCCTGAAAAATATCGTTTGCCACATCTCTGTCAGGGGCGTATCTCAGACAAATACCGAACATTTTTCGCGAATGCAGATTGTACAGCATTTCCTGAAAGAATTTCTCATTTCTCAGGCATCCGGCAACTATTTCGGCATCGCTGTACATCCGTTTGGCAATTTAGACACTAAAATGCAAAAATGTGACAGAATTTTAAGTATTGGTGCTTCAATGCTTCAGTTTGTGCGAATCAGGCCAGACAATTGTATTCATAACAAGGACGGGTTTATCACTTGTGTTTTGCAGCAAACTTTTGCTTCATGTTGTCTAAATAATATGAACTATAAATACCTCCTGATTTCACTGACGATGATAACTGCCTCTCAGAGCAGTATTCTGGGGGCAAACTCAGTCATATCTATTGATTCTGTTTCAGTTCAGCCGGCATGGATAGTTTTAGATGAAGTATTTTATCTGACACTTAGAATTCAATCCAACCGGGCAGACAAACTTCTTAAAGGTGATACAATTAATATTTACGCTACAATAAGCAATCAAAAAGTACTAATTAACAAGCATGTATTGAATGATTCTGTATATCCCGGTAAGCCCTGTTTACTAAAATTCAGAGGGTTTATTTTCAGGGACGATGATTCATATTTATACAGTCAAATTAAGACGGACAGGCATTCAGGTGTATTTATAGACGACCGGTTTCAGGATTTTGAAAACATGTATGAAATTTACATTGTACCTGAATATACAACTTACAGGTGTTCACCTATGCGCTGTAATTTATATAAAACACAAACCGATTCATTGGTAACTTATTCATCATGTGACGTCAAATTTGATCTTAACAGATATCTGTCCTCAGATTTTTTCACCCGCCATAACAAAGTATCCATGATGGTAGAATATTACAGTATGAGCGGTGAAATCAATGTAAAAGTCAATGGGGTCAGAGGCTATCAACCCTGGGTGCTGACTGATAGCAGGGGCAGGGAAATAGGCAGAGGTAACTTCGAAATTGGCATTGAAAATACCCTTAACGTACCCGACGGGCAACTACCTGCCGGCAGATATACGCTGACAATAGGCGAGGGAACCGACGAACTTAACGGGACTTTTACCGTGCGATAAAGCCTGAAAATTTTTATTTACCCGTATTGTCTGCTCGCTCAGAGCCCGGAGATTTATTTTCCTCCGAATTTGCCGTTATACTCAATAAGGAGTTTTCTGCACACCTCGATTTCTCTTAAAAAATACTTCAAATCTTATTTTTACCCTACATTTGTCACATTAGACATCCTGTTTGAATCAACCCGAACGCATTGTAAATTCTGTAGAGCGCAAACGCATCATCATCTCACGTAGAGACGATGGCATACTGCATGTTTTCTACAAAGACAACACTGTTCTTGATCTTGAACTCCAATACGAAATAAGGGATATTCTAAATGATTTCCTGAAGGGCGAAAAAGGGCTATTTATTTACGAAGCCGGACAGAAATGTTCAATCACCAAAGAGGCAAGGGACAATGCTGTAAAGATAGAAGACCAGGTGCCTGCACTGGCTTCTGTCATTTATGTTCAGAATGCGGTTTATAAAATGATAGCCAATTTTTACTACAAGTTCAATAAACCCAAACAATCTTTCTTTGTAGTATCCGACTTTGAAAAGGGCATTCAATGGCTGATTGAACAAAAACAACTGCACGATGCCGGAAACGGATAATGCTATTCCTGCCTCAATGCCTTTGTTATAAGAGCATTCAGATCTGAATAGGCATTTTCGCCGAATTCATGACCCTGAAAAATGCCGGCAATTCTGCCGTCTCTTCCTATCAGAACAAGTAAAGGAATGCCACTAACCCCATATGCAACGGCTGCCTTGCTGAAGAAACCCTCATCATCCGTAACATTCAGACAACTGTCATTGGCAGTACTTTTGAGAAAATTACTGTGGTTTTTGTCGAGGAAGAATGAAAAGACCACCAGCCCGGAATCGTATTTTTCTGCATGCAGTTTATTTAAATACGGTTTTTGCATGAGACACGGTACACAGTGCATGTTCCAGAAGTCGAGCAATACTACTTTCCCTTTAAAATCTGAAATCGAGAACTTTTTCCCCTCTCTGTCAAATCCGCTTACATCCCTGTAGAAATCTCCCGTTTTAATTTTATCTCCCGTTTCAAGATGCACCGTTAATTTTTTGCCGTATTTACCTTGTTTGTTGTCATCGCTCAGCATATTGTAAATGGCAAACAGTGTATCTCTGTTAATCTGATACATCATTCCGCCTAACATGAACAAACTGCTGTAATGGTTTGGATGACTGATGATATAATTGAGATTGTTTCTCTCATAAGTTTTGTAAACACGGGCAGTTTGTAAATTGATTCTTTCCGGGTCATCAGGTATTTCCATGGGGTTAACACCCTTGTAAATGGCAGTCATGCTGTCTTTCATCAGGTAAGAGAAACACATGATTTCGTTGATTCCCACGCAGGGTATCCTTGTCTCGCTGAATGTAGCGAAATCTGCATCTATGTATAAAGGGGTACTGTCGGTAAAGAAATTGAATACACCGGGATATCTGTGTTTTCCGGGTTTGAAATCGTAATTCAATGCGGCGAGAAATGGCCCATCGTGGAATAAATGATAAACTGCTTTTCCATTGCTGACATAAGCAGAATCAATAGTCTGAACAGATGCTTCGAGGTCGAGTAAATATACTTTTAGACCTTCTTCGGCATTTTTTATTTTCAATTCGATATGGACAGGTATCATCTGAGCTTTCAAATTACCTGCATGCCATGTGCTTAAAGCAATGCTTATAATTGTCAATATGGTTTGCCTCTTACGCATGTACATTAAACGGGCATGTAAACAGTTTGTTACAATTGGACCTGTTGATCAGTAAAAGACTTAAACTATTTATCTCAGCAGTTGCACGGTGCCCTGATAGCTCTTCACTTTTTTATCCATGAAATACCTGAACTGCAGCGTCCAGGCGTAGACATCCTGAGCAGACTCTGCACCATTAAAAGTGCCGTCCCATTTCAGATTCTTATCACGGCTTTCAAATACAATTTCGCCCCAGCGGTTGTATACCACAAAATAGTATTCACTCAGCGGACAGTTAACAGAAGCCGTAAATACATCGTTCAAACCGTCTGCCTGCGGTGTGAATGCAGATGGGATATACACAAAGCAATTACAATCTATGAATTCGGCATAGGCAGAATCGCTGCTGCTGCATTGTCCGCTGACAGCCTTTATTCTTATCAAGGTGCTGTTTTTAATCTTGATGGAAGGCGCAGTGCTCATATCCTGCCATAAATAGGAATCTGCTTTTCCTGCCAGATTCAGAATAAGTGAATCGCCTTCGCAAACTGTAAATCCATTGCCCAGTTCGATATCTGGCGCAGGAATTACCAGTATTATGATACTGTCACGCGTTTTACATCCGTTCGAATCGGCTTCCAGCCAGTACAATCCACTTTTATTGACTGTCAGATTTTTAGCTTTTGTATTGTCTGACCATAAAAGTCCGGTGTTCTGTTTGTTTGATTTCAGGAGAATTTCTCCCGGGGCACAAATACTTGTGTCCTTGCCAAGATCAATGCGGGCCGCATTCCGGATATTGATTAAAATACTGTCTCTTACTGTACATGAGCCGATACTTACGCTGACGTGATAAAGGCCTGAAGTGTCAACTACAAGTTCTTTTCCGATGCTGCCGTCTTGCCAAAGATATTCTGCATACAGATCGGGTGCTTTAAGTGTTATGCTGGTTCCTCTGCAAAGAAAAGTATCCCTGCCCAGATAAGGCTTGCTGATGGCAATGAATGAGACATTGATGCAATCCGTGTAGCTGCACGAACCCTTACTCATACTGGCGCAATATTTACCGCTTTTGTTTATTAAATAGGTTTTGTCCGTGTTGCCGTCTTCCCATTTCCATACGCTGCCCGGGATGTTGTTAATCATTGCTATTGAAGCTCCCGGACATAAAGTAGTATCCCTGCCAAGATCGAAATAAACGCTTTGGATATATACATCTGTAAAAACAGTGTCTTTGGCCGCACCGAAATAAACAATGCTGCGCACATTATACTGCCCCGAGTCGCTGTAAATATGATATGGCGCAGACAATTTGCTCAGGTTGCGTGCACCGCTTGCAGGATCACCGAAATCCCAGTGTATGGAGTCGAAATTGGTGTGACTCAGGGTAAACCTGGTACTGTCGCCCTTGCAGAGCTTTTTTACAGTTACAGCAGGTAAATTGAAAATTGATTGTATATAGGTGGGTAGACCAAATGCTGCTGATTTACCTTGCAGATCGATATAGTTTAACTGGTAATTACACGACAAGCCACCGATATTAGGATCGGTAATAGCGTTGAGATAATTTTTATACGTGGCCACATAGATTTTGCCGTCAGGACCCAGTTGCAGGGCATTCAGACCGTATACATTGCTGTTCGAAGCCAGCACCACTTCCGACGCCATGATATCGGTCGCATTGTTTTTATTTAAATCTACCTGTATAATATAGCCGTTCTGTTTCCAACTGCTGATATACAGATAGCGGTTGCTTGGCGAAAACTCGACGCCATAGGGTCTTACATAGTCAAGTTTGATGGGATTGCTCACCCGGCCGTTGTTGTTGTTGAAATCGAATACTTCAACAAAGTTGCAGAAATCGCAGGCAAGTGCCAGTCTCTTGCCATCCGGCGATGCCTTGAGGTAACCCCTTGAATTGTCGACCGACCCGCCATTGACCGATCCGACGCTGCTGATTACCGGTGTCATATTCAGACCGGTAGCAGTAAGCTGATAGGAAACAAAGTCGGCCGAGTTGAATTTGTGAGAAATCACCCAGTAATCTTTTTCGTTGCGGTGAATTACTGCGGTTATTTTTTCGCAGGCCGGGGTAAACAAGGCAATATTTTTTACGCTTACATCTCCTTTGCCGCCATCTCGTGTCATGTCAACTATCGAATATCGCATGCCATTGGCATTAGCCAGGAAGTCTACCGTAAATATATAATAAATCGTTTTACTGCCGGGTAACGGAATTACCACCGAGGATTGCGTACTGGAATTGTTGCCCAATAAACCGGTTCCTGATGGCATTAGCTGGTGCAACTTGTTGTATACCCTGACACCATCGGTATAAAAAAGCAATCGTCCTGAATCGTCGGCAACAGAAGCACAACCTTCGTCGGTGCGAAGTTTACCGTCGCTCAGGGCCACAGGATTTCCGCTGTTGAAATCGAGTCCTGCCTCATACCCGAAATACCAGATATTGGCCTGTTTCTGAGCCAATACTTTCTCTGTCGGCAAAAGCATGGTGCTTAGGCACAAAAATGAAGAGAGAATATATTTGGTTTTCAGTAGTTTAAGCAAGTTTTTGTAGATCAGTACTCGTATACGATTGCTTTGACAAATTTAAGCATCATTTCGCTGCATGAGGCTGCTTCCTGTTTATGTAAACGTTAACAAATTTAAGTGATTTTGTGTTAATGTTCACCAACAGAAGTGTTCCATTAACAACAAGTATCCGCCGACTAAAATCGCTGGTTTTCGTCGCCCGACAATCAATCGTTTGTCAACGTTTAAGCATTTTTTTCGTTAAGTCTTTGATTTAACGCGGAATCAATTCCCGTCAATTTAATCGTTCAGACCTTACCGAGGGCCTGTTCGATATCGGCGATCAGATCTTCTATGTCTTCAACACCTACGCTCAGGCGAAGCAAACCATCTACCACACCGCTCTTTTCGCGGTCGGCTTTCGGAATACTGGCATGTGTCATGCTGGCCGGATGGTTTACCAGACTCTCTACACCTCCGAGTGATTCGGCAAGTGTAAATACTTCAACGGCAGTGGCAAAACGCATGGCAGCTTCAAAATCGTCTCCTTTTAAGGTAAATGATACCATGCCTCCAAATCCGCGCATTTGCTTTTTGGCAGTTTCGTGTCCTGCAGCATCTTCAAAACCGGGCCAGTATACCTTGCCGATTTTGGGGTGTTTGCGCAGGTAGTTTGCCACCTCTTTGCCGTTTTCACAATGTGCTTTCATTCGCAGGTGCAAGGTCTTTATCCCGCGTATCACGAGGAAACAGTCCATAGGACCCGGATTGGCTCCGCAACTGTTGAGTATAAAGGCCAGTCTTTCGTGCAGTTCTGTTTTGTTAGTGATGAGGGCACCCATTACCACATCGCTGTGGCCGCCAAGGTATTTGGTAGCACTGTGCATCACTATATCGGCACCCAGATCCAGCGGGTTTTGTAAGTAGGGTGATGCAAAAGTATTGTCTATTGCAAGCGTCAGATTGTGTTTACGGGCAATGGTTGAAACCGCTGCTATGTCCACAATTTTAAGAGTAGGATTGGTCGGTGTCTCAGCCCAGATCAGTTTGGTATTGGCATTGACATAGTTCTCAATGTTGGAAGCATTGTATAAATCGATATAATGAAACTTGATACCGAAAGGTTCATAAATTTTGGAAAACATGCGGTAAGAACCACCGTAAATATCATCGCCTGTTATTACTTCATCGCCTGGTTTCAGAAGTTTTATTACAGCATCTATAGCACCCATACCGCTGCTGAAACAAAGTGCGTGTTTGCCGTTTTCGAGTGCGGCAATATTGTTCTCCAGCTGAGTGCGTGTAGGGTTTTTACCTCTTGCATATGCGTATCCTTTGTGAGTTCCCGGGTACTCCTGCACATAAGTAGAAGTCTGGAAAATAGGGGTCATTATGGCGCCTGTTGTAGGGTCGGCTTCTATACCGGCATGTAGGGCTTTGGTTCCGAATTTCATATGGCGCAAAATTAATGCTTTAAACGGATACTTATCGGATTGGCAGATTTTGTTAGAAAAGATTTATATCAATGGAAAACTGATGATATTTTGCCCTTTTAATCCGTTCAAAAAAAAACCTGCCACATTTCTGCGACAGGTTATTATATGAAAAAATGCTGAATGCTAGTTTAGGCTTACTTTAATCAGTTTATTGCCGTTGACATTTAACCAGAAATCGTTGCCTATGGCGGCAATTCCATAAATCTCTTCTCCGGAAATAAGCCGGTATGAACGTTCGATGACAAATCCTGCCGTGTTAACGCGATAAATGAAATTGTTTTTAGTCATGTACAGCTTGCCGTTAGACCATGCCATGTCTCTGAATCCATAGCCTATATAGCGTGTTGAAATTTTCTGATTATTGGTCTTGTTAATCTGGTACAATGTGTCGGTGTTATTGGCATTAGCCCAGAGATGATTAGCTGCCGGATCATAGGCAATACCGTAAACCCACGGGCCAAGGTCGGGACTGGAACTAAGTGAAGACCCACCGGCAAGTGGATGTCTGTATATTCTGTCATCGCCATTATTGCTCACCCAGATATCTGTGCCGTCGTATTCTACGGTATAAGGATAAGAACCGCTGACAGAGATATCTCCATTCATTAGTCTGGTGGCCAGATTGATTTTTTTGATTATCTGATTGCTGTAATCCGGCAGGAGTATATTGCTCCCGTCGAATCCGATGCCATACCCAAAATCGGAATATAAGCCACTGATTTGATCAATTCCGCTGACATTGGTTACCCAGTTGTCGACCTCGCTGCTGTTTGCCTTCAGTGATTTGATGACCAGTATGCCGTATTCCATTACCAGGGTATCACCGCTGAAATGATAGTTGAATACCATAGTTTGACCACCCCAGATATCTGCCAGCAACTGTCCTGAATAGGGCGAATACGAACTGGTGTAATCGGATTTGAAACCGGCGCCGGTGCTGAAATATGAACGCATGGTTTTATTGGTTTTAAATTCCAGGTATTGTACTTCATTAAGCTGTGGATTAGACACGCTGTTTACCTTCCACAAACCCTGATAACGCGTATCCGGATTATGCTCTACTATTATTTTGGTTTCTTTTTTACATGAATTGAATATGATCAAAACTGTAAAAAGTAAGAGACCTGCTATATTGTATTTTTTCATCTTTGTTTTCTTAATTGATGGTTCAGCCCCGGTCTTTTAAACCGGGCTTATTGAATTGATGTTCCGTTATCTTAGTTAAGGGTAACCTTAATCAGTTGATTGCCGTTGACGTTCAGCCAGAAATCGTTTCCAACGGCAGCTATGCCATTAATTGATGCATTCGATTTCAGTTTGTAGGTTTTCTCAATCACGAAACCGGTCATGTTAATGCGGTAGATATAGGATTCTCTGGTGATGAAAAGTTTACCGTTAGACCAGGCCATATCTCTGAAACCATAACCAATAGCTCTGGTAGAGATCACAGTATTGGTGTTCTTATTGCAGACGTAAAGCGAATCGTCGCTGCCTGAATAAGCCAGGATATTAGTTGATGCAGGGTCGTATGCCAGTCCGTAGACCCAGGCGCCAACGGTTATTGTACCTGTAATGCTGCCGCCTGCAATAGGATGTTTGTTGATCATGTCCCAGCCATTGTTGGACACCCAGAGATCTGTACCATCAAATTCTGCAGTGTATGGGTAGGAGGTGCCGTTGACATCTATACTGCCATTGGGAAGGCGGGTAGACAGGTTGATTTTGGTAACCTTTGTGTTGCCGTAATCAGGAAGTAGGATATTGGTACCGTCGAAACCTATGCCCTGATCGCGGTTGTTGTAAAGTCCGAATATAATGTCTGTCTCAGTAACTTCTTCAGCCCATCCTGCTACTGCAGATTCGGAAGATTTAATGGATTTGGCTATTACAAGTCCGCCGTTTTCCATCATCAGGGTGTCACCTTTCATATAGTAATTAATCACCTGAGTAGAACCCCAGTTGTAAATATCGGCAAGAAACTGATCGCTGGAAGGTGCGAAATTGGTAGTAAATGATGATTTGAATCCGTATGAATTTTTAAGGTACATGGTCAGCGATTTCTTGTTGCTGAAATTCAAATACTGATAATCCTTAATGTTGTCGTTGCCTGTGAATACCACTTGCCAAACCCCGTAAATGCCGATATTCGGATTATACTCTTCGCGGGTGATGGTTTCTTTGGTGCAGGAATTGAAAATGATTAGCGCCAGTATAATAGCGGCGCCTTTACTGTATAGTTTTTGCATATCAAAAGTTTATTTTGATTGCAAATATATGATTTGAGCTAAGGTTTTGATTAAAATTTGGTAATACTTATCAACTGATATCCATCACCAGAAGTTTATCGCTGATAATCAGGCGTCCTTCTGTTTTGGCCTTTACTTCATCAACTGTAACACCCGGAGCTATCTCAATCAGTTTAAATCCTTCATCGCATATATCGAATACGCCGAATTCAGTCACAACCTTTTTAACACAGGCTATGCCGGTAATGGGAAGTGTGCAGTTTTTCAATAATTTGGATTCGCCGGCCTTGTTGACGTGCTGCATAGCTACAATGATGTTTTTGGCGCTGGCCACCAGATCCATTGCACCACCCATGCCTTTCACCATTTTACCCGGAATCTTCCAGTTGGCAATATCTCCCTTGTCGTTTACTTCCATAGCTCCAAGGACAGTTAAATCCACTTTCCCGGCGCGTATCATTCCAAAACTCATTGCCGAATCGAAGAATGCAGACCCCGGAACTGTGGTGATGGTTTGTTTGCCGGCATTGATGAGGTCGGGGTCTTCTTCGCCCTCAAACGGAAACGGCCCCATGCCGAGTAATCCGTTCTCCGACTGCAATACTACCTCAACTCCTTCGGGTATGTAATTGGCAACCAATGTAGGTATGCCTATTCCTAAATTGACATAATAACCATCTTTTAACTCCATGGCTATTCTTTTGGCGATCTGTTCTTTGCTCAGCATGATTTGGTTTTGCAAAACAAAGAAAAAAATGTGAGAGAGCAAGGTGAAAGATTTGAGAGGAAAGATGAAAGAGGACTAAAGACTAGAGATTAAAGACTAAAGACTAAAGACTAAAGACTAATGCTTGTCCTGAATGCGTTCCGCCATAGGCGGATATGCTTCAGGGACTAGAGACACAGCATCTTTAGCAGTGCATTAGCAATCAGAAGTACTGTAGTCAATTTTCCGAAATCTCATTATGGAAAATTTGGATGCATTACCCCCGACTTCAGTCGGGGGAAAACGCAAGAACCAGTTCGGGCTTTAGCCCCTTGTTTAATATCGATCCTGCAAAGCTTATACAGGTATTACAGAAATATAAAACTATACATAAATTGCAAACTGTTCAGGTTAATATCTTTAATCCTCGCAGCAGGCTTTAATCCCCGTGGCAGATCCGCCTGAGGCAGAACGCCGCTGAGCAGTCTATAATCTTTAATCCCCGTGGCAGATCCGCCTGAGGCGGAACGCCACAGGGCAAGCTCTAGTCTTTTCATCTCTAGTCTTTAATCTTCTAATTACATTCTGGCTGCCAGATACAGCACCCAAAAAATATAACAGAATACCAGCAATCTGTTGGCATAACCGCCAACAGCTATGACACCGGGCGGAACTTCGGTGGGCGGTGGACTGTCCTTGTCCCAGCTCATGCCGGCCTTCTTGAAACCTGAAAACATCAGCATCATGCTGATTGCCATCAGTAGTAAACTGATCCACGTTGAATGTGCCCAGAATAAGGCATTGCCGATTTCTAATTTGCCGGCACTTTTGAGATGGTAGCTGATAATTAGAGCAGCAATTGGCAGGGTAGGTACACCCAATCCAAAGGCCAGTCCGTGCAGTTTGTGATTGACATCGAACAATCCGCCGCAAATGGCTCCTATGCCTGAAAGCGCCAGAAGTATTATTCCCAGATAGGCCCAAAAGCCTATTACAATTCCGCAGAGTGCTGAAGCAAGCAGAATGGAACTCATTCCCCAGGCAATGAAAAATAAGGTCAGCAGCCATTTGTATTTTCCCAGCGCATATTCGCTAACCATGCGCCAGCTTGGTTTGAATTCGGGACTGGTAAAATGCAGAGCCGATAAGCTGAGCAACGAAATAATGCCGCTTCCTAAACTAAGTGTTGTAAGTAAACTCATATGTCATTATACTTTGTGTTTTTAAACCGTCAGCACGCATGTTCAGTAAGAAAATGCAGGTGCTGACGGACATTGTTTTATTGCCTGGTTCAGATTTGCTTATTGATTAATAACTGATTCAGTTGTTCGAAGCAAGCAGTAATACCTTGCTCAAAGCCCATCTCAACCAGCATTTTGATTTGTTCATCGCTGCTGTAAGTCATTTTGAATTCGACGCGGGTGCTGCCGTTCAGTTCTGTGAATTCGTTAACTCCCCTGGATACCGGCAACGCTTCATTCAGCACGCCGTTCTCGTCGCAGAAAACATCTTCCAGTTCAAAGTTTTTATGCTTATTGATTTTTATATAGTTCATACGTCCCCAGTGCTTCTCGTTGTCGGGGCCAATCATGGCATACAGCCAGTACCCTCCTTCGCGGAAGTCCTGAAATTTGGTTTCGGCTCTCCAGGGCGAAGGTCCCCACCACCGGTCGAGGATTTCTTTTTCTGTAAAGGCTTTCCACACCATTTCAATTGGTGCGTCGAATTCTCTTGATACGAGAATAGTTCTTTCTTTTAAGTCTTTGAAGACTTGTGTTGCATTTGAGCTCATGGTTTATTTTTTTTAATGATTGATAATACTTTGTCCAGTTGATTGAATCTTGTTTCCCATATTTTGCGGAATTGCTCCAGCCATAGGTCTATGTCTTTCATTTTTTCTATTTTTAATTCGTAGTAAATTTCGCGACCTCGCTGTTCCTGTTTTAACAGTTCGCATTCAGAAAGTATTTTAAGGTGTTTTGAAACTGCCTGACGGCTGGTTTCGAAATGTTCGGCTATGGCATTTGGTGTCATGGCCTGCAGAGCTATCAGTGTTATAATAGCCCTTCTGCTCGGATCGGCTATCGCCTGGAAAATATCTCTTCTCATACTTGTTATTATTAGTTGTGAAACTATTCGGTTGCAAATATATATGCAACTAATTGGTTTCGCAAGATTTTTTTCATTTTTTTTAGAAGAGGAGATAAGGAAGTGAGTAGAAGAGGAGAAGAGGAGAAGAGTAGAAGATAGATTAGGGAATATGAAGAATCCACTCGTTAATACTCAGGAATCAATTTATCAATTGTTCAGTTTATCAGTTTTACAGTTTTTCAATTGTTCAATCATCAACAATCAGTTTATTTCATTTTACAGAACACAACACGCGGCCGGGTCTTATTTTGTAATATTGCAAAAGCTATTAGCATCCTTCATGAAATTGAAAATCTATCAGGTAGATGCCTTTGCCGATAAAGTGTTCTCAGGCAATTCGGCTGCTGTTTGTCCGCTCAGCGAATGGCCCTCAGACAACCTCCTTCAGCAGATTGCAATGGAGAATAATCTGGCCGAGACAGCTTTTTATGTAAAACGCAATGGGGTTTATGAACTGAGATGGTTTACCCCGACAGTGGAAGTTGACTTATGCGGACATGCCACGCTCGCCGCCGCTTATGTACTTTTTAACTGCGAACAGCACGACGGTGACAGCATCAGTTTTTTCTCCCCGCGCAGCGGTGCCCTTGGTGTTCGTCAGTCTGGCGAACAACTGATACTGGATTTCCCTAAAGACAGGTATTCCGCAGTTGAAATGACTAAAGAGTTAAGGGAATGTTTTAGTATTGATGCCCGTGAAGCTTATAAAGGTAAAACGGATTATATGCTGGTATTCGACAACGAAGAACAAATTTCTCAGATGATGCCTAACCTGAGTGCCATTGCCCTTCTGGATGCCAGAGGAATTATCATCACAGCTCCCGGCGAGCGCAGCGATTTCGTTTCCCGCTTCTTCGCCCCGCAATCGGGTATCGACGAAGATCCTGTAACCGGCTCGTCGCACACCACGCTCTCTCAATACTGGTCGGCACGCCTCGCAAAGCAGGAACTGAGCGCTGTACAGATATCTTCCCGCCGCGGCTTTCTGCAATGTCTTGTTAAAGAAGACCGGGTCGAAATAGGCGGACGGTGTTTTTTGTACATGAAAGGGGAGATTCTTATCGCCTGAACAGACACATTTCATCTTTCATCCCTGTATCAGAGTCTCCTTCGTCGCACGCTGCAGGGTAAACTTTCCCCTTTCTCCATCAATACCCACAAGCTCAGCATCAACTTCGATTAAGTTCAGAATCCAAATTTGAATCCTACGTTGCTTAAAAATCCATTGGAGTATATCGGTTTTCCTGCAACTTTATCTGCCGTTGCACCTGTTCCAACAGCACCAAACTCAATGAAGTAGGCAAATCTGGGCACTATCCTGAATTCAAATCCGAATTTGCCATATCCGCCAAATAAGAAGCTCTCTGAAGAAAAGATTCTATTAGGTACTAACAGCAGAATTCCGCCTTCACCATAAACCGATATGTTGTCTGATACTATGATAGTTCTTCCGCGCATACCCAGTTGAAAATTCTGGTAAATTGACAATTTGGTTTCCTTTCCGTCTGAATGTTCAAGCCATTGCACATTAGCGCCTGCTCTCACTGCAACAGACTTCATGAAAAAGTAAGGACTCAGCAGATGAATTCCAAAGCCGAAGTCTCTCTGATACTGACTGATATTGAATCCGATTTCTATTTTGTTATGACGTTTTTTTTCTTCTTCGATTTCATCAGGAATTCCCGGTGTATTTTCAATCTGGCCTAGTTTTTTGCGAATTTGTGCAACTGAGGCAATATTTAAAAATTGATCGGGATTTTGTACGCCTTCCGAACGTTGTATGACATTGCCCAAACTGTCTAAAAAAAGGTAGGTAGGTATTAGATTTATATTGTAATAACTTGCTAAAACATTTCCCTGATCAGAATCAACGTCGATTTTGAAATTGATAAAGTTGCTGTTGAAATAATCTGCAACTGTATCAAGGGTAAACACCTCTTTTTCCATCTTTTTACAAGGGCCACACCAGCTTGCGTAAGCATCCATAAAAATGAGCTTGTTTTCCCTGGCCGCCCTGGATTTAATTTCTTCCCAGCTACTGCTCACGAATTTAATACTGTTTGTTTGCGACAGTACCGGCAAAGCAGTCAGTAAAAGTATGCTGAGCAGGAATAACAAAGCAAAATGACCTAAGAATCCGCTTCCCGGTAGTTTAATATTGATTGATATCATTGTCAAAGTTGATTGATTGATTGTTGTTGTGTTAGTTTGAAATAATTAATTATTAATTCTGTGTAACTGTGATTTTTCATGCGCTTCTCAGAATTGAATACTTGTTTCATTTTCTGTTAATTTTATAAAGTGCCCCGGGGTGTCAACTATTTCCAGTTGTTCAAAATATTTTTGTGGAATGAACTCTCTAAGTATGGGCAGGCTTTTATCCAGTTCGTTGAGTCTGTGTCCGATTTTCCCGCCAGATAACAATTTAAAGCCAAAGTCTGAGTATAGTTTAATAGCCCTGAAACTTCCCGGCTGTGTATGAAGGTAAACAGGGTAGTCTCCGGGTTTGAATTTTTTCATAATTTCTGAAAGTAGGGCTCTCCCGAGGCCATGACCTTCGAATGATTTCAGGGTCTTTAGCCAATGAATGGAATTAAACTTGCCATACGCTTTCCAGAACGAACAGGTTGCTACAGGTTTGTCGTCCCTGTTGCAAACAAATACAGTATTCTTGTAAAATGACGCCATATCCGAACCATACGTATCTTTAATAATTTGATTCATGAAGTCTTCATATTCGGCCGGCACTGTTTCGCTGTCAAACGGAAAAGCTTTCCATAAATCCAATTCTTCGGGCCGGCAGTTTCTGAAATGAAATGCCGGATTAAGTTCAGATAAGGCGCGAGTTCTGAGTTCATCACACATCATGAAAATATTATAATCCCGTATTTCTTCCTCTTTCATTTCAAATATTAATCAAAAGTATATTTCAAGCCGGTAAAATTAAAATTTTAATCCCAATGCCAGATCTCCCGCGTAAGTGCCTTTGCCAATGACCGCATCGCTGAGATGGGGATACATGAAGAATGGGGGCTGATTTTGTCCGTCGTCCATCCTGCTTTTCATGTCGCCTCCCCGGTATACATTGAAGAAAAATCCTGAGCGCCATTTAAAGTAAATCTGCTTATATATCCGTCCTTCTCCTCCGATGAACAGCGCCGGACCCACGGCTCTGGCTTTTTCCTGAGCCACCTTCTGTGCTCTCAGAAATTTATGCGAGGCGGATTGATAGATTAATCCGGCATCAAAAAATGTAGTATATCGTGCATCAGGCTTCAGATAATAACGGAACGTATTAATCCAGACAAAGTATTTTAAGTTTATCAGGAAATCGTGTTCAGGTTTGAAATTCTTAAGAAAATCGCCACCCTGAGTTTTTTCAATCATCGTTGTAATCCATAGCCTGTTACTTAGTCTGCGTCCTATTTCCAAACCCCAGCCGTTGTATTCAGGATGGGTATTAACCTGCAGCGAAGTAATTTTGAGAGGTTCTATCAGCCATTTTGCCTTACCTACATGGCATACCTGGAGAGAATCTCTCTGCGCTGCCACAGACAATGCACACATTATTAAAATTGCACCGAGCATGTTTCGCTTCGAGATGTTTCTGAACAGCAGCATGTCTTTAAGTTTCCCGGACGCGCCAAGGTATAATCCGTTTTCATCAGCAAACTTTGCAGGGTTTTTGAACGTACCGAAAAGCATGTCAAAGACCGGCAGATCGGAATAGTTATTGGCATGCACTCCTTTTGAATGGTGGATGGAATGACTCTCAGGTCTCTGAATTAAATATCCCAGCCATACAGGTGTCTTTATGTTGGCATGCTGGAATACACTGAAAAAATTGCTGACAAGCAAAAATATGGTAACAGCTTCGGGCGCTATACCCACCAGCACAGAGATTGACAAGGTTCCCAGAACGGTAAAACCTATCATATCCATCGGACTAAAGAAAAAGGCACCATAGGTATCAAGTCTTTCTGCACTGTGGTGGATCTGATGAAATATACGCCACAACAGTTCACTGCTATGCATAAGACGATGCCATATGTAAACACCCAGTTCATAGACCAGAATTGCGATAATGGCAGCCAGATAAGGGTTCAGTGTGCTTAAGTCAAACAAAGCTGAAGATGGCAGCCAGGAAGCATAGGCCAGGGGTAAATAAGTTGAAAGAAAGAAAAAGAAATAGAATGACAAAATTCCTTTCCATTTCCAGTTTTTAATAAGCGGTAGCTGACGTGCCGGAAAAACAGCTTCCCAGATAATGAGCAGAGCATACAGGGCCTGAAGATACAGTGATACAGGGTCTGATAATATTTCTAACGGATTTGGCATCATTGCGATTTTATTTTAATGCCGCAAAAGTATGCCGGCTATTCCTGAAGTGATTAATTTCGGGACTTGACCTATGTTAGGAACTTAACTTCTTTCTTATCCTGCTGAGACTTTCTGGGTGTATACCCAGATACTTCGCTATTTTATTGACCGGAATCTGTGAAATGTAGTGCGAATGGGTCTTGAACATCTCGGCATACCGTTCCTCTGCTGTTTTGCATAAAAAGTCTTTTTCCCTTTTAGCTTTTTTGAGGTATGCCTGTTCAACAATTATGCGCCCAAATTTATTGGCATCAAAAGATTTTTCGTAAGCAATTTGTAAGTCATTATAGCTAATCACTTCTACTTCACAATCTGTCAGCGCGGTCATTTGTACATCTGATGGTTTTTGGGTCAGGAAAGAAGTTAAGGAAGTAAACATTTCATTGACAAAGAAAAAATCAATCACCTTTTCTGTCATATAACTTTTAATCGACATTTCTACAATCCCTGCATTCAGGAAATAAACACTCTCATCAATCTGTCCGTAGGCTGTAATGATTTCATTCTTTCTGAAATGCTCTGTTTTCAGAGGATAGGGCAAACTCTCAGCATTGCTATTGTTTTGTTTTAAAACTAAATTATATAAATCTAAGAATTGCATTTGAGCGACATGAGATTGATTAATTAAAACAAATATCGGCTTTAAATCGAATTAGCAAAAGTCAGTTTAATATTTATCGTTTTATGTAGTTTCATCCCAATCCATAATTTTCTCCTAAACCCAAACCTCTTCTGAACTTGGAGACAATTCAAAATGATTTTTCCGCCCTTGATGTTTACATACCAGAAAAGATACCGTAATAGATTTATCTATAATCTTTATTCTATAATCTATAGTCTCTAGTCCCTGTATCAGAGTCTCCTTCGTCTACCGCGGGGCAAGCTTTAGTCTTTTTATCTTTAGTCCCTCTTTAATCTTTAGTCTCTAGTCTTTAGTCTTTATTCCCTCTTTAATCTCTATTCTTCATTCTTTATCCTCCAACCCAAGACCAGACTCACCGCCACCGTCCTCACCGATACTTCACCACCATACCGGTTGTCTCCGGCCGGCCATTCGGCAATATTATTGAAGTTGTGATAATAATCGGCGCGCAATCCAATCTGCAATTTTGAAATTTTATAATTCAAACCTGTACCAATCAGGACACCAAAGGCTATTTTGCGCATTTCATTGTTTGATTCAAGAACATCAAATTCCTTGCTGTGGTTTATCAAATAATCGAGGCGTGGACCAATACCTATAAAAGGAACGATTTTTTTTTCATTAAGGAATTTAAAGTCGAAGCAGGTATTGAACGTAAGGTAATCCAGTTGCGCTTTGAAAGTGACGTTCTCACCGTTGTGATTGCCCATGTCATCTCTTACCGGAAATTCATCTTTACCGCCTTTAATAATCATACCCAAATGGCCCGACAAATTAAAACGTTTGCGCTCCAGGTAATCTATACCGGCCAGAACCGACCAGGCTGTAAAAGGCTGTATATAGAATTCGGCATCTATGCCCTTAATCCGCCAGTCGAGTTGCGAAATTGCCGGCCCACCCTGAAGTTTTATCACCTGTCCCTGAGCAATGATGAAATAGCAGATAACGGCAAGAAGGCTGATGGTTTTTTTCATTTTAAATGTTATAGTTTACTTTTGTCTATAGTTCTCTTTAGTCCCCGCAGCAGATCTCCTTCGTCGCAAGCCACAGGGCAAGCTTTAATCTCTAGTCTTTAGTCTCTAATCTTTAGTCTCTAGTCCTCTTTAATCTCTTCCTAACAAGCGCAGCCAGGTTTTTTGGAAACAGAAAGTATAGAGCCGTATACATCCGCTTCAATTTTGCAACATTGTTCCAAAACCTTGCGCAGTTCTTTTCTGGCGCGTTGCACGGTCGACTTAGCACCCGAATAACTGATCTGCATAGATTCTGCCAGCTCTTTCTGCGATTTGCCGGCTTCAGTCATTTCGAGTGCGAACCTGTATGAAGGTTTTAGCGCCTTCATCATAGGTTTGATGCAAGGGGTGAGTTCGTGCGACATGTCAGACACAACTTCTTCTTCACGGTATTCTTCCGGTATCTCGCTGCTTGTATGCTTCTTATTTCTGAAATGGTCTGTAATGGCATTACGGGCTATGCGGTATATCCATGACTTAAGACTCTCTTGATTTTTAAGTCCGGGCAAACCTGTAAATATCCTGATAAGAATTTCCTGATGAATCTCTTTAGCCGTATCATCGTCGCGGACACGCTTCTTCACGAATCCCAGCAATTCCTGTTTAAAATGACGAATAATTTCTTCAAGGTGCATTTGTAGGTATCTGATAGACGTAAAATTCAGTAAAGGACGCAGCGTTATTTGAATTAGTTGTAATTTAATTACAAATTTAAAGGATTTCTTCTTTTTCCAAGCGAAATATGCCGTAAATGCAATTACCTCCTCAAAAAGAATTTCACCTTTATGAAGAACCGGTACGGTATATCTTTTCAGGGGCTAAAGCCCATAATGTTGTTAACGATAACCCCCGACTAAAGTCGGGGGCAATGAAGCCTTGATTATTCCGGAACGGGATTTCGAATTACATAATAAAATCTGTTGTCCTGGCTTTTTTCTTATTTTCACCCAATTGCTTCTGCTCAGGTAAATCTCGATTCTCTAATCCCCGTGTCATATCCTCCTTCGTCGCACGCCACAGGGCAAGCTCTAATCTTTAGTCTCTAGTCCTCTTTAGTCTTTTTATCTTTAGTCTTTAGTCCTCTTTAATCTTTCCCCTTAACATCCACATCCCACTCGTCCCTCCGCTATCATTTCTTCATCCAGTTTGCAGCATGCCTCCGCGTTACTTTCTGCAGCACCGCCGCAGCAGGAATTGTTGCCTGGTGTAGCTACTCCGCAACAGCCTTGAACAGTAGTGGTTTCGGTATTTAATTTCTCTGTAAGATCGGAGAGAGGAGGATTGAAATGTTCTCCGGCCAGCTCAAAATAGGCCTTATTGCCGATGCGTTCAATGACATTGGTGCTGTTAACCACCTGCTGGTAGGAGCCGTAGCACAGAAGAGCCGCCTTCATGGCAGCGGTATCTTCCTCAGACAATGT
>CAZRKA010000053.1:0-19803 GCA_964600345.1 uncultured Chitinophaga sp. | reverse complement strand
GCAAATGATTTAAAAGTTAGTTTAAAACGGTCAACCGTATTTAGGCATCGACAAAAAGTTAATCTTTAATCTTTAGTCTTTAATCTTTAGTCTTTCCCTCACCCATTCATACTCACCAGGAACTCCATATTGTTCTTGGTTCCCTCCATGTATTTGAGCATGGTTTTCATGGCTTCTTCGCTGTTCATATCTGCAAGGTGATTGCGCAGAACCCATAGTTTCTGAAGTGTGCTTTTGTCGAGCAACATATCCTCGCGACGGGTACTTGAACTGACTATATCTATTGCAGGGTAAATGCGTTTATTGCTCAGTTTGCGGTCGAGCTGCAATTCCATATTTCCTGTTCCCTTGAATTCTTCGAAAATCACCTCATCCATTTTAGAACCGGTATCGGTCAGGGCGGTTGCGATGATGGTTAAAGAACCTCCGTTTTCTATATTACGAGCTGCGCCAAAGAAACGTTTGGGTTTTTGAAGTGCATTTGCGTCGACACCACCTGAGAGTATTTTTCCGGAAGCCGGCTGAACGGTGTTGTATGCGCGGGCGAGACGAGTGATTGAGTCGAGAAGTATCACCACATCATGTCCGCTTTCTGTGAGTCTTTTTGCTTTTTCGAGAACGATATTGGCAAGTTTAACATGTTTGTCTGCCGGTTCATCAAAAGTAGAGGCCACCACTTCGGCATTCACACTTCTGGCCATATCGGTAACCTCTTCAGGTCTTTCATCTATCAGCAGTATAATCATATATACTTCAGGGTGATTGGCTGCTATTGCGTTGGCCAGACCTTTCAGGAGCTGGGTTTTACCGGTTTTGGGCTGGGCGACAATCAAACCTCTCTGACCTTTTCCTATAGGAGATACCAGATCGATAATACGGTTGCTGTAGTTGTCGTTTTTATCAACCAGATTCAGTTTTTCGTCGGGGAAAAGAGGGGTAAGGTGTTCGAAACTCACACGGTCGCGGATCTGTTCAATCGTTTTGCCGTTTATTTTTTCAACTTTTACAAGTGCAAAGTATTTTTCGCCTTCCTTGGGTGGGCGTATGGTACAAAGCACAGTATCACCTGTTTTTAGTCCGTGAGATCTTACCTGATGCGGGGCCAGATAGACATCATCCGGTGAGGCCATATAATTGTAGTCTGAAGATCTGAGGAAGCCGAAGCCATCCTGAACAACTTCGAGTACACCCTGGGTAGTCACAACACCTTCCAGTTCGAGCAACTGCTGAATTCTGTCGCGTTTTGCAGCTTCCTTTTCCTGTCTTTCGCGTTCTGCTTTCTCGCGCTCTTGTCTCTGCTGTTCCTGCTGTTTCTGTTGTTCCTCGTTGTTTCTGTTATGGTGTTTATGCTGTTTGTTTTCTGTATTTTCAGGAATTTCAACGTTGTCGTTTTGAATGTTTTCAAGCGGCGGAATTTCTTCACTGATGACAGGTATTTCAGGCTCTTCTTTTTCCTGAATAACTTCTGTTTCCGGAACTTCCAGCAGGGCTATTTCTTCGTTGATAGAGTGATTATCTATCGATTCGTCCGGAAGCTGCGGCTCAGGTTTTTCATCCGGCGCAGATTTCTTCTTGTTTTCCTTAATTCTGGTACGGGTTTTTTTAGCGGGCACATCTTCCTGGTTCTTTTTTTCCGGACCGGCTTCAAGAGCGATTATTTTTTCAATAAGGGCTTCCTTTTCCATGTCCATTGCGCCTTCTATGCCTATAGCGCTTCCGATAACCCTTAGTTCTTCAAGGGGTTTTTCTAATAAGTTCTTATTTTCCATTGTAGCTGTAAAGGAATAATGATAATAGCGATTGTCAGAGTAAAATACTGTTAAACAAAGTTGCGGGGGGTGTTGAAAGAATACTATTCCGCGATCAGAAGACCGGCTGCTTCAACACTGCAATGATACAATAAAATCGAGAATAAAAAAATTTTTTATGAAAGCGGTCCTTTTGTTAAGGATTTGCGTTATTGCTCTGGTTAATAGCTTTTTTTCTCTGTCTTTTTGTGAAAGGAACAGGGATATATTTAGCGGGGAAGCGGTTGAGGTCTTTGATTAACTTGTCGAGGTCTGCCGCTGCATTATTGAGGTTGTTGTATAGCGCTTTGTCATTTACCAGCAGGCCGAGTGAGCCTTCACCGCTGTTGATTTTATCCATAATGCCGCTTAACTGAGCAAGTGTTTCGTTCGCTTTTTCTACTGTTTCCTTGAGCTTTGCAGCAGCGAGGTTATCACTGACATTTTTCAGATTGGCAATACTCAGACTTATTTTTTCATTATTGCTTTTCAGATTGCCGGTAATGCTTTCTACATTGCTCATGATGGCAGTCAGCTTGGGCATATTCTGTTCGAGCAGGGCGGAGGCATTATTGCTCGTTCTGGTAAACGATTTAAGCGAAGTGTTAAAGCTGGCGACAGACTGGTTCAGTTCTCCGCTGGCCAGCAAACTATCGAGCGAATTGACAATACTGTTAATTTTTGTGTTTAATGGCTTCAGGACATTGCTCATCGATTCCATCAAGGTGGTATCGGCCATAGAGGAAAGAGTCTGTCCGTTTTCTGCAAGTTTTTTATTGGAGCTGAAAATCAGATTAAGGGCCTTTCCGCCTAAAAGAGCACTGCTGATTTTGA
This sequence comes from uncultured Chitinophaga sp., assembly GCA_964600345.1. Classification (GTDB taxonomy): domain Bacteria; phylum Bacteroidota; class Bacteroidia; order NS11-12g; family UBA955; genus JABMMZ01. Next base: position 17,182 of record CAZRKA010000053.1, on the reverse strand, counting down.
TGGATGAATGTTCGGGAATATCAATGTCTTCATTAATCACAAAAAATACTCTGAATTTGCCTTCCGGCTTTAAAAGTTCAACATCGGTAACATTGCCCACCTTGTAGCCATTGTATAAAACAGGCGTTGATTTGCTGATTTCCGTTACATCTGTCAGGATTGCATTGAGTGTGTATTTTTTTGAAAACAGACTACCCCGTCCGGCCAGAAAATTGTATCCTAAGACGAGAAATGTGATAGCAATTGCGGCAAGGGCGCCTACCTTTGTTTCGTTCGATACTTTAAATGCCATGTAAAAAGGCAAATATAACTTCAATTCACTGTATTTCCAATTTCATGAATCAGTCTGTTATTGTTGAAATATCAAATTTCAGGGGATTAAAGTCTTGAAACAGGTTATACTCACTGTCATTTTTTCGCCGGACAATTATTTTCTGTCTGTAAATGCTTCTGCTGTAAGTACTCTGTCATATTTACCCCGGTTTTTTTTGTTTTACATCTTAAAACATTATTTTTACAAAATGTAAGGGATGATCCGCCTTGCAAATCAGATAAATAACCTTATATGGCAAAGAAATACCTGTTAAAAATCAATTTTTGTTCGATTTTCCTTTTACTGAGTTTTAGTTCGCAAGCTCAGGTCATTATACTAAGTAATGCCAATTTTGCGGGATCAAATTTCGCAGGACCTGTTAATACCAGTACATCTGCCAATGCAGCTTCCCGATTTGCATATATATTTCCTCAAAGTACTGTAAGCAGTCTGGTTCACGGCGATTCCATCCGCAGTATTTCTTTCAGAAGAAATGGCGGTGGTGCTTTGAGCGGGACCTGTAACATGAAGATTTACATGAGAACAACTGTAAACTCGAATTACGGTCTGAGAAATGTCAACTGGGTAAATTTAACAGGCACCACTGGTATGCGCAAAGTGTATGACAAGGATCCTGTAAGCGATATTGGAAGCAGTGACGGCTGGGTGAGATTTGTTTTCAGCACGCCCTATGTAATTGATACCATACTTGGCCGCAACCTTGAAATACTGGTAGAATACACTCAGACTTCCTCGCAATCTGCAAGCATTTTCTGGAGTTTCGAAAACAGTGGCAGCATAAGTGGTTATACGGCTAACCAGACAAAGTTTGTAAGAACAAATGGCGGAACCTTAACCGATACAACCAATTCATCTACTGAATGGCATCCGAGCATTCGCATCGAATTTCCAAGAAGTGATTTTGATATCAGTGTCAACAAGGTTTATAGTCTGGGCAAAATTCCGGTGCCTTTGGGGAATCCCGATACCGTTAAAGCCATTGTTCAGAATGTGGGAAAGAAACAGGCTACTTTTAAAGCTTATCTTAAAAGCAATGGAGCCAATAATCTGATAGATTCTGCGACTTACACACTCGATTATCTTGAAGAAAAATGGATCAATCTGCCGCTTATTTACCCGACAAATACCGGACTTGATACACTGTCTGCAATAATTCAGAATGACAGCAATAACAACAACAATTCGAGATCGGTTTACCGTCTTTCAACCACTAATATTTATTCTTACAAAGACCCGACACAACCGATAGCAGGCGGTATAGGGTTCAATGGTTCTTCGGGCGATTTTGTTGCCAGATTTTTTTCGAATACACCTAAAGCCATCAATCAGATAAGCGTCAGTTTTGCCGGATCTAATCAGAAATTTAAACTGGGTATATGGAAAGCTGATGGTCCTAACGGTACACCGGGAACCAATGTATGGACTTCCGATTCTCTTCAGACATCGCCTAATTTTATCACACCTGTATTGCCGCCCGTTAATGTAGACAGCTCTTTTTATGTAGGTGTCAGGCAACTGGGAACAGTAAATGTTGCCTTTGGCTATCAACCCGAGCAACCTGTAAGGCCAAATACCTTCTTCTATGCATCACCGCTTGGTGATACCAACTGGATTGATTTTTCACCGGGTACACCGTTTAAATTTGCCATTGAACCCAGACTGCAGGCAGTTCACGACCTTGCTCCGGTAAAAGTCATCATACCCAAAGATACTGTCAAGCTGAACGATGTTGTTACCATGGCGCCGAAAGCCACCATTCTCAATTACGGCACTGCTGATGAATTGACTCCTTTTGCCGTAAAAATAAATATCTACCGCTACGGCAATCTTGAGTATACTTCGACGAGGACCGATACGCTGAGCAGTGGTTTGAGAAGAGACATCAGCTTTGATTCAAGTTTTCTTCCTGTTGCGGCAGGCGATTATGATATTCATGTCATTACCCGCTTAAGCAGCGATCAGATGAAAGACAACGATACACTGAGGTCGCGGTTTGTAGTGGCGGTATTTAAAGATGTTGGTCCGGGTACCATATTCGACCCTTCAAACGGATATGATTACGAGCAATTTGTAGATACAATATTCCCAACGGTATTCATTCAGAACTACGGACTGGATGTACAGGGTCCATTCAGTGTCAGGGCAGAGATATATGACAGTGCTATGAACCTGATTTATTTTGATGCAAAATCCTTTACTCTTACTTCTCTGAACAGTGTACTTGCATCCTTCAAACCATTCCCGTGTTCACAGAAAGGAACTTACCATTTCAGGGCATTTACACAGCTGGCTATAGATGTCGATAAAAGCAACGATACGGTGCGGCGTACATTTAAAATTGTGAGAAGCAATGATGTCATTATTTCATCGATCACCTATCCCGCCAATAATTCAAGTTTATTTCCTCCTGTGGCCAGCAAACAGCCTGAAGCAATACTCGAAAATCCGGGCGACATGAATCAGTCTGATCCTTTCTGGAACTACTGCGAAATATTTTACGGCGGCAATCTGATATACAGGGATTCCATCAGTTTAAACAGTTTCAGAACCATACCGCAAACCTTGCTTTTTAAAACATTTAAACCTACCCTGAAAGGATACTATAACATGAAGGTGTACTCGTCATTACCCACTGATCAGTTTAAGCCAAACGATACAGCATACAGTACTTTTGCAGTCGGGGTGCCTGATGACATTGAAGTAATAGATATCAGTCCTTCGCCCTTAGCTCAGCTGCAACTTGATTCAACGTATCCAACATCTGTTACACTGCGCAACAACGGATATCTGCCCCAGAGCAATCCTTTTCCACTGATATTTAAAGTAACACAGGGCCAGAGCATCAAGTATGTCAAAGTAAAACAGGTAAGTCTGGACAGCGGTGAAACCAAAACATTTATTATAGATACTACACTTGTACTCAGCGATCCGGGAAGCTACAACGTCTCTGTCTTTACTTCACTTTCAAAAGATTTCATTCGCAGCAACGATACAATCAACACGACTTATGAAGGTATCAAAGCATATGATATTGCTGTTTCATCTATCATATATCCCCGCCTGAGCGATACCCTGCTGATCAATACCCAGAATGTTGAGAGTGTGGTTCAATATGTCAGCAGTGGAGACAGTGCTTCATACGGTACATTCAGAGCCACACTTAAAATTTTAAATAAAGCAAACAAGGCTGTGCTTTACAATAAATTCATAGATACCTCTATGAACGGCACTGACAGTCTTAAGCTGAAATTCCCGGGCTTTACGCTTTCCAACACCACTATGGATATCATAGTCCAGTCTTTTGTCGACTGGTTGCCCGATCAGTATGCATTGAATGACTCTGCCGTATCTGAAAGTAAATTTATGCTGCTTTACGATATTGCAGCAGTAAATACTTTGTTGCCTGCTGCAGGTGCCAGCTACCTTAAAACCGCAGCAGACTTTCTGCCTCAGATCAGGATTAAAAATAATGCCTTGAAAACACTCGACAATGTTTTCTGTCGTCTGGTGATTGTCAGAGTCGATACGGTAAGTTTGGCCGAAACCGAAGTATACCGGGATAGTCTGGTTGAATACAATTTGATTGGTGCCGAAGTCAGAGATGTGACTATGCTGAGGCAATTCAGTCCTGCCGCAATGGATAAGGGTGTATACAAGGCTTATCTCTCAACCATACACAATCAGGATCAGGTATTCAATAATAATCAGCAGGTCATCAGTTTCAGGATTGATGAGAAAACATCCGTAAATGAATTGCTTATTTCCGGACTAAAAGTATATCCCATTCCTGTAAGCGAATTGCTTTATATCGAATTAAAGGATGGTGATGAACTAACTTTGCCTGTTCGGATTTATGATATGCAGGGCAGGGAGTTAATACGCACAAATACTGAAGGTAAAATGACGGTGATAGATGTCAGTAATCTTCCGGCCGGTGCATATACCTTGCTATGCGGCAACAGGTTGATAAAAATTATTGTAGAAAAATAGGAATGTTATAACTTTGCATCCATATGCTGGAAGCAATAGTGAACGGAAAGACCCGGAGTGTTGAGTTTGAAAACGGCAAAGTAATCGTAGACGGAAGCGAACAGATGCTCGACATAATGTCTGTTCAGGAAGGCAAGTTTTTTCATCTCATTTACAAAGAACATTCTTACATGTTTGAAATCCTGTCTTTTGATAAGGAAAACAAGACTATCAAAATTGGCTTCGACGGCAGGTCGTATGAGGTAGGTATCAAAGACCGTTTCGATCAGTTGCTGCACAGCATGGGTCTGGATAAAATCAGTAAACCCAAAGTTAATGAAGTCAAGGCGCCTATGCCGGGTCTGGTATTAAGTATAAAGGTTAGTGAAAATCAGGAAGTAAAAAAAGGAGATGCCATACTCATACTGGAAGCCATGAAAATGGAAAACGTTATTAAGTCACCTGTAGATGGTGTCATCAAGCAGATACTGGTTAGCGAGAAACAGGCGGTCGATAAAAATCAGGCATTGGTTCAATTTAATTAAATCTATAAAAATATGAAATCAATCAGAATTATTACGTTCATGACTCTTGCAGTCATTCTATTCAGTTCCTGCGGTAGTCTTTCAATTTCGCAGAAGCGATACAGTCGGGGAATTAACATTAGCTGGTTTGGCAACAGGGCAGACAAAGGCGCTGACAATAAAATCACTGCAAGAGAGTCCGGGAAGGGAACGAATACCCGTATTGCAAATAAAGCTGAAAACTCCGGTTCAGGAAATGGCTCAGGCGAGAATGCTGTTTCGGATGCTATGCCTGAACTTCCGGAAGCAGTAACACCTGTTGCAACGCTACCCGAAGTTTCAAAATCTGAACCTGCTGCCAAAACTGAAAAGAAAACAGCGGTCCGCAAAAAATCTACACCTTTCAAAGAACTAAGAAAGAATATTAAAACATTGTCACATCTGAAACCGTCTTCAGGAAAAAACATCAATGCCGCAGATGCCACAAACGACAGTGATGTCAATCTGATTCTGCTGGTTATACTTGCCTTGTTGCTTCCGCCACTGGCAGTTTATCTATATTTCGGAGAACTCAATGTGCATTTCTGGATCAATTTAATCCTTTGCCTGGTAGTCGGAGGAATTGGTTTTGCATCTGGTTCAATCAGCTATTTAGGACTTGCAGTCATACACGCTTTGCTGGTGGTGTTTGGTATATTCGGTTAAACTTAAGATCATATATTCTGAAATCTCCTGCCTGACACAGGAGATTTTTTTTTGTGCCCGGAATCCGCTTTCATCGAAGCTTAATCCAGATTAAGTTTTGTTTCTGAAATTTTTGTATATATTTGCATCATAAGATATAAATTATGACTATAACTCAGCTCGAATACATCATAGCCTTAGACACCCACCGCAACTTTGTGAATGCAGCGGATAGTTGTTTTGTTACCCAGCCGACACTGAGTATGCAGATACAAAAACTGGAAGATGAACTGGGCGTAAAAATATTTGACCGCAGCAAGCAACCTGTTGTGCCAACGCATATAGGAGAGGATATCATTGCCCAGGCGAGAAATGTGCTTAAAGAACACAGTAAAATCATAGAACTGATACAGGATGAAAAAGGGATCATCAAAGGCGACCTGAGACTCGGTATCATTCCGACCGTTGCACCTTATCTGATTCCCCGTTTTCTGGTTAAATTCCTCAGCAAATACCCCGATGTCAATCTGGTAGTTAACGAACTGACCACCGACCAGATCATTTATCAACTCAAAAACGATTTGCTTGATTGTGGCATCATGGCTTCGCCAATCAAAGACAAAAACCTCAACGAAGAGATTTTATACTACGAGGAATTTGTGGCCTATGTCTCTGCATCCAATAAGCTGGCTAAAAAAACTACTTTAAAGGCAAGCGATCTTGATCTTTCTGATATCTGGATATTGAACGAAGGCCATTGCATGCGCAATCAGGTGATCAATCTTTGCGGGGAGCGCAAAAAAGACAACACAAAGGCGCGTTTCGAGTACCAGACAGGAAGTGTTGAAACCCTGAAGAGAATTGTTGAGCAGGACGACGGCATTACCATACTGCCCGAACTGGCGGTAATGGATATGGGCGACGATCAGATGGACCTGGTAAGGTATTTCAAATCTCCCGAACCTGTCAGGGAAATCAGCATGTTTACCCACAGGCATTTTGTCAAAAAGAAACTGATAAAAACGCTGGCAGACGAGATTATGTCAACTGTTCCCAACAAAATGCGCCGAAAAGACAAGCGCGATGTGATTAAAATTGCCTGATCCTTATTATACTCATCCTTAGTAGGTTTTCGGAAGAAAACATTGCTTAGGATTAGTTATACCATACTGTGAGCTTTGAGTGATAGCGAGAAGCTTTCTGGTTTAGGCATAAATTACAATGCGAGTGCACATTGCTCTTGCAATGATTTTGCCTCAGCTTCGGCTTTTTCAAGGTAATCCGCCCCTGAGGAAGCAAACAGTATACTGCGGCTGGCATTGATCAGCAGACCGCCGAAATCTGTGATGGCGTTTGCGCATACATCTTTTACTGTTCCGCCTTGTGCACCAACCCCCGGAACGAGAAAGAAATGCTCAGGGAATTTGCTTCTCAAGTCACCCAGATCGGCAGCTTTGGTAGCACCGGTGACAAACATCAGGTTAGATGGATTGCCCCAGCCTGCTACTGTTTGCATGACCGTTTCATACAATTTCTTATCTCCTGTTTGTAAAGCCTGAAAATCCTTGCTGCCTTTATTGCTGGTTAAGCCCAGGCATATCACCCATTTGCCATCGAACTCAAAAAATGGAGATAGCGAATCTTCGCCCATATAAGGGGCTACAGTGATTGAGTCGAAATTCATGCGTTTAAAAAAGGCCCTGGCATACATGGAACTTGTGTTGCCTATGTCGCCGCGTTTGGCATCTGCAATTGTAAAACAGTCTTTTGGTATGGCGGCCAGCGTATCTTCCATACATTTCCAGCCTTCGCTGCCGTATTGTTCATAGAATGCCGTATTGATTTTATAAGCTATCGCAAACGGTGCAGTCACCCTGATGATGGCCTTATTGAATTCGAGCATACCGGCTATGCTTTTTTCTATGCCCTGAGGTAATTTGTCCATGTCGGTGTCGAGCCCGACGCAAAGCATGCTTTTTTTGTTTCTTATAGTTTCAATAAGTTCCTGCCTGTTCATCTGCGCAAAATTAAGGAATTATACGCTTGCTTCTTTAGCTCCCGATTTGAAAAGAAACTGCTGAATACATGCAGCCTTTTCATTACCATGGTGTCTAAGCTAATATAGACTATATTTGTATATTGAAATGTCACGATTTGTAATTGCTATATACCTGTTTCTGTTTTCAGCCGATCTTTCAGCATTTATTTCAAAACCGGAACTCAATGCCTTTATCGTTCAGTTTTCAAAACCGGTAAGCACATCGTTGATTGCCGAAGCGGGCGCAGGCAAATTCACCGAAATCAGCAGCCTGAATACCGAAAGAACCATGTTCAGAATACGGTATAATCCGGCATTAATTGAAACCTATAAGGTAATCGACCTGATCAGAAATATACCATACTACCGGCTGCATCAGGACGATGGCCGTATTGAATTCAGGGCAACGACTCCCAACGACAGTCTTTACTCAAAGCAATGGCATCTGCCGGTGATAATGGCTGCAGAGGCCTGGGATTTAACCCGCAAAGGCACCACCCGCAACGGCGATACAATAGTCATAGCAGTAATAGATGACGGATTGCATATCAATCACCCCGACTTTAGCGGCAATATCTGGATTAACTATGCAGACACAGCCGGCAATGGCATAGACGACGACAACAACGGTTATATTGACGACCATTACGGCTGGAATTTCATGGGTCTCAACAATGATATCAGCGACAGCGATTATTACAGGGCAGGACACGGAACACCTGTTGCGGGTATCATCGGTGCCAGAGGTAATAATATCACAGGCATCAGCGGTATCATGTGGCATGTCAAGCTGATGATAGTCAATATAACAGATACCGGAACCTTTCCCCAGGTTTTTCAGTCTGATGTCATCAAGGCATACCAGTATGTCCTGCATCAGAGAAAACTTTACAATTCGAGCAACGGCACCAAAGGCGCTTATGTAGTTGCCACCAATGCCAGCTGGGGGGCCGACGGCAAATTTCCTCATCAGGCTCCGCTCTGGTGCAGTATGTATGACACCCTCGGGAAATACGGTATATTGAATGTGAGTGCTGTTACCAACGACCCGCAGAATCAGGTGGATACCGATGGTGATTTACCTACTTTATGCAGCAGTTCTCATCTGATCACTGTGGCGTCCACCAGCAGCGACGACAATTGGTTTTCTTCCGGTTACAGTAGTATCAGCGTGGATTTAAGTGCACCGGGGGCAAATATTTTCTCGACCGCTGCCTATACCATTAGCAACATCAATAGCAACCGGATTTTCAGGAGTGGATTTTCCGGTACTTCATACGCCACACCAATGGTAACTGCGGCAATCGGTGTCTTGCAAAGTTATGCCTGCGAACGCATACTCGACAGTTTGCGTATTAATCCTGCGAAGGGTATTGCGATACTCCGGAAATGCCTGCTTGAGGGTGTTGATCAGATTGATGCACTGGCCGGCAAGAGTGTGACAGGCGGGCGACTCAATATCAAGAAATCGCTCGAGATCATGAATCAATATTGTCTGGGGAATGTTGGCGTTAATACTGTTAACGATTTTCCTGATATCATTCTTTTCCCCAACCCGGGTAACGGCATGCCCGAACTTATTTGCGATGCTGAAATATTTACAATAAGTTGCTTCGATATGAGTGGCAAGCAATACCCCTGTCTCTTGAATGGAAAAGTAATTGATGTTACTGCTTTATCAGCCGGTGTTTATTTCTTCAGGGTAGAAACCGAAAATGGCGTATACACGCTTCGCTATCTCAAAACGGAGTAGAATCGAAAGCTGACTTATTTTTCTTTTCTCTCTCTCTCAGAACTTATTTGGTACTATTAATCTAGAAGAAGTATAATTCAGACAAATCTGAACGTGTCAGATTTATATTACTTCATTAATAGTAGAACTTCCAGATAAAACCGACTCTGAAACGCCTTGGGGCAGAAGGCTGAAATGGTGAAACAAACATGTAATTAGGATAAGCCGAAACGGAAGGAATATCCTGATTGATGTGTTCCATTTTGAAGAATATGCGGGCAGTTCGCACTTCGGCATTGATAAAGAAATCCATAAACGGATAGGCGCCCACACTTTTATCGCTGACTCTGAAATTTTGTAGCGCAGGGTCGTATATCCCGGCCTTGTATGAAGATGTTACTGATGCATCGAATCCTATCTGTACAAAAGTCGCTTTTTTGAATGCATAAGTCTGGTAAAAGATACTCGTTTTAGACAGCAATTCGGGCAATTGAATAACTGAAGCAAGAGCAGGAGAAAAGGTTTGCCACGCCAGTTCCTGATGCAGCTGAAATTTTCTGAGATTGGCATGTGCTTTAACAATAGCCTGAACACAGTTTTGTCCGCCGGTAGTTTGTGCAGGGTTTCCATTCCGGTCGTAGTAAATATAATTATCTGTGATGGTATAATTCAACTGTAATTCGAGCGACTTACCGGGTAAGGAATAATAGTAGGCATCGTAAACGGAAGGTCTTTTAATGTTTTTACCAATACTGAAGTTTATGTTTCTGAATATGGTTGACTGAAAATCATTGTTCCATTTATAGTGATTACTGATAGCTCGTGTTTGTCTGTAAAACGGTTTTCTTGAACCTGTAAACAAACCGGCTTCTGCTTGCCATCTGCCATCTTTGCCAATCAAAGCGCGGTTACTCCATTTTAACTGATAATCATTCCGGTTATAACCTTCCGCATAATACACTGCATTGATTTCTGAACGGAAAACTTTGCGAATATTAAAATGAAATTGTGTGTATAAGGAACTGTTATGACCTGTAAATCTGTAAAAATTACCCTGATTAGCTCCCTGATACATTGTGAAGTTGTTGTAGCGGACACCTGCTCTGAAACTTAAACCTGTCTGATTGATAGGTGTAAATATTTCAAGGGTATTGCTGTATTGAAGGTGTGCAAATGAATCGGTGCTGGCATCCGGATTAAAATAAAAAACAGAATCATAAAATCTGTAATCACCGGCCTGGTCGGTATAAAGATTAGAATTTCGCATGGCCTTAAATCCATGTCTTATTCCGAGTATACCTGTTGCTTCGCTGCTGCTGTCTTTTGCGGGTTTCATCAACAACCAGTATACCTGCTGTATACTGTGTTCGCGAAAACGGTTGATATTGCGCGCATTGTTCAGCGAAACATCGACAAGTCGCACACTGGCCCCAAGCGATTTGAATTCTTCCTCCGCAGCACTGCTCTGTATAATGCCGCCATTTTCCATCATATTGCATTTATTCCAGGTTAAACTTGCGTTAGCAATATAGCGGTTGTTTTTACTGATGTACCATGATGTCAGTTGTATGTTTTTGCATGAAAGACTTTGTCTTGCATAGAACCCGTCGTTGGAGGCGCTGTGATATTTTGCAGATATATTGAACTGACGTCCGAAGTTCTGAGTATGAAAGGCATCAAAATCTATCATACCCCTTTGTCCGCCTTTACCCTGTGCATAATGAAATTCGGTATATGGCATCAATGCATCGTAAGCGCGTGCGTCTTCGTTTCTGAAATAGAGATTCATAAACGGATTCATGCCGGCCTGCATCCCTGTTTCATCAAACGGTTTGAACAAAAGCGGAATGAATGGTGTGTGCAGATCGCCCAGATTCTGAACAGCGATATTAGACTTTTTAGTTACGTCGTATTGCTGCATGAATAACATCGAACTGTCCGGAAATACAGAAGGTCTGTTTCCTCTGAGTAAGTTTTCGGTACTGCAATGCAGGGGATCCTTTCTTCTGGCCGTGTCATATACTTCGTCGTCATTGTCCTGTGCATTCGATACAAACAAAGGCATCATACAAACAAGGGCGAGAAGTTTTTTCATTTTCGGGTATGCAAAAGTAAGACAAAATGATGAAAGGGAAATTAGCCTTAAATAAATGAAACAGGGTTTTGAATTCAGATATACCGGATGAAGGAAATGAAGATAAAATTCGAATTTCATCCCCTTGATTTTGGCTTTTGTCAAAGTATTAAAAAAAACATTTGGTTTTTTGGCAATCGGTATTAAATTTGCATACACTATTATAGTGTTTTCATAGTTTTAGTTTTGTCAAAGACCGTGTCAGAAATGACGCGGTTTTTGGCGTAATAAGGTTTCGTGGCTAAAATTATACCGGTGAATTCTGATAGTTTAGTATTGTCCGGAACGCAGTAATACCAAGGTACAGGCCTCTTCCCAATCTATGTTGTTTCTGTCCAGAATTTCAGTTAATTCATCATTCTCCGTACCGGGGTTAAATATCACTCTTTTAGGTTTAATACAGGTGATTAAATCGATGTATCCGGCCTGGTGAAAAGGGTTAATATAGAGTGAAATTGTGTCAATATGAGAAAAATTCTCGCAATTTGAATCTGTTTCGATTTTAATTCCGTCGACTATGCCATTTTTTCTTCCTATGGCACGGACAGAATGTCCGTATGATTTTAAAAGACGCATTGCCATATTTGAATAGCGTTCGGGATTTTCGCTGGCTCCGATTATCAGGGTTGTTTTGCTTTCGCTATTGTTCATAAGAATGCATTTCTTGCTGTTTTCAAAACAAATAATTTATATGATATTCGCCTAATTAATTTATTGATATGAATATAGGTGACAAACTGATGAATTTCAAGCTGCAGGCAACAGACGGAGAGTGGTACAGTAATTTTGCATTTGCCGACCGTTATGCGCTGTGCATCATATTTACAGGCAATACCTGCGAACACGCAAAGGCATACTGGAACAGGATTATCAAACTGGCGGATCAATACGAAGAAGACAACATGGCATTACTGGCTATCAACTCTAATGACGACACTGCCAATCCGGGCGAATCGCTCGAAGAAATGAGCAAACTGATGAGCACTATGAAGGCAGACAACCTGAAGTACCTGAAAGATGCGGATCAGAGTCTTGCCAGACAAATGGGCGCAACTAAAAATCCGGAAGTTTTTCTTTTCAATTCAAGACGCGAACTGGTTTATAAAGGAGTGATTGACGACCACTGGGAAAATGAATCTCAGGTTATGATGGCCTATCTGGAAGACGCGATTGAATATTGTCTGGATGGTATTGATATAGACTACCCCGAATTGCCGGCTCAGGGTTGTGATATTGTCTGGAAAAAATAATCAGTCTTTTTCCGATGTCCGCAAGCGTTATTATAACCGGTGCATCATCAGGCATCGGAGAAGCACTGGCCTATCAGGCGGCTTCATTGGGATACCGAATTTGCCTGTCAGCCAGAACTGCCGCAAAACTCGAAGCAGTTCGCAGCAAATGCCTGAAGTGGAAGTGTGAAGTTATTGTGGTTGAAGCAGATGTTCAGAATGAAGCAGATTGCCGGCGGATAATAGATGAAACCGTAAAAACATTTGGTGGAATTGATATTCTGATTAACAATGCCGGTATCAGTATGCGCGCCTTGCTTAAGGATTGCGAACTAACGGTCATACATAAAGTGATGGATGTCAATTTCTGGGGTATGGTGTATTGCACAAAATTCGCGTTGCCCTATCTTTTAAAGAGCAGAGGTTCGGTTGTCGGTATATCTTCGATTGCCGGATTAAAAGGATTACCTGCCAGAACTGCCTATTCAGCATCCAAGTTTGCCATGCATGGATTTCTGGAATCACTGAGAATTGAAAATTTAAAAACCGGCCTGCATGTGCTGGTCGCTTTCCCCGGTTATACAGCGTCAAATATCAGGAATGCGGCTTTAAATCAGAATGGAGAATCACAATCTGAAAGTCCATTTGACGAAAGCAAACTGATGCCTGCATCTGAAGTTGCCACTGCGGTATTCGATGCCATTAAAAAGAGGAAAAATTATATCTACCTGAGCATGCAGGGAAAGATGACTTTATTTTTGAATAAGTTTTTTCCGCGTTTACTAGATAAGCTTGTTTATAAAACCGTAGCTAAGGAAAAAGACAGTCCTTTTAAGTAGAACTGTTCTCAAAACTAACCTTTAAGTCAAAAGTAAATATTTTCATATAGAATATAGCTACGTCTTTTGCATTCATACTTTGTTGAATTCCTTGAACAGATGTCCTCCTGATATGCTCTTCGGAATTCGCCTCGTCTGAATGCAAAATACTTGCATTTGACTTTAAATCCTATTTTTGAGAACAGTTTTAAGTAAAGACAGTTTAACTCAGTTTGACACTGATCAGGTCGAGCACTACGGCCTCCTGTAGCTTGTTGAGCTCGAGATTCCAGAGATTGGATGTATCAGTATTCGAATTGACACTTATTGAGATGATGACATTACTGCCGGAATCAACCCGTATCATTATTTTTTCTTCGTCGTGAAATTTACTTCTTTTCAGAGCTTCGATAACTCCTGCCGCATAATCGCCATATACTTCTTCACATCTGTAATCGCGTAAGGCACTTTTACAGGCTTCGTATGCCTGTATGAGATTGGTATTAAACATTTTTTGTAACATGTGTCTGCACTTCTTATTGTATTAGACGTAAGCAATAAAATTTGGTTGTGCCTTTTAGGAAAAATGACACAGTTTTGACAAATTGACCCGGTTTTCATCAATTTGAATTAATTTTTTTTTTGGGTTTGTAAATTCCTGTTATACAATGTGATTGAAAGATAAAGTAGCAATGCATACATAAAATTTTATATATATTTTAAAAATATCTGAATTCGTAAGCAACCATATTTAACTTGAGTAGTCTAACTAAGTTAGTTCAACGCGCCATTTATGAAAAAAATTTTTACTTTCTTATTCTTTTTTGCATTGATATTCAATAATATAAATGCAAAAACTGACAGCAGTACCAGTTGTAACTGGAAAAGCAAAGTCAGTGATTTCAAGGTTTGGACCAACTGCGACAGCAACCGGAACAACACCTATCTGATAGGGCGATATACGCTTAATCAGAACTATAGCTGTACCAAGGGCAGAGTGCAAAAATGGATAGTCAACAATGCAGTTGTAAGTACATCTCAGAACCTTTATTACAAAATAACAAAGAACGGAACTTATTCAGTCTGTGTTGTGCTGCTCGACAGTTGCAACCGCTGTGATACCAGTTTCTGCAAAACCATCAGCGTAAGCTGTATTCCCGGTTGCAACTGGAAAAGCAAAGTCAATGATTTTAATGTGTGGACCAATTGTGACAGCAGCCGAACCAATACTTATCTGATTGGCAGGTATGTACTCAACAACAATTACACCTGCACCAAGGGTAAGATCCGCAAATGGATGGTTAACAATTCAGTTGCCTCATACAGTCAGAATTTGTATTACAAAATTACCCAGAACGGCAGCTATAATGTCTGCCTCTACCTTTACGACAGTTGTAATAAGTGTGATACCATTTACTGCAAAACAGTTAACGTCAATTGTTTCAATACCTGCAACTGGAAATCGCGCATTGCTGGTTTTGATGCCTGGAATAACTGCGACAGCAATAAGAATACAAAGAATGTTCTCGGTAAATTAGTGCTGACACAAAAACAACCCTGCAGTAAAATTTACCGGAAATGGTTTGTGAACGGTGTTGCTGTTTCGTACAATGATAATCTATATCACACCATCAGCAGCAACGGAACCTATAATGTCTGTGTTCAGCTGTATGACAGTTGCACACGCTGCGATACCACCCTTTGTAAGACTGTGACAGTTAGTTGTTTTAGCGGTGGGTGCAACTGGAAAAGCAAAGTCAATGATTTTAATGTGTGGACCAATTGCGACAGTAACCGAAGCAATACTTATCTGATAGGAAGGTTTATACTGAATAAGAATTATACCTGTACCAAAGGTAAGAAATGGAAATGGGTTGTCAATAACAGTGTAGCAAGTACCTCTCAGAACCTGTATTACAAAATTACCCAGAACGGTACCTATAATGTTTGTCTGTGGTTGTACGACAGTTGTAATAATTGTGACACCAGTTTTTGTAAAACAGTTACTGTAAATTGTATAGGTAAATCTACCTGTAACTGGAAAGACAGAATATCGTCCTTCCATGCTTACAACAATTGTGACAGCCAGCGAAACAGTCACAGCCGGCATATCATAGGCAGTATTGTTTTGAATCAGAAACAACCATGCAGTAAAATTTACCGTAAATGGTTTATCAACGGCGTGGCAGTCTCATACAACGACAATCTGTATTACCAGGTCGCTAATAACGGCACTTACCAGGTATGTGTTCAGTTGTACGACAGTTGCACAAGATGCGATACCACAATTTGCAAAACAGTTACAGTCGGATGTTTGCCGGGTTGCAACTGGAAACACAAGGTGAATGATTTCAATGTATGGACCAATTGCGACAGTGCTCGCAATAATACTTACCTGATCGGCAGATTTATTCTGAATAAGAACTACACTTGCACCAAAGGCAAGCGCTGGAAATGGATGGTGAACAATACTGTTGTCAGTACATCGCAAAACCTGTATTATAAGATCACCCAGAACGGCACCTATAATGTCTGCCTGTGGTTATACGACAGCTGCGCCAAATGTGACACAAGTTTCTGCAAAACAGTAAGCGTTTCCTGTTTCAATAAATGCAACTGGAAACACGTGTTCGGAAGTTTCGATACAAAGGTTACATGCGACAGCAACAAAAACGTCGCTTATCTGATTGGTAAATTTACACTGAATCAGAATTACCGCTGTGGCAAAAAATTATACAGAAAATGGACTGTCAATAATTCGCATGCATCTTATGGCGAATATCTGAATTATCCTGTCAGCAAGAATGGTATGTACAAAGTATGTGTAACGGTATACGACAGTTGTAATAAATGCGATACCACTTATTGCAGGATAATTCCCGTGAATTGCAACAGGCTTTCAATAAATCCGGATGAGTTGATATTAGTTCCTGAAATTTATCCAAATCCGGCCGGCAACAGGGTAAGTATCAATGGTCTGATAGACGGTGATTTGCCGGTATTTGTAACATTTACAGATTTGAGCGGCAAATTCCTGCAACTCGAAAGGATAGAAGATGCTGATGCAGGAGTATCCTACAGCACTGCCGAACTACCGGCCGGAATTTATCTGGTAACAATCAAACAGGGCGATCGAATCTGGCATTTGAAATTAGTGAAACAGTAATCAGTTAAACTATTATCCCGGGTGGAATGATATAATGAATCTGAATATAGAACTTTATCAATAGCAGTTATACTCATCCTTAGTAGGTTTTCGGAAGAAAATATTGCTTAGGATGAGTTATAGCATACTGTGAGCATTGAGTGATAGCGAAAAGCTTTTTAGTATAGATATAATTAAATTAGTAAAGAGCCTTGGAAATAAGATTCTAAGGCTTTTTCATTATTAGCAGGTGCAAAGGAAAATTGGTTTAAGCAAGCATCAAACAAGTTAGAGCAACTTTCAATAAGATGCTGGTCTAAAGAGAACAATTCTTTGCTATAAGAATCATTGTTTACCTATTAGAGGTAAATGGTATAAAGCATATTAACCTAATAATATGCCTAACAATTTCATTTTAGCTGCACTTGCTTTATTTCTGTTTTCGTGTGCCGGGAAGGACCCTGTCACTCAAAACATCAAAAGTCACCAGATGGCCCTTGTGATAGGTAATCCGGTTTCATACGGTGAGGGCGATTTACTGGTGTTTCCTATTGGAGCCAATTACAACCCGGAAA
>CAZRKA010000052.1:0-19831 GCA_964600345.1 uncultured Chitinophaga sp. | reverse complement strand
TCGCCGTGCAGCCCACGCCATTCGCAGAAGTGTATTCTTGTCAAACAAAGTGGCTTTACTTCTGCCGATGTTGAAAATCTGACCGGGGCCGCCTGCACCGCCTCCGCCTCCACCCATACGACGCATCATGAAACTCCAAATAAAGATGAATACACCAATCATGATGATGTAATAGAGTATAGTACCGCTCGAATCATTCTCGTACTGCCAGTCACGCACAATGGCTTTGGCTTCCGGATGTTCGTTCATCAGTGTTTCATAATCCTTGTTGAATGCTTCCTTATTGACTTCAAAGTAATACTGAGGAGTTTTTTGTCCGAACATTCCCTGTCCCTGATTACGGACCTCCTTGTATTTTTCGTTTTCCAGCGACTCCTTTTTAAGAAATACTTTAACCACCCGGTCGTTCAGTATTTCGAGTTTTTCGACATCATTGCTGATGATCATTTCGCGCAATTCGTTCCAGTTTGTTTTAACACCGGGATTGCCGGGAATGAAGCTGAATATGATAAATCCGAGTATCAGAATTCCCCATATCCAGTACATGTTGAATTTGGGAGTATTCGATTTCTTATCGCCAAAAGGATTTTCGTTTTTTTTGTTGTTCTGTTGGTTATCCATTAATGATTAAAAAAGTGACCTTAGTTTTAGTCCACCGCAAATCTATATAATTGTTTAAACTATTTTAAATGATTTATGGTCAACTCATGTATTTTTGCAAAAAATATTCCATAAAACATGTACGGCCAATTACAATCACAATTACAGGAAGAATTAAATCAGATTCGGGAAGCAGGACTCTACAAAAAAGAAAGGATTATAGTATCGCCACAGGGCGCAGACATTCGCCTTAGCGATGGAAAAGAAGTCATAAATTTTTGCGCCAATAATTATCTTGGTCTCTCGAGTCACCCCAGGGTTATTGAGGCTGCCAAAAAGTCACTGGATACACATGGTTTTGGAATGAGCAGTGTGCGTTTTATATGCGGGACCCAGGATATTCATAAAACACTCGAAGCAAAGATTGCCGAGTTTTACGGTACCGAAGACACTATACTCTATGCGGCCGCGTTTGATGCCAACGGAGGAGTGTTCGAACCCCTGTTCAACGAACAGGACGCCATTATATCTGATGCCCTCAATCACGCATCTATTATAGATGGAGTCAGACTTTGTAAAGCTGCCAGGTATCGCTACAACAACAACGATATGGCCGATCTTGAGAAGCAACTCATAGCAGCAAACGCCGCAGGACACAGAAACAAAATCATTGTTACCGACGGAGTATTCAGCATGGATGGATATGTTGCCCAACTCGATAAAATTATCGCTCTGGCCGATAAATACAATGCTCTGGTGATGTCAGACGAGTGCCATGCCGCCGGATTTATCGGAAAAACAGGCAGAGGAACACCCGAATATTGCGGAGTGCACGGCAAACTGGATATTATAACCGGAACCCTCGGTAAAGCGCTCGGCGGGGCAATGGGCGGATATACCACAGGTAAAAAAGAAATCATAGAATTGCTTCGTCAGCGTTCAAGACCTTATCTGTTCTCAAATTCGCTGGCACCTGCCATTGTGGCTGCCGGAATCGAAGTTTTTGATATTTTAAGCGAATCAACTGCTTTAAGAGACAAACTTGAAAACAATGTCAAATACTTTAAAGAAGGTATTCGCAAAGCAGGATTTGATTTCAGAGATGGTGACAGCGCAATTGTTCCGATTATGTTATACGACGCAAAACTAAGTCAGGAGATGGCCGACCGTTTATTAAATGAAGGCATCTATGTCATCGGGTTCTTTTATCCGGTTGTTCCCAAAGACCAGGCGAGAATTCGTGTTCAGTTGTCTGCTGCCCATGAAATTCACCACCTCGACAAGGCCATAGCCGCATTTACCAAAGTAGGTAAAGAGTTGGGAGTCATTGCATAAAGAGTCGGGAAAAACGTCTGTCCATTCTTATTGCAGAATGTATCAGGTCATATTCACTGCTAAGCAGAAACTATCTGTCTTTGGGATTCACCAGACTGTCTGCAGGATATCTGTTTTCCATTGAATCGCGCATGGCTTTCGACCAGTGAATTAATATCTCTTTTTGAGTATTGTCCAGTTTTGCATCTCTGTGAATGATGGTATAAGAAGACAATGGCATTTCATTTTCAGCAAGCACTTCTTCTATTTCTTCAAGTTTATGGAATTGACGGTAAGGCGGATATTTAAGAAATTCACTTAAATTCAAATGTTTCTTACCGTCGTTGACATGGTCCTCAAGCCACCATGCGATCGGCTGGATATTGGAGTACCATGGATAAACAGTGTTATTGCTGTGACAATCGTTGCAGGCTGTTTTTAAGATGGCATTAACTTCAGTGCTTACAGGATAATTTTTACTAATATGAAAACTATCATTAGCACTGTTATTTTTTTCCGGTCTTATAATTTGAATTACCAGTATGGCTATTCCAAGAAATATTGCTGTGTATTTTAAAATGCGTTTCAATTTCATTTTTCAAATGTAACATATTTGAAAACTATCGCAAATGTGATTGTAATTAGTATCTTAACTTTTCCAAAGTTGTAAACTTTGGAAAAGTAGTTTTAAAATCGTTTCCGGTAAGTATACGACCTTTTTTCGTATCCGAGTGCAGGATAGAACAAATGTGCCGCCGTTCTTTCTTCAATTAAAGCACACGACAGCGAAAGATGCAATGCTCCTTGTTCTGCAGCAATTTCTTCGGCCTTAGACAAGAGGAGACGACCTATTCCGTTTCTTCTGAACTCGGCTTTGGTAACCAGAATTTGTATTTTGTAATAGGAGCCGTTTAGCTCCCAGCAGGGCAATTTACACATACCAAGTATTCCGACAATTAAACCGTCAGTTTCAGCAACAATTGTCCGACAGTTGTCTAAAGTCCCTATCAAATTCATTCTGTCTTCCATTTCTGCGAGGGTGCTCGGATAACCCAGTTCTCTAAGCAGAACGGGCAATGCATGTAAATCGTCCGGTGAATATTCTCTGACAATTATATTCATTTTTGGAAATTTAAGGTGTTTTTCGGGAAAACACTTTTCCAAAGTTGTAAACTTTGGAAAAGTTAGTTTAAATCCTCTTTCAGTAAATCTCCTCTTAAAAAACGATATCTTTTTCTGGCTTCGTTGGCAAAAAGACTGCCGGTATAATTCAGAATGATATTCTCGTACATCTTTTTGGCTTTTGCAGTATCGTTCAATTTAAATTCGTAAATCCTCGCCAGATTTATCAGGGCATTGTCTGCCAGTATATCAAAACTGAAATCGCGTATCAGCTTGAGGTAAAGCACTTCAGCTTCTTCATATTGCATGTTTTTTTCTGCAATCAATGCTTTCAGAAAAATTATTTCGTCGCTAAGTGTGTGTCCCGGAAACAGTGCGGGAATGCTATCCAATAAAACCAGTGCATCACCGGACCTGTTCTGAAAAATAAGCAAATCGGCCCTGGCATAAAGTGCAAGTGCATCGGTATTGCTGTCGAGTCCGAGATTGTCCTGAATAATCAACCATAAGCGCATAGCATTGTTGGATATGAGTTGTGTTGTGGCCTCCTTGAGGACATCCAACTGTGTCTGACTCCATTCAAACTCTCCTCTGAAATAACAAAGTCGGGCGTATCTGAATCTGGCCTCCTGACCAAGCGCGTCATTAGTGAATGATTTTTCAACCTGTTTATATAAAAGATCTGCTTCCCAGGTTTCGCCGGTAATCAGTAATGCGTCGCCGAGATCAAGTTTACATTCGGCCAGCAACTTTGGATTTACACCCGGTATTGCAATCACCTGACTCAATTGTGCAATGGCTTTTTCCGGCTGATGAAGGTAGTAAATATAAAGCTCGGAAAGCTCTCTGATCTGTTCTGCTGTCTGCCAGTTAATTCCATTAAGATTAATAAATTCGAGGTATTCCTTTTCCATGGCCAGAAGACGTTCTGTCGACGCACCATTTCTCGACCTCAGCTGCTTGATGGCGCAATTGAGCATTCCCTGCTGAGCCTGGTAGAAATATCGCTTGTCTGATCCAAGTGATTTTACATATTCAAAGCATTTAAGTGCATACTCGTATTCATCATTGTGTAAAAGCAGTGCTGCAAGGTCGAATAATCTGCGCCCGTCTTCCTTCATTCTTTTGTCAATTGCTTTGGTCTGAATGATGGCCCCGTTCCAGTCTTTCTGCTGGGTAAAAGACCAGACAAGCAATTCATTAAATGAAGGATTATCGGGGTTTTTCTGCAATTTAAGCAATACAACACTGCTAAGTACTTTGTAGTGATCCGGATTCGTATAGGTTATAACCAGCCTGGTTTTAACATCCTCTATCATGTAATCATACCTTCCGGCTATTTTGACCAGTTCTTCGGTGCCTTCAGTGAATTTTGAAATAAAAAAATACAATTCACTCATTCCGAATGCAAACAGTTCGTCGTCATTTAGCGCCTTTCTGGCATTGAGATAAACCTCGGTCGCCTGAAGATAATAACGCCGTTTGAGAAAACTGTTAGCCAGCAGTTCTGCCTGTTCAGGATTCTCAACCTTGATTTTAAGCAATTCCTTAAAAATCTCATCCCTTTTTCCTGTCTCGCCCTGCAGATCAAGTATGTAAGCTTTATCAACGCGATAGGCATACATATCCGGGTATTTCCTGATTCTTTTATCAGTTAATTTAACTGCGCTTTTAAAATCCTTGAGTTGAATATAGCACTGAAGCAGATTGTCGTAGTAATAGACAGACTCCGGTTGCTTTGATGCCAGATCTTCATAAATCTCGGAAGCCTTCTCATATTCTTTTTCAGTAAAATACTGTGCAGCCAGCTTCTCGTCGGTATTTTGAGCATAGACTGAAAGTACCGAAAAACAACACAGCAAAACGATTAATCTCATTTTCACAAATCTAATTGTTAACGATAAAAATACCATGAAAATTTTACTAATTAACAAAAAAAACTATTTTTGCCTCTTGAACCTGAAAATCAATTGCAAATGAAAACATATAAAGTTATTGGAATCATGTCCGGATCTTCGATGGATGGTATAGACCTAGCCTTGTGCAACATCCATTCAGATAACGGAAATTACACATACAGCATAGACATAACGGAAACCTATGAGTATTCTGAAATCTGGCGACTGCGATTATCACAATTAAGAAAAGCCGATTCACTTTCCTACGCCAAGACAGATGTTTTCTACGGTCACTATCTCGGACATCTGGTTAAAGATTTTATCGGCAAACACAATATTCAGGCCGACCTTGTTTCGAGTCACGGACACACCGCATTTCACTACCCTGAAGAAATGATTACACGTCAGGTTGGTGATGGGGCTTCTCTTTCAGCTATTTGCAATCTTCCGGTTATTACCGATTTCAGAAGCATGGATGTCGCCAAGAAAGGTCAGGGTGCACCACTGGTTGCCATCGGCGACGAGATGTTTTTCAACGAATATGACTTTTGCCTCAACCTCGGTGGTTTTGCAAATATATCCGGAAAAGTAGGTCCTTACAGGGTTTCTTTTGATATCTGTCCGGCCAATATTCTGCTCAACAGAGTAGCCCGCGACCTCCACAAGGAATTTGATGAAAATGGCGAAATTGCATCTAAGGGCGCCATTCATTACCCACTTCTCGAAAATCTCAACAAAATTGATTACTACGCCATGCCCTTTCCCAAATCGCTGAACCGCGACTGGATTAACAACGAGTTGTGGCAGATAGTCAAGGAAGGTGATAAACTCAGCCCTGAAGATAAAATGAAAACCTTTGTCGACCACATTGGTATTCAAATTTCAAAGAGTGTCGATTATTTAAGTTCTAAAAAACCTGCCGGCAAAAAAGTCCTTGTAACAGGAGGCGGCGCTTTCAATCCTGTGCTTATGGATCATATCAGAACTCACAGTGAGGCCGAGTTCATTGTGCCCGAACCCAAACTGGTGAAATATAAGGAAGCTCTGATTTTTGCTCTGATGGGTGTAATGAGACTAGAGAACAGACCTAATATCATTAAGACTTTCACAGGGGCAAAGTCTGACAGTGTCAGCGGCTCGCTAAATGGCGATTTCAGTAAGATTTTGTAAGGATTCTGTAAGATTTTGCTGTAAGAGACTCAGAATGGACAAAAGTTTTTGAGTTGTCACATTATTGAACTATCTTCGTCAAAGGAGTAAAAAGTATCTGAAAAATGTTAAAAACTACAAGATTGTCTTTTCTGCTCATTTTGAGCACTCTGGTGTTAAGTGACTGCAAAAAGGACAAGGAATCTGAAATAGTACTCGAATATCCATTGGTTTTTATTGAAAACATGGAGATTGACACGCTTAATATCGACAGTCTGATTGTCCGTGAGTCTGTAGACTTTCCCACAAACCTGGAAGGCGAACTGGCAAAAAACAACACTACCAAATCCAAGATTAAATCTGCCAAACTGGTTTTTTTAAGGGTGCAGGTGATGGATTTTGCTTGGAGCGATACGACCAAATACTCTAACTTCAAAGACTTTTCCATGATGAGTCTGGATATCAAGAAAGATGGAATCGGACAAACGCTGATCGCTTCTAAAAACATTGGTGACAGTAGAGTTAAAGCCATAAACATGGACCTGCAGGATGTTGAAGTTAAAGATTATCTGAAACAGGACAACTTCAGAATGGTGGTAAAATACCGCAAACGCAGACCTATGCCTCACGAAATGCCATTTACCATTTCGCTGAGATTCAGAATAGTTGCTGACCCGCTTTAATTTTTTTTAAAAGATATATCTACAATTTGAAATCAAACTTCAGTATGGTTTATAAAACGCTTATACTTTTAATATACTGTGGCCTTTTATTTATAGGCTGTAAGAAAGATCGTAAAACTGAAGTTATTTTCGAGTACCCTATGGAATTTCCTTTTCAAATGTATGCTGATACAGTTGATATTGATAGCCTGATTGAGAAAACCACAGTTAATTTTCAGACCCAGCTTGAGGGAAAGCTAGCTGAGCACAACAGCAATAAATCCAAAATCAAATCGGCAAGACTGGTATTTATGCAACTTAAAGTTCCGGTTCCGGTATTTTACGACAGCAACACATACTCTAACCTGAAAGATATTTCAGAAATAATGCTCGACATTCGTCAGGACCAGGTGGGACAGATGCCCGTTGCACATAAAACAACTGAAGATAAAAGGACAATGACGCTTAATATGGATCTGCTGGATACCGAGATAAAGGACTACATAATGAACGAATATTTCAGTCTTGTGATTAAATACAGAAAAAGACGACCTATTTATCACACAATGCCTTTCAGTATTTCATTCAGATTCCGGATAGTGGCTGAACAGCTTTAATTTTATTTGCTTTTTTTTAATCTGTAAACAATCGTTCTGCTTTGCTTTAAAAGTAAATACGCTATAAATCAGCCTCTTAAATACTATTCAGGTTTTTATACTTAAATCCAAAAAGTATTTCCCTATTGGTGTTATTTGCAAATAATTGAATATTATTGCCAGTATATATTTTTTGATATGAACGAAACAAACAAGACTTCGGGACACCCAAAGGGGTTGTACTTTCTATTCTTCACTGAGATGTGGGAGCGATTTGGTTACTATCTGATGCTTGGAATTTTTTCGCTTTTCATGCTGGATAGCGTCGAAAACGGCGGAATGGGATTCTCTGCTTCCGAAAAATCGGATATTTACGGAACCTATATCGGCCTCGTTTACCTTTCTCCATTTATAGGAGGACTTCTTGCCGACAGAGTGCTTGGATACCGGAAATCTATACTTATCGGAGGCTTACTGATGTCGGCCGGATATATTTGTCTTGGTTTGCCGGATGGTGCAGCATTCTATCCTGCCCTTTTGCTTATTATTCTGGGCAATGGATTCTTTAAGCCGAATATCTCAACACTGCTAGGCAACCAGAAGAACGACGACCGCTACAAAACCAATAAGGATGCCGGTTTTAATATCTTTTATATGGGAATAAATGTGGGTGCCTTCATTTGCAATTTTGTTGCAGCCTATATGCGAATTAATTACGGTTGGGGTTATGCCTTTTATGCAGCGGGAGTTGGTATGCTTATAGGTGTTCTGGTATTCCTTTCCGCTACCAAACACATTAAACACGCCGATGTCATAAAACCATTGCAGGCCGGTGATATGCCAACTTCAAAAATTCTTTTGTCGACCATCATTCCTATGTTTATTTGCGGAATATTAGGTTGGATTATTCCCGGTAATATTTTTGGCACTGATGCCAATGATGCTTTCCTTATAGGATGTCTGCCTGTTATTGGTTTTTTCATTTATCTGATGATGAAGGCAAATGATGAAGATAAAAGACCAATTAAGGCATTGCTTGCTGTTTATGCAACCATTGTTGTATTCTGGGCAATTTTCCACCAGAATGGAGATGCACTTACTGTATGGGCCGAGGATCACACAGACAGAGCTATGCCGGCTTCAATTGCAGGTACTGCAGATAAAATAGGTATGGCACAAACAGTCAATTACGGCGACTATATCAATATGGAAGAGGGTTCTTATAAAAGCATGCTTGATGCAAAAAAGACCCAGAAATCAGTTTATGACAGCCTTAATACTGCCGAAACACGTCAGCTTTCAAAAGATCTGGGCAAAGAAATCGGCCTGATAGAAAAATCACATAAATATTTTGAAAATTTACCGGAAAACGAACGACCGGCGCAAGGTCAGGATCTGAAGCTTTTTTCTACCGAGTTATATCAATCTATTAATCCATTCTGGGTAGTTGCATTAACTCCGGTTGTAGTTGGACTTTTTGGATGGCTGAGAAGAAAAAACATGGAACCTAACACAGCCATGAAGATTGCCATAGGATTGCTGATTACGGCACTTTCAGCATTTGTTATGTTTGCTGCGGTAAAAGCTACAAATATGGAAACAGGAAAAGCCAGCAGCTGGTGGCTGATTGCTTCTTATGGTGTGATTACTGTTGGCGAATTATGTCTTTCTCCAATGGGATTGTCACTGGTATCTAAACTATCACCCCCAAGGATTACCGCTTTGATGATGGGAGGATTCTTTCTTTCAACCGCAGTCGGAAATAAACTTTCAGGTATGCTTTCGGGTATGTGGGAAGGATTTTCAGACAAATCGAACTTCTTCTTAATGAATTTCGCCCTGGTATTTATTGCCTTTATAGTCATGTTTGTTCTCGTTAAATGGCTGAGTGCAGTAATGAAAGAAAAAAATATATACTGATAACATATCATTACACAGAAGCCGTGCAGAATTTTTTTGCACGGCTTTTTTATGTATAATTGCTCAATGAATCAAGAAAATACGCTCGAATCGATACAAAATTTTGAAGGTAAATATCCCAAACAGCTCTGGTATCTGTTTTTCTCCGAAATGTGGGAAAGGTTTTGCTTCTACGGAATGCGCGGAATGCTCACCTTTTTTATGGTCAACCAGTTGTTCATGGACGAAAAAGTTGCCAATCTTCAGTATGGTGCTACACAGGCATTTGTATACGCATTTACATTTATAGGCGGTTTATTTGCCGATAAGATTCTGGGCTTCCGCAAATCACTTTTCTGGGGCGGATTGCTCATGATAACAGGCAGTATCATTCTGGCCATAGACCCTAAGGAGTTCTTTTTCTGGGGAATCAGTTTTACAGTTATCGGTACGGGCTTTTTCAAACCCAATATCTCCACTATGGTTGGCACACTTTACAAAGACGGAGACAGCCGCAGGGATGCCGGATTTTCACTTTTTTATTCCGGAATAAACATCGGTGCCCTCATAGGTGGTTATGCCTGTATAGCCATCGGAAAATCCTATTCATGGAATCTGGCTTTCGGGTTTGCCGCCATCGTTATGTGCATCAGTTTGATTACATTTACATTTACTCAAAAATCGATGGGGCCTATAGGGTTATCCCCTTTTATTAAGAATGGTGTAAACACTGGTAAAAAATGGTATGAAATTGCCGTTTATGCAGGATCTCTTCTGTTTATTCCGGCTATCATGAAAATGGTCATGAATCCTGAATACACTGATAAATTCATGTATATCATAGGGCCGTGTACCATCATTTATCTCATTTATGAAATGACCAAGTACAGCTGGGCCGAGAACAAGAAACTGATTGCCGCCATGGTATTCATACTTTTCTCTATCCTGTTCTGGGCATTCTTCGAACAAAGCGGAGGTTCGCTCAGTTTATTTGCCGCCAACAACCTCAATAACAAACTGGCAGGTATTACCCTTGATCCTAACGGAGTCAACAACGCGGCCAATTCCCTTTTTGTAATCATTTTCGCCCCAATTATAGGCCTGTTGTGGATATGGATGAGCAAACACAGGGCAGAGCCTAATACGGTTATTAAATTCGGACTTGGATTCCTGTTTCTGTCGGGCGCATTTTATATTTTTTATTCTACTCGCTTTTTTGCCGACCTCAACGGCATGACCTCTCTTGATATTTTCACCCTTGCTTACTTTGTCATTACTCTCGGCGAACTTTGTCTTTCACCGATAGGTTTGTCTATTATGACCAAGCTTTCTCCAAAACCGCTGGGTGGCGTCATGATGGGAATGTGGTTTCTTGCGAGTGCTTACGGTCAGTATGTTGCCGGTATACTCGGCGCCGGAATGGCATCGGCAGATAAGGATGCACCTGCTACTGTCAAATTACTTTCTTATACTGAAGGCTATAAACAACTCGCAATTTATGCGCTGATAGCCGGAATCGTATTGATAGTCATTTCACCCCTGGTGAAAAAACTGATGCAGGAAGTGAAATAATTCCTTTACGCTCCCGAAATCCGTATTAAAATTAACGTAAACTGATTGTTTAATTAGCGAGTATAAATGCCATTATCCATGGATAAATGAGCATGTTATTTCCTTTACCGCCATTGCGTTTACCCAAGCCGGCACGAATAAATTTGATAGCGATGCTGATTTGATTCTCTATGGTTTTCTCGTTTAGTTCCATAAGCTCGGCAATTTGCCTGTTGCTCATAAATTCCTTTCTGCTGAGAACAAATATCTGCTTACACCGTGGAGGTAAAGCTT
Organism: uncultured Chitinophaga sp.; assembly: GCA_964600345.1. Classification (GTDB taxonomy): domain Bacteria; phylum Bacteroidota; class Bacteroidia; order NS11-12g; family UBA955; genus JABMMZ01. Next base: position 8,746 of record CAZRKA010000052.1, on the reverse strand, counting down.
CTATCAATTGCATGACTTCATCTTCGGTCTCTTTTGCCTGCATGGCCTCAAGTGGTGATATTCCGGTAGAAACTACTTCAAAACCATTATCTAGATCTGTAATTTCAATCTTTCTTTTTTTGAGAAGATTAATGCTCTTGTTCCGGATAATGGTATAAAGCAGGGGTTTAATGCTGTCGTCGAGTACAAGTTCATCCTTTTTCTCCCATAAAACCAGAAAAGCGTCGTTGACAATTTCGTCTGCATCTTCCTGAGACCGGACATACTGCATACAGAACCAGTGCAGTGCCTTGTGATACTGCCGGAAAAGTGTTTCTATCTGTTTTAGTTTAGTTGAAGTGATGTCGCAAAGGTATCAAAGAGCGCAAAAGAATGCCCTATGAAATTATTCAACAATGTGGACAGCCGACGAAACCGGTATTATTCCCGATTAATTGGCCATATCGCTGATAAACTGCAAACGCATCAGTTGCAGTTCTTCGTAGGAAAAATCATTGTCAAAATCGACCACAGCCTTATTGAGATCGTCATCTTCCTGAGATTTAAAATATTCAAAAATCTCTTCCTGATATTCCTCTTCAATAATTTCGTCAATACAATAATGCAGATCGAGGCTGGTGCCCATGGTTACCATCTGCTCAAGCTCTTCCATGAGTTCCTGATAAAGCATTCCATTACTGCGGGCTATGTCTTCGAGCGCCATTTTCTTGTCTATATTCAGAATAATGGCAATCTTCTTTTTCGATTTTTCACCTGATGTTTTTACGACTACATCACTTGGCCTTTCGATATTGTTCTTACGAACATATTCTGCGATATAATCTATGAACTGCTGTCCGTATTTCAAGGCTTTGTTCTTTCCTACACCATGGGTTTTTTCGAGTTCCTCCATGGAAATCGGGTAGCGTGTTGCCATATCATCAAGAGATGGGTCCTGGAATATCACATATGGCGGCAGACCGACCTGTTTGGCAACTTTCTTGCGCAATTCCTTCAGATCGCGCATCAGTTCTTCGTCGGCAATACTTTCGAGCACAGCGTTTTCGAAGTCTTCGTCGCTTACAAATTCGAATTCTGTATCCATAGCCATCTCAAATTTCTTAGGATTGAGAATAGCTTTCTGACCTTCTTCGTTGACGCTTAGCAATCCGTATTTCTCTATATTCTTATTGATATAGTTGTTGAGCAGGCAGAGCCTCACAACACCTTTCCAGAATACCTTATCCTTGTCTTTGCCGATACCAAACATCGGAAACTTGTCATGTCCGTGGTCTTTAACCGAATCGGATTTCTTTCCTATGATATAATTCACCAGATGTGAAATATCTATTTCCCCTTTTAAAGAATCAAGGGCTTTAAGCACATTTACCACATCTTCGCTAACATCTGTTTTCGGTTTTGGATGACGGCAATATTCGCACATTTTGTGGCAGTTTTCGTCGTCAAAACTTTCACCGAAATAGTTTAGCAGCGTTCTTCTCCGGCATTGTGAACTTTCAGAGAAAGCAGATGTTTCATCGAGCAGCAGGGTGCCTATTTCCCGTTCAGCAACCGGCTTGTCCTTCATAAACTTCTCGAGTTTTTCTATGTCGCTCGGATTATAGAACAGAATACAATCGCCTTCAAATCCATCCCTACCTGCCCTTCCTGTCTCCTGATAGTATCCTTCAAGGCTCTTCGGCACATCAAAGTGTATCACAAAACGAACATCAGGCTTATCTATCCCCATTCCAAAGGCAATAGTTGCCACAATTATATGGCATTCCTCCATCAGGAAAGCATCCTGATTATGCACCCTTGTCTTGGCATCGAGTCCTGCGTGGTAAGGCAGAGCTTTAACACCGTTAAGTGTAAGCATTTCTGCTATTTCTTCAACGCGTTTGCGACTGAGGCAATATATAATACCTGATTTACCTGATCTGGATTTTATAATTGAAATAATATCCTTGAATACCCTTTCCTTACTTCCTTTGGGCCTTACTTCATAGTAAAGATTTGCACGGTTAAAGGACGATTTAAACACTTTGGCATCGCTCATACCCAGGTTTTTCTGAATATCGCTTTGTACTTTAGGTGTGGCTGTGGCAGTCAGTGCAATCATCGGGACATCATTGATATCTTTAATCATTTGTTTGATCCGCCTGTATTCAGGCCTGAAATCGTGTCCCCACTCAGAAATACAATGTGCCTCGTCTATGGCAACGAAGGAAATCTCTATACTCTTAAGAAATTCAATGGTTTCCTCCTTTTTAAGCGTTTCCGGCGCGACATAGAGCAATTTGGTATTACCGGCACCCATGTCATCCTTTACCCTGGTTATTTCACTTTTGGAAAGCGAAGAGTTCAGAAAATGTGCGATATTATCGTTTTCTCCGAATCCCCTGATACTGTCTACCTGATTTTTCATCAGCGCAATAAGCGGTGAGATGATTATTGCTGTTCCGGGCAACATAAGTGCCGGCAGCTGATAACAGAGAGACTTCCCTGCCCCGGTGGGCATTATAACAAAACAGTCTTCCCTGTTTAAAACACTTTCAATTATTACTTCCTGATTACCCTTAAATCCATCAAATCCGAAAAAATCTTTCAACGCCTGTTTCGCGTTCAACGGCCTCTGCGCTAATGTCATATCACTGTTATTAATCAATTTTTTTATCACTTTTTTCAGTACACTAAATTAATACGGTTAAGACCATATTACCAAATCAATTTAAAAATATTTTTCTTATCAGATTTTGGCGTTAATTTGCAAAACTTTTACACGAAACAGCATGGAGGGCCGGAATCCAAATGACATCATACGCTATGGAAAAACCTGCGTCGGAATTGAGCTGGAGAGTTTGTCAAAACTTGAAGAGCGGATTGATGCCTCTTTTGCCGAAGCTGTCGAACTGATACTGAACAGCAAAGGCAGAGTTGTTATCACAGGAATAGGAAAAAGCGCCATTATTGCACAGAAAATTGTGGCTACCCTCAATTCTACGGGCACACCTTCTATCTTCATGCATGCTGCCGACGCCATACACGGCGATCTGGGCATCATACAAACTGATGATATTATCATTGCAATATCCAAAAGCGGTACAACTCCCGAAATAAAAGCATTGGCTCCTTTGCTTAAACAATTCGGCAATAAACTGATTGCCATTGTTGGCAACACAGAATCGGCTCTTGCCAAAACCGCCCATATTGTTCTCGACACTACCGTCGACATGGAAGCCTGCCCTAACAATCTGGCACCTACAAGCAGTACCACAGCTCAGCTCATCATGGGAGACGCTCTGGCAGTGGCTTTACTGCAATGCCGCAATTTTTCTTCGGCAGATTTTTCGCGCTACCATCCGGGTGGAGCTCTTGGCAAAAGACTTTATATGACTGTTAAGGATATTGCGTCACAAAATCTCAGACCTTCCGTCAAACCTTCAGACAGTATTAAAGATGTGATAATAGATATTTCCAAAAACCGGCTGGGTGCAACTGTAGTGGTGGATAAGACAGAAATTGCAGGCGTCATTACAGATGGTGATATCAGGAGAATGATTGAAAAAACCAATGACCTGAGCGGTATAACGGCTTCAGATATTATGAATACCAATGCCAAAAGCATTGATGCATACGAAATGGCAGTAAATGCCGCCAATGTTATGCGCGACCTCAAAATAAGCCAGCTTATAGTTACCGAAAACGGAAACTATGCCGGCATGATACATATACACGACCTCAACAAAGAAGGTTTACTTTAACAAAGTATGAATAAAAACAAAGACAATTATGTGGTGATCATGGCAGGCGGTATAGGAAGCCGCTTCTGGCCTCTCAGTAAAAGAAGTTATCCTAAACAGTTTCACGATATACTTGGTGTAGGTAAATCGCTGCTCAGACTAACATTCGACCGTTTCGCCGAATTTATTGAAGTAGAGAACATCTTTGTAATCACTAATGCCAGTTATACGCTTCTGGTTCACGATCAGTTGCCGGAAATGCCCGAAGCCAATATTATTGACGAACCGGCATCAATGAATACGGCTCCTTGTGTGGCTTATGCCAGTTTCAAAATATTCACACTCAACCCCAGGGCCAATGTGATATTTGCACCAAGCGACCATCTGATCACTGATGAAAAAACTTTTGTAGCCAGTCTTCAAAAAGCGCTGAACTATACCGCTAAACACAAAATGCTGCTAACTCTGGGTATCAAACCCAACAGGCCTGACACAGGTTACGGTTATATCCAGCATCAGGACAAGGAAATTAGTGAAGGTATATACAAGGTAAAAACTTTTACCGAAAAACCGACTCTGGAAATTGCACAGACATTTCTGGACAGCGGCGATTTCTCATGGAACAGCGGTATTTTTATCTGGAAGGCAGAAGATATACTCTCAGAATTCGAAACGCATCAGCACGACATGTACGAGTTGTTCAACAAGGGAGTTAAAAAGTACAATACTTCACAGGAACAGGCTTTCATTAATAAGCAGTACCCTCTCTGTAAAAGTATCTCGATAGATTACGCCATTATGGAGAAGACTAAAATTGCAGGTATTGTGCCGGTAGACTTCGGCTGGAGCGACCTCGGAACCTGGAAATCTCTTTTTGTTCTCAGAGACAAAGACGAAAACAACAATCTGAAACACGGAAACAACATCGAGGTTTACAATTCGAATAACTGCCTGATTGTAGAAGAATCAAACCCGAATAAACTGGTTGTGGTTGAAGGTTACGATGATGCCATTATCGTAGACACCGATGATATCCTGTTTATCAGTCACCTGAGCAAGGAACAGGAGGTAAGAGAAATCACCAATGATATCAAGGAAAAATACAAGGGTAAATTTTCCTGACAGGAGAATTTAAACAATCAAGATTTTTAGTTAATAGAGTCGCGGACTCTCTGACTGTATAGTCTTATTGCCTGGTTAATATTAATTCCGCTTTTTTCCATTTCGGTTTTGCAGAATACTGCCGCAAGAATATGTGTCAGCTTTTCGCCTTCATCACTGCCTTCAATGTCAATCTTCAAAGGCTGCTCTTCAAGTAAATCAGTTTCAGCCTGATTGAGTTCAGGAATTGAATACGCTTCAACGATTTTTTTTATAACCTGTATGTTCATAGTTTGGAAAGCATTTCAACAAGAACCTCTTCTTTTGAAGTACTTTTGGCGTCGAGAAGATTGCCATCCTTAAAAACAGCAAAATAAGGAAGTGTACTTACACCGGCAATTTTTCTTGCCTCCGGGTTTTGTTCTGCATTTACGTCGAGAAATACAACTTCTCTAAAGCGGTCATCATCACTCAATCTTTTGTATTTTGGTGAAAACAACTTACAACTGCCACACCAGTCTGCATAATATTTAACTACTACTTTCGGTTTTGATATGTCAGCAATAAAGCTTGAATCTTCTGATTTAGAAACGCCCATTAATATATTTTTCTTATTTTATTTGTTGATGTCTATTAACTGATTTAACATGCTTTCTTCGAGCAGGCCTTCGGACCTGTGAACGGTTTTACCATTTTTGAAAAGCATGATTAAAGGAATTCTCTCCGCCTGGTATTGTGCTGCAAGATCGGTACGTTTATCTACGTCTATACTGTATACTATCACATCTTCGGCTCTCTGATCGTGCAGTCTTTCTATAATTGGTTGTAATACTTTACAAGGACGACACCATTCGGCATTAAAATCTACCAGTACAAGTTTATCTCCCATGATGGCTTTTTCAAATGGTATGGTATCGCTTTCATAGATCTTTTCAGGTTCAGTCTTTACTACCGGCAAACCGCTTTCCTCCCATTTGCTGAGTCCTCCTTCCAGTTCGCTGACTTTACTGAAGCCAAGTTCGCGCAAACGACTGGCTGCGGTGTTACTTCTCACTCCTTTCTGGCAATATACATAAACAGGCAAATCCTTATACAGCGCCTTGCTTCCTTCATCAAAATTTTCACTCTGAATGTCGATGTTGACGGCATTCTTAATATGACCTTCTTCAAACTCGGCTGCCGTTCTGACATCGAGAATCTGAACACCTTCCTCAATCATTTTGTTGTTGAATTCGGATGCACTGAGTAATCCCGCTTTGTCAGAACTCTGACATGCAAACAAGACGGTAAAAAGAGAAAAGAAAAATGTCTTCTTCATTGTGGATGCAAAATTAACTGAGAATAAATTATAATTAAAATTGATTTGAATCATTATGATATAAATAAATACTATTTACCAAAAAGTGAGCTCAATCCCTGAAGTCCTCCGGCCATTGAAGCCAGATCGCCCATAGCGGCTTTTTCTGCAGAGGCAATTGCATTATTTACTGCTATACAGATATCTTCTTCGAGGTTTTGTTTATTGTCGAGCTTTTCAGCCGGAATGTGTATGGCGAGTATTTTTTTATTGCCATTGCAGTCGACCGTTATGCCGTTACTGATTTCTGTAACACGGATGTTCTCCATTTTGGCCTTTAGTTCTTCGGCCTTTTTTTTCATTTCGAGTAATTGAGAGATATTGCCAAACATAATGCTGCAAATTTACTATATATTATCAAGAGATGCTCTTAAGCTTGTTATTTCACGATAAACCACTGATGACCCCATCCTCACTGATACTCATGCTTTCTGAAGCCGGTATTGCAGGCAGTCCGGGCATTCGCATCATATTGCCGAGTATGGGTACTATAAATCCGGCGCCGGCGGCAATTTCAAACTCACGCACAGTGACTCTGAATCCTTTCGGCCGGCCTGTTTTTTTCTCGTCGTCACTGAATGACTTCTGGGTTTTAGCCATACAGACCGGAAGATTGCCAAGTCCGATTTTTTCAATTTGTTTTAAACTGTCTAATGCAGATGCGCTGTAATCAACCCCATCTGCTCCATAAATTGTAACGGCAATTTTTTCAATCTTTTCTTTAATAGTCAGATTGTGATCATACAAAGGTTTGAAATCTGAACGATTTTTCTCTATACTTTCAACAACTGCTGAAGCAAGTTCTGTATTGCCTTTACCTCCCAGTTCCCAGGCCTTGCTGACAACTGCATTTATTCCCATATCTGAACACATGGATTTGAGCAGATTAATTTCTTCATCACTGTCTTTGATAAAATGATTGATGGCAATTACCGGTTCAAAACCAAATGTTCGTGCATTTTCAATGTGTTTCTTCAAATTCCCGAAACCGTTTTTAACTCTTTCCAAAGAAACAGTATTCAGTTCGTCGGGGCCGGCTCCGCCGTGGTGACGCAATGCCCTTATGGTTGCAACTATCACCATTGCCTTGGGTTTTAATCCGCCATATACACATTTGATATCCAGAAATTTTTCGGCACCGAGGTCGGCACCAAAACCCGCTTCGGTAACTACATAATCCGCAAGCGATAAACCCATGCGGGTTGCTATCAGCGAATTGGTACCCTGTGCGATATTGGCAAATGGTCCGCCGTGTAAAATGGCAGGGTTACCTTCCAGTGTCTGCACCAGATTCGGCTTAATGGCATCTTTCAAAAGTATGGCCATTGCTTCCTGCACTTTGAGGTCGCGCGCATAAACAGGTTCATTGCCATAAGTGAATCCCACCAGTATATTCCCTATTTTCTGTTTCAGATCGCTCAGATTTTTGGATAGACAAAGTATTGCCATGATTTCGGAAGCGGCTGTTATATTAAACCCATCCGAACGCATGACACCATTAGCTTTTCCGCCAATACCGATAATTATTTCCCTCAAACTGCGGTCGTTCATATCCAGCACGCGTTTCCACAGCACAGAACGCGGATCCAGTTTCACTGTGTGTTTGTTATTTCGTATGACATTGTCAATAATAGCTGCCAGAAAATTATTCGCTTTTTCTATTGCCGAAAAATCACCTGTAAAATGCAGATTGATATCTTCCATAGGCACCACCTGCGAATATCCTCCTCCTGCCGCCCCACCTTTAATTCCGAAAACCGGACCAAGCGAAGGCTCTCTTAAAACTACCACTGATTTTTTACCGATGGCATTCAGTCCTTCATTGAGGCCTATCGAGATAGTTGTCTTGCCTTCTCCGGCGGGCGTTGGTGTCATGGCTGTAACCAGTATCAGTGACGAACTTTCAGCTTTATTAGTATCAATTAGACTTAAGGGTAGTTTAGCCTTGTAATGTCCGTAATACTCAAGCAGTTCTTCACTGATCTCCAGTTTTCCGGCAATTTTGCGAATCGGCTGCATCTTTACCGATTGTGCAATTTGGATATCATTCATATTATAAATTCAAACCTAAGGAAATATTTTATATTTAAAAGAGTCGCGCATTTTTTAATCCCTGATATTGCTCAATTATGATATTTCATGGTTTTAATGAAGATGACGCTAAGCTAAATTGCTCTAATTTTGCATTTGATATTCAATGATATACAAATTATTTTAAACAATTTTTAAAATTATCCTGCAACCAAAACTAAATGCTAAGGTCAAAAAGACAAGAAAACAAATTACAAACTGCTAATCTGAAAACGTCTTTACTTATTAAGTAATAAAGGCCTTGAAAAGACAGCTCAGACGGCAGAAAACAAAATTTAAAAAACCAATTGAGTCATGAAAACAAAATTAAACATATGGATTGCAGGCGCAGCGCTTGTAGCCATGATCTTCACCGCCTGTTCAAAAGAGGAAAGCAATATCTCTGACAGTAATTCACCAAGTGCTTATTCAATTCCTGAAATTGATGTTCTGAGCAACGAAGCTGACCTTGAATTCTCAAGCTTCGAGGTTTCGG
>CAZRKA010000051.1:0-19904 GCA_964600345.1 uncultured Chitinophaga sp. | reverse complement strand
CACCCTGAAGCAGAGAAAGCCCGAAACAAAAATTCGTGCTTTTTTTATTAATCCGTTCGGGCTTCCACGCATTCAGGGTGTGACCCTTACCGCTTCGCCCTGCGGCGTTCCGACGAAGGAGGATCTGCTGCAGGGTGACGAAACGCAGTGCAGTCTCTGGTACGGGGACACAAATGACAGAGCGAGAGTGAGAGCGAATGCGATCACTTCCTCTGTCATTTTTCTTCACATTCGGCCTCACACTCACATTCGCTCTTTAATCCACGAAGCTTCAAATAACGGGTGTGTTCACTTTGAACCAAGCATCAGGTTCGACAATATACAAATTGCCTCTACCCAAATACAAAAACCGCCCTTAAGACGGTTTTTTTTATACCCTAATATTTATTTATTACGCCTATATCTTATTCTTTACTATTTAGGACAAATAATACATTGGTCAAACGCAAGATATTAAAGAACGAATATAAACACATAATCTTCGCAAGAATTTAGGGGCCAATGATTGGCAATTAAAATACTTTGAAAAGTTTGAATCCTGACCAGATGCAATAAACTTTTAGATTATAGTTTTAGTGATTTTAATTCATAAAACATCATAATCAGTCAAAGGTGTATTGATTATCTAGTCAATACTATTTTCTCGCAAATTCCACCAACATTGATGATATATATACCTTCCTTCAAAGAATCAATTGATACAAGGGTTTTTTCTTCTGATATATTGCCTGTGAGCATTGTTTCCCCTAATAAGTTAAAAATAGTAAATTTTGCTCCAAGAAGTGTGCTATTTGTTCTTATTGAAATTTGACCTTGAGATGGATTAGGATAAATATTAAAAAATTCACTTGCTTCAAAAGAACTTATATAGGTTATAAATTCATCGAGTTTTCTCATCCAAAGTCCTTTGCCTTGTGTTCCGGCAAATAGATATTCGTCCGATTGTAGAAGATTTATTATAAATAAATTTTCAGGAAATCCTTCGTTAATCTGTCTCCAGATTCCATTATAAATATTAGTCAGATATACACCATTACCAGATGTTCCAACAATTAGAAATTCCCCTATTGCAATGATATCTTTATAAATTACACTATCAAGATTATGGCTGATATTTAACCAGGAATCACCATAATCTTTACTCATATAGATTTTGTTATAATTGAATACAAAAAGTAAAGTATCATTAATTATTATATCCAAAACTCGTTTCTGGGATGTATTGAACGAATCGTTCTTCTTAACCCATTTCTGACCGTAATCAATAGAAATGTAGATTCCCTCATTAGTTCCTGCGGCAAAGACTTTATCATTGATATTGAATGCTGAAATAGGAACTTTTGGTAATCCATTTGTCATAAGTGTCCATTGATTACCAAAATTATCACTGAAGTATACGCCATCACCTGTTGATATATAAATTCTTCCTTTTTGCGAATACATCTCCCTAATCCCTGAATTGATTACATTCGTTGGTTTGTCTACCCAGGTTTGACCACCATTTGTTGAGAAAATGAATTTATTATAAGCAGAAGCGAAAAGACTATCACCCCATTTTAAAAGAAGCATGCCTTCAGGATGTATGTTTTTCCATTTTTTTCCAAAATCTGTGGAGTAACTAAAGCCGTTTAAGTTACTAGTGTATATTGTTGAGTCAGATGTATAAAGAACCGAAACATTGTTGCTATTTAAATTATTAGTCCTATCAATCCAGGTCGCATTAATTGAATCAAATTCATGTATACCAAAAGTGGTTCCGGTAAATAGAAATGAATCTGTATGAGTGTAAGCTTCAATATTCGAAACTGGTCCATTTAATCCATTTCCTGCAAGGGTCCATGAGTTCCCATTGTCAATAGATCTGATGGGGCCTTTATATGATGCCACCCAAATTACATTATTGTGAACATACAAGCCTCTTAAAACTTGGGTACTAATACCATAATTTACATAAGACCATTGATCTCCGTTATTCAAACTTCTATATACTCCATTATAAGTTGAAAATATTATAAAACTGTCTTTCTTCACAACCTCCATTCCACTTGTTTGGTTTAAAACCTTTATCCATGAGTTACCATCATCTGCCGACCTATATAATCCTTCAAAAGTGGCAGCAAAAATAAAGCTGTCCTTAAAGGCCATAGAATTTGTTTTTTTTCTTAGTCCTGTTGGCTGCCAAGAACTTCCATTATTAAAAGATTTGCAAAGCGTGTCTCTAATACTTGCGTAAAGTATATTTGCATTGATAAAAAGTTTCTCAGGAGTCTCACCAATTTTAAAAGATTTTGCAGTTTCCCAATTATTCCCATGATCTTTGGTTCTGAAAATCCCTTTGGAAGATGAAGCAAAGACAAATGTATCATTGTGCGCCATTGAAAGCACTGTACCATTTCTAAGAATTGAAATATCTTTCCAACTTAATCCATTGTTTGAACTGATATAAACACCGCTTCCAGTTCCGGCATAAATAACATTTTTAAAAGTCGTCATACACCTTATGTCTCCTCCATACGGACCTTTTGTAACGGTCCACTGGGCGTTTACTACTTCAGAAGCAATTACAAAAAACAATAAAAAAAGTGCCTTTTTCATTTTTTTAGTCTTAAATTATTGATGCAAATATAATTGTATTTCATAAAGATATTTTTTATTGGTTTTGTAATCACTTCTCCAAAATAAATAAACTTAATAGGTTATAAAATTTCGCCAATTGCCTCCACATGCAAAATACATCCTGCACCAAAAATGCAGGGTTTTGTTTTAGACGAGACAAATGATACAGACAAGAAACTAAGTAATTGCACTTGAAATGTGTACTTTTTTTCTAAGTCTTGGTTATCTTTGTTTAAACTCCCAATGTATCTCCGTATCATTCTTATTTTTCTTTTCGGTTTAATCTATGCGGAGACTTATGCCCAGCGAAAGCTTATTTATCCAGCCAGGAAAGATGCTTTATGGGGTTTCATCAACTCTTCAGGCCAATGGGTTATAAAACCTATTTTTATACACAACATGATATGGCCTGATACAGGAGCCTATTATTTTATGGTGAGTCAGGGTGAACAAAAAAGAATTAATAATCTTGTAGTTCTTAATAAGTATGGCGATACAATTTGTTTTCTTAAGGATTCCATATACGCAAAGAGAGAGTTTCGCAGTACTACGTACCTATTTGAGGATTTTGCCAATGGTATAAAATTTGGCCATCGTTTCAGGGATTCGGTCATAGGTAAGCGCAAAAAGGATGAGGAAGAATGGGAAAATGCTCGAATGGTCAGTAAACGGGATAAACTCAATATCCGTGAATTTGATGTTTGTATTGAGTCTTATGAGGACCGGAAATGCTGGTTTAGGTATGGCAAACAGGATTCCCTTGCAGATTATCAACCTTTAAATGGGAGGCTTTTTCTTGTGCAAAAAGGGTATAACCTTTCTTCAAGGTATAGAGGTGATATTATCCAAAGCAACATTGGCCTGTGGGGTATTATGGATACAGCGGGGATCATGCTGGTAAGTCCTTGTGTGACAGAAAAAAGCGATATCCGGTTTTCATATAAAAACCGTGAGGTAAATGATTCACAGCCTGACCAATCAAATTCAGAGGTGATTGAATGTTATTCAATTATTTTTCAGTCAGGTGAAAATTATTATCTTAAAATACTTAACAGGGATTTCAGGGAGATCTTCCAATCCCAGCTTTACAGAAATCACCGGAACAATAAGCCCTATTATGAGCACTATGACCTTAACGAATTTACGGTGATTAAACTCTTTTTACAAGATTCAAGCCGGTTGCTGCTGCAACTTGACACCAACGGAAATATACTCGATACACTAGAGGATTTTAAGTGGAATTGGGGTACCTACTTCGAACTGAAGAAACAGGGAAAGTGGACAGTACACAACAATTACAACAGAAAAAACCTGTTTTCACACACAGGAGAGAAAAAATTTTACATGTTCAATGATGATGTCATAATTTTTCCAAAAGGAGATTCCATTGAAATAGTTGATATGCTAAAGAATACCGTTAAGAAACTCCCGGGACATTTCCTATACAGTATCCATCCAGGATATTACCTAACCAAAAAAATTATAGTGAAATACCATGATCCAATTAATTCCAAGTATATGTACTTGCTCCTGGACAGCAGTGGAAGGCTGATATTTAAGGATTCTGCATCCTTTTTCAATTTTATCGAGAATGACAAGGTATTCAGCTTGAAAATTGCAGGAAAAGATAAACATATGTTATTCAGGGAAAGTTGGTCAGGCTTGAAATGGCATCCTATTATTCCCGGTCTTTTCATGCTGGACAGTGCTTACCTGGAAATGGACGATTTTTTAAAAGACTCCACTTTTAGGAATATACCACTATACCACATAAATGAATATCGAGAAGACGAGTTGTGCTTTGCCTGGGGTGATGGATTTAACTACCTTGTCATGGGTGACTCGATACTTGCAGTTAATAAACAACATCACAATCGCCCCTACAAAATCAATGGAGGAGTGTCTCTTAATCGGGAATTGAAGGATAGCGTCTGGCTAGCCTTCAGAGTAGGCAGATATATTTACCTTCACAATCCGGAATCACAACGGTTTTATCGCATCAGAAATAACGGGAATCGTGTGGTGATATGGAATATAAACGGATTATTGTGTTTTACAAATCCGGAAGGAGATGATTGGTTTTATATCAATAATGAAGGGAAGATCATTTACAAATATGGAAAGACTGGCAGACTCAGGTCTAAACCCGTGACAATAAAAGATATGATTAGAAAGATGTAAAATATTTATCACGGTTTTCAAGTGACACCATTAAAAGTCTTTCAATAAAATAAAAACATCAGGTTCGACAATTCGCCGACTTGCTCCACTTACAAAAACTTAAAACCCGCCTCAAGCGGGTTTTTTAGTTTTTGTTGCCCCGTACCGTGTTTGTAGCAAAGCGAGAATTTGCTTTATTCAGCAGGACTGTTACATATTCCTTTATTCTCAAATTTGTCTGCAATAAAATATACAGAATCAGTATTTTTGTTAAATATGAAAACATTCTTTTATTCTAAAGCCGGAATTTTATATGCCATTATGATTGTGGTATTGTGTATCACTTTCCCACACATATCTATGGCACAATGTGGTAAATTAAACTACTCTGCCGACGGACCTGTATTTTCATCTGCATACGATTCATCAAGAAACCTGCTATATATTGGAGGGTTTTTTGATAAAATAAATCCTTTTAAATCACAGGGTGCTTACTTTGATTCCGGATTTACCGAACTTGACCGCAAATGGCCGGTTGTTGATTATGGAGACATCTATAGTATTGTTTCAGACAGTCAGGGAGGTTATTATATTGGCGGTAGTTTTGGAACCGTAGGTGATTCACTTCGACCTCGTTTAGCTCATATTGACAGCAATGGAAAAGTGACTAAATGGAATCCCAGGGCAAATTACACAGTCTATAAGATTATAGTATCAGGAAATACAGTATTTATAGGCGGTGCATTTACTGCAATCGGTGGTATTTCAAGAAATTTTATAGGAGCAGTCGACCGTTATACAGGAAAATTAACTGCATGGAACCCAAATTCCAATTCAGGTGTAGAATGTATGGACTTAAATAATGGTGTTTTATATGTCGGAGGTAGTTTTACTAATATTGGAGGCAGTGCCAGGAACCGACTTGCTGCCATAGATACAGGCACAGGGCTTGCCCGTGCATGGAATCCAAATTCAGATGGGAAAGTCAAAAAATTAATTTGTGTTGGCAAGAATGTATATGCTGCCGGTGATTTTACAAAAATTGGAAGCATATCGCGCCGTTACCTTGCTGCAATCGATACTAATTCGTCTATTGCAAATACATGGAATCCGGCATTGACAATTGGCAATTACGTTGAGGCATTTGCAAAACGAGATAGCATTCTCTATATCGGCGGTTCGTTTTCTTTAATAGCCGGTATGGCCCGAAAAAATGCCGCAGCTTTGAATACAAATACCAATGTTTTGACATCCTGGAATCCAATGCCTGACAACGTTCTTACTTGTATTTTAGCAAGCGAAAAATCCATTTATATAAGCGGTGAATTCTATTCAGTAGGTGACTCAATAAGATACGGACTGGCAGAAGTGAATGACAGCAATGGAATTGTAAATAAACGCGCCATGAATGCAGGGGCGGTTTATTCAATGGAAGTGTATAAAGGTTGCTTATTCCTTGGGAATATAGGAAGGTATATTGGAGGCTACAGGTGTCATAATATTGCAGCCATTGATCTTACTACCGGCATTCCGATGGATTGGAATCCTAATCCTGATAATGGAGTTTTAGCAATCGCATTAAAAGGCAATAAAATATATATCGGCGGGTATTTTGGTAATGTAGGAGGTAAAAAAAGAAACCGATTGGCTGAACTTACTACTGGCAGCAATGAAGCCACCAAATGGAATCCACGAGCCGGTGTAAATGGCAGCGAAGTATTAACTCTTCTGATTGCAGACTCTTTGTTATATGTCGGGGGTAAATTTGATTCACTTGGTGGAAAATACCACCGGAATATTGGAGCTGTCAGTCTTGCCACGGGAATAGTAAAATCATGGAACCCCGGAACAAATGCTGAGGTACGCAGCATGATTCATAAAGACAGTTCGCTTTTCATTAGTGGTTTTTTTACCATAGTTAATAGTCTGAGCAGAACATTCATTGCAGAAATTTCAATCAATACCGGTGCTCTTACATCATGGAATCCGGGGGCAGATGGTGCTGTGATTGATATGACACGTCTTGACAACACGCTTTACATAGGAGGTAATTTCAATCAGGTTAGCGGTGTATCCAGAAATCATATAGCTGCATTGAATATGAAAACGGGTGCAGCAACTTCATGGAATCCGGGAGCTGATAATACCGTAGTCTGTTTGACAAATGACGGAAAGAATATATATGCCGGCGGATATTTTACGAAAACAGGAAACAAAAACAGAAACCGTCTGGCAGCTCTTGATGTGACTACCGGTACTCCCACTTCTATGGATCCGAACCTCGATGCCTACCCTGAGACCATTGTACAGGCAGGTAATGCCCTCTTTTTTGGCGGACATTTCACAACCCAGATCAATCAACCTTATAACCATTTTGGAGGTTTGACAATTGAACCGGTCTGTTTAAAGCCTCTTGCAGGAACAAATAACACTTGTATCGGTTCAAACGCAGAACTTTCAGTTGCCGCAAGATACGCCGATACCTATCAATGGCAGATTAGCACTAATGGCGGGTCTAGCTGGAACAATGCTCTCGACACCGGCAATTACTCAGGAAGTAAAACAAATAAGTTGATAATTTTCAAGACTCCATCTAGCTTTAACAATTACAGGTACAGATGTATCATCACCGGTTGTAAGCGTGATACAGGAATAGCCGGCACTCTAAAAGTGAATGCTTTACCTGTTATCAATAATACTATACCCGACAGTCGCTGCGGCCCCGGAACCTTGCTGCTCCAGGTCGTAACTTCTGCAAGTAAAGTAATATGGTACGATACTGCAAAAGCCGGTAAACGCCTCGATAGTATGGCTGTATTTACAACTCCTTACCTGAGCATGGACAAAGAATATTATGTGGAAGCCACTGATCTGGGGTGTATTTCGGCACGTGTTCCTGTAAAAGCCAATATAGATACCATGCCTTTACTAAAGGTCCAAAACGACACTGTATATCGCTGCGGAACAGGACAATTAAAACTCAAAGCATTGGCAGACAGAGGAAAAGTGAACTGGTATATATCCTCTACAGGAGGTGGAATTCTTCTGCAGGACAGCATCTTTACCACACCTGTACTTTCCCAAAACAGTGTATACTTTGCCGGTGCTGTTAATGGCACGTGTACTACAGCAAGAACTGCTGTTACAGCCGTTCCGAAACAAATTAATACTGCTGTATCAGTCAGCACAAATACTATCACAGCAGGACAGATAAATGCACAATACAAATGGATAAATTGTTTCGACGGCTCAATTATAGCTGGTGCCAACCAGAGACAATACACTGCAACTTTAAGCGGAAAGTATGCAGTAGAGGTCACTTATAATGGCTGTACCGACACAAGTACCTGTACTTACGTCCTGGGGACATCGGTTGAAGAAATAGATTTTGCTCAAAAGTTTAGTCTATTTCCAAATCCTGCTTCTAACCTATTTCAAATTAAAAGCTCAATCAATGGGGTATGTGTCATTACAAGTATCACCGGGCAAATCGTTGCAGAATATATATTGAACGAAGTTAATGGCAGAGAAGTGAGCGTTTCAAACCTGATAAGCGGTGTCTACTATATCACTTTCTCAGATGATAATTACTCATGTACAAAAAGACTTGTTTTATTAAAATGAGATAAATCTGCTGCAACAATTATTTTTTTGTGCGACGAGGGCTTTCTCCTCCGCAAAAGCTTCGGAGAATTCAATCTGCTATCTTACTATAAGAGAAATTCCGGGTGTTACGAAGCTTAAAGAATTGTTGCTCATGGAAATCTAATTTATGACTGATTTAATTTTTAGATGCTCACTAAAAACGGCTTAATAATAAAAAGATGACAATTACATCTTCATACCGATTTAACTGACACTCTTAAAACTTAACAAAGTGTTACTTCTTCAAGGTGTTCATGTAAAGCTTTCCGGTTTTGTCAATTTGATTGGTTTTTGCACCATGGCTATTTAAAAATGAAGGGAAGTCTGTTTTTTAGAGTTCTTTGGGTTATTCATTGGTGTAGTATTGCCATATTTTCTAAATTACTATTTGTTCATTAGCATTGCTTTATCGGGCCTCCACCCCAGTAACTGCATCCACAGATTGTAATTTATTCCTTCTTCAATTACAACTGTTTGTTGCTCTTGATGATTTAATGAAAAGCTCCATTCTTTCAAAAGACTATATACTTCTGTTGAATCTGGTTGGTGATCATAAGTCTTAATTTTTTCCGTAAAGTTATCCTTAAAACTTAGACTAGAACTGAATCTTTTGTTGTGATTGACAACTCTTGCTGAATAATCTAACTCCCATTCAGAGAGTATGTATAAAGGACAATAGGATTGATAGTATTGGTATCCACTAATATACCCACTAAGTCTAAATGCAAGCTTCCCCAAAGAGTCACTTACTTTTTCAGCCACAATACACTTTCTAAAACAAAAACTTGTGTTAATATAATTACACTGTACCCAAGCCAGAACTTTCTTATCTTTAAATACTTTACCAGAATCCCAACTTCTTGGAAAAATTTGTCCACTAACATTATCTGTGTCAATATACCCAGTGTTTATGCATAAGACGAGTAACATCAATGTCGTTGACAAATATTTCATATTTAATCAATGAGAAGGGATATTTACAAGAAAGGTTGTCTGGACTAGTTGCTTTTGGGATAATCAATCATGCTGGTTTTGCAACATAATTTATATACTAAAACGGAATTGTTTAGAAAAACACTATCTTTGAACAAAACAATACTGCATGAAAGCTATTCTCCGGCATATTTTATTGTTCTCTGTATTCTTTTTATTTAAGAACATACAGGCTCAAGCGCCATTGAATGACAATTGTGAGAATGCACTTGAAATACAAATACCCGGAAAGGGTTTCGATCTTGGCACTTTTTCATCCGTAAAAGTGAATGTCCAACTGGCAACCAGGCAGGTTGGCGAGCATTGTGCAGCAGAACTTGAAGACAATGGCAACTGTATAAAAACCGTCTGGTATAAATTCTATCTGCCCACAACACGAAGTGTAGGTATTAAACTTACTCAGAATGACAGCGCCATTCCGCAAATATTTGCCGGTTTCAATATTTATAGAATTGGGGATTGTTCCTATTCTGCATTGGATCTAAGCAAACAACTGACACCACTTGGTAAATTTGGCACTTCGGGAAACCACTGCCTTGCCGGTGGCTGGTATCTTGTGCAGGTGGGTTGTAAGAAGAAGGCAAACGGAGACTTATGGATTAATCTTGAATTGAATCTGCCGTCACCTGAGAAATATGACCATTATTCAAATCCTCAATTAGCAGGTACATCATCTATCTTCTTCAGTACCCAATGTGCATCCATCACTTCTGAAGAATCATCCGCAATAAAAGACAGCACATTTACTAAAAGCGTCTGGCTTGCAATACAAATAAGTGATCAGACAACAAACATATCGCTGAAACAATATATGCAGCACAGCCAAAATGTTCAGCAGGTAAAGTGGAGGATATTCTATGGAAATGTAAACGATGATTCATTAAAATCCGGCAAACCATTTTTCTCCGCAGAAAGCGATGGCAGCTACTTTGATATAGTATGTCCGGCAAATGGCCAGCAGAAATACCTGTACGTACAACTCCTGACTCTTTCTACCGATAACAGTCTCCAATTGCAATACACAAGATATGATGCGAGCAATACCATCTGGAATCAACACGCAACGGCTCTGCAGTCGGATTTATTGCCCAACCAGCCTTTTACCCCCGGGAAAGTAGATTTTGGCTGTATGAGCAAGCTTGCAAATCATTCTTGTAAGAATGTCATTCCGGCCTATTTTACACACAGAATAAAAAACTACCAAAAGCAGGAATGGCAGGTTGATACTTTCAAATACGCCGGATATATAGTCCTCAATATTCCGATAGAAGGTTTATTAAACTTCGGCTATAACAACAATAATCATCAGGAATTAATTTACTTCTCATTTTACGAAGGAGACATAAGAAATTCATGTCAACTGCAACATCTCAACGATACTGTACTTACCCCAAATTCAAGCCGGCCTGTTTTATGTATTAAACCCGGAGTTTACACGCTTGTTATTAGTTCCAGAAATACGAACAACTACATAGAACCTAAAATAGAACTGACTGTCAAACCGGATAAGCCCAAATATATTTTCCCTCAAAACCCTGAAAAACTACCGGATTATAATCCAGCCAGTCCCGGAACGTTTTTGTCTGAGTATACAAGTTTTTCTCAAGACACGAGTATTGTAATCAGCAATATAAAATTTACCGGAGGGTTTATTTACAGGGAAATATTTGTGAGTCAGGATGGTGAGTTTGAAGTTGGGGTTCCTGATCAAATAGAAGGCTATTTACTTATTTTTAATGGCCAAATAAGCAAAGGTACTGCGTCTGCTATTCCATTAATGAATTACAAATACAAGTCAAGGACGAGTAACGATATTTCAGCATATAGCTTTGGAAAATCATGTATGCATTTCAGCAAAGGGTATTATACTCTTATA
The DNA here is from genome assembly GCA_964600345.1 of uncultured Chitinophaga sp. Classification (GTDB taxonomy): domain Bacteria; phylum Bacteroidota; class Bacteroidia; order NS11-12g; family UBA955; genus JABMMZ01. The sequence goes on along the minus strand of CAZRKA010000051.1, from coordinate 8,614 downwards.
GCCTGGACAGGATTTGATCCCATATTCGACAAAAGTCTTCCATGTTTAGTAAGGTTTAACAGCATTTTTGTCAAACCAATTCCGGTATGTCCTGTACTTAACAATACTGAACCTCAGCTTGCCTATTCAATACGGGGAGGTAAAGACGTACTGGATACTGTTTCTTTTGAAGGTAATTATTACTATCCGCTTCCGGGTTGTAAAACCTGTAATACAAAAACCAGTTTAAAACCATATATCAGTTGCTCTAACAAGAACAAAACTTCTATTCAAACTACGTATCATTACTATACTTTCTTCATCTCCGAAAATGCATCTCTTTTTATGGCAAATTCAAGTTATGAATTATTCAGGGGAGATGTATTGTCGAATCCAAATATTATCAAAGACAGCAACAGAATTGTGTCTCCCTGCAGTGAGGGAATGACTATATGTAATTTGCCGGGGCCACAAGTTTACACTTTGGTTATCTTCAATACCGGCAACACATCCGTTAAGTTTGCCAGACACCGCGTTTCAGTCAATGATTTTGCCGACCATTCTCTGGATATGGGACATGTAACCGGAAGCGTTACTTCGCCAATGATACCTGTAACATGCCACACCAATGGTTACAAAAACGAGCCTGTATTATATTACAGTTCCAGATATGGTACAACTTATTCGATACCATATCCTGACACCATAGGAATGAGACGTAATAGCAATGCATACAGGACTATATGGTTTACATTCACCGTTTCCGGAAATTCACGTATTATCGTTAAACCAAGTCTCGCCGGTACATTCACCAGTTTCATAGAAAAAAAAACAAGCATTCTGAAATATAACGGTACTTACAACAAGGATTTTTCAAAGGTACTGAATGACGGCCTGGACAGCACTTTTTCGGGTATGGAAACAGTTGCTTATAAGAGCATCGGTTTTCGCGACGATTCAGTTGAATTTTATAATGAAGGCTGTTCAGAGAACCGTTATTTTGTAGTTTTTAGCCACCAAACAAGGTCGTCGTGGGATGTCGATTATGTGATGGATTATGGATTGACCCTTCGTGTAACAAATGGCACACAAACACCGGAAGGAGATTTTTGCAGTAATGCAATAAGCAGTACTTACTCTAAAAACGGCAATTACACAATCAAAGCAGATAACACTTGCCATACTTACGGCAAAAGTATGTACGAAGAAACGTATGATCCGGCAATAAAATCGACCTGGTTTGCAATTCAGGTCGATAGCCTTGACAAGTTTAATCTTGGTATGAAGAACAAGAAAGGAAATGGACTAATCAAGTATAACGTTTACGGCGGTAACTGCAGGGGCATGACAAGAATTGCAACTAATGGCGACAGAAATGCCTATTTTGTACTAAACTGTTTAGGAAAAGGTATATATTTTATTCAGGCAATATGCAGCAAGGGTAAAAATGAGATTCTCGAATTTGAAATCAGCATTGAAGATGCAAAAACCGCTCCATGTAAACCGTATGATTTTAAGTACCCTATTGCCCAATTTGTCCAGAAAGGCGCTTGTCAACACAATGACACCATACAATTTAAGAATCTCTCCACTAAAGGTGAGGACATGGAATATTACTGGTATCTGAACGGAAACATGTTCAGCACCGAGAGTAATCCTGTGCTTTTCAGAACAAATCCCTCAGTATTGTCTTCCAACAGCATACGCCTTGTATGCCTTAATACCGCAGAAATGCTGAGAGACACATTTGATATAGAGTATATAAAAGATACGACGATTTATGAATTCAAGGCCATTGGACCAAAAACAATTACATGCAACGATACCTTTACACTAAGCGTGAGTACCAATTATTCAGGCAAAATAAATTACAGGTGGGAAGATTTTCGTCGGGTAGAAATGTCAAGAAAACAAAGCTTTCGTTACTATTTCCCATATTCGGTACCCTGGTATGTGAGTGGTGAAAGCGATGGATGTTATTTTAAGGATAGTGTTTTTATTACGAAACCAATGAGCCTGAAAAAATTTAAAGATACAACCTATTGCAATTGGTCACCTTATACCATAAAGAATGATAATGATTTCTTTTCGATCTGGATTTACGACCAGGGATCCAATAACAGCAGGACGGAAGTGTTGCCGGGGACATCCTTTACTATTCCCAAAAGTGGTCTATTTGTCGTCGAATACAATGTAGATAAATGCTGGTATATGGATTCCATGCAGGTGAATATACTTCCGGGAGCGAGGTTTGTAAGATTTTCCGAACAAATATATACCTGTAATGTACCTTCAAAGGTTCTGAGTTATAGTAAAGAGCAACCAACGAAATACCTCTGGAGCACAGGAGACACCACTGCATCCATAACAGCTGTAAAAAGCGGTATTTACCGACTATACGGCCCATATTCATTCTGTAGTAGTTTAGAGTATACTGCTAACCTGACTCTGGACAAAGTAAATACGGATATTTTACAGGATACCGTATTATGCAAGTACGACAAGTTACCATTCATGAATCCATTAGGCAGTAGCTTCAAGGTGCTTTATAAAATGCCAAAGGAAGACACTATTAAAATGGTCGGACCGGTGTTCAGGACTATTCGGCTTCAACGAGGGGAATGTCTGGTAAACGATTCAGCTGATACAGATATCTTTCCCTATGCCGGCAGAACAATAGACTCATTTTATTGTGATAAGGGTATTAAATTTTCCATGCTTTTGGACGGGTATGATGCAAAATCATATGATTGGTATAAAAACAATACGACCGGTCGTTACCTGTCGACCAATAATTATGGCAATTACCCGGTGGCGCGCATAGATCCATACGGATGTAAGGATACACTTATTTTCAATATTTTCACCAACTGTGAATTCGCTGTATATGTTCCAAGTGCTTTTTCACCAAATAACGACTTACATAACGAGTCTTTCGGACCTGTCATTTCCGGTCCGTTCAGCAAGTTTGACATGGTAATCTTCAACACCTGGGGAGAAATAATATTTAAAACAGACGACAGTGAGTACTGGAATGGGAAGTACATGGGAAAATCGATTCAGAATGTATATGGTTTCAGAATAACTGTATACGACAAAAACAATCAACCGTACTATTTCATTGGTACAATAACAGTATTAAATTAAATACTGCAAATGTTACATGCAAAATACGGAGGGTAAACTGATAAAAACCTCGCAGATGCTTAATTCTTCTGCGAAGTACGGGATCTGTAAGAATGCAGTGTATACAATTAAAACAGCTAGTTCTCGAATATTACATCATAAAAAGCCCTGAATTGATCATACCGGATTTATTTTGTAATATTTTTCTTTTATACGCTGTGGCGTGAATCACGTATTATGTTTTAAGCCATGTGAAATATTCTGATTCTTAATTAAGTTTCAAATAAACATGAATAATCATGGGAGCATAAAACTTTTAATTCATTTACTAAGCAATCATAAATAATAAATTAATAATGTGTAAGTAATCGTATCAATCGTATACCACTATGACTTTCCGTTTAAATTTCTTTTTATTTCAAAACTTTTAAAAAATAAATTTGGATTTTAAAATAAAACTTGTGATTTTCGTCACATTAAACTAAAAAATACACAAAGATTGAGTCTGAGAAAAAATTATTTTATTGTTAAAGAAAATAGTTTGGTTTCTATTACCATCCACTATCATCCTTTATTTTTAAAATATTTCCTTTAAACCAAATTTTAAATAATAATATATGAAAACAATCAATCAATTAACACTGCTAGGCCTTTTCTTCGTATTGGTCTTATCGTCATGTTCAGTTCAAAAATGCGTTCACAGCCGGGGATTTAAAATCAACTGGTTTGAAGGAAGGAATCAGGCAGAAGGCAATGAACAAGCAAGTACAACAAAGGCAAAGAAAACTAAAACTCTGAAAAATGAAAATCTTGAGAAAAATGACATTGTTCTTACCGAAGACAATTTAAATATCTCAAAACAGGCCGAAATGCCTGATAATTTTGAAGAAGTTGTTTTTGAAGAAAACAATTCTGTATTTCCGCAAGCTTTCTATTCAAATGAAAGTACAAGCAAATCTGCAGCACCGGCATACAGTTCCACTAAAAACCAATCGCATGCTGTCGCTAAACCAATGGGTAAAGCCGCGGTTAAAACAGTATTGAAAAAGGCGAAAAAGAATGCCAAAAACGCAACCCATGATGTTCCGGTTGGATTGCTGTATGTATTGTGCTTTTTCATACCATGGCTAGCTGTTGGTCTTGTAACTGACTGGGATGCCACACCGGTAATCAGCAATTTACTCTGGACTTTACTTTGCGGAGTACCGGGCATTATTCATGCTATCGTGGTTGTAAGCAGGGAATCATAAAAATTGAAAAAAAGTCAATTTAGAAAAATTGCATTAATATTTTATTTCAGCGGGTTATTGCTGGCACTTCCTGTGCTGGCAATACTACCCGCTGATTTTTTTGATCACGGCCAGTCAATTTGTGTTTCTGTTTTGCTTCTGGATAAAAAATGTCCGGCATGCGGAATTACAAAAGGCATTCAACATTTGATCCATTTGGATTTCCAGCAAATGTATCAATATAACAAGTTATCAATTCTGGTATTCCCAATACTTCTGTTTTTAAATATTAAAGAAGCCATTTCAGTTTATTCAAAAATCAAAAACTATTAATTCATTCTCAAATCAGAATGTATCTTTTGATTATTTGATAAAGTAATTTACTCAAATATGTGAATGTTAACATTGTTAAATGTTACTGAAAATTATTTGAATGGCTGCAACCCTTTCCTGTTTGGCTTGATCAGAGTTTAAAAAAATGACTTACTTTCGTGTATGAGCCTGGTTGCCGGGTTAAACCTATCAAAGGAAAACCACTGATAATATATAACATCAATAAAATGAATGAAAATGATTTGCTTTAAACGCGTTTGCAAATTGTCGGGCCTTACTTTTCTGTTGTTGAGCAGTGCTTTGGTACAAGCACAATGGGAACAGTGTAACGGACCTTATGGCGGACATGTCACCTGTCTGGCCAGAAGCGGATCGCGCATACTCGCAGGGGCCTACAGTGGAGTTCTGTATTATTCCGATCAGGAAGGCAAGCACTGGGAAAAAGTAAGTACTCTGCAAAGCAGCCGGAATATTCTCACCCTGACGGCTGAAGGTGCAAATGTTTACCTGGGCACCGAGTATGGCAGTCTTTTCTTTTCATCAGACAGTGGCAATAACTGGATGGTTATGAAAATACCCTGGGTTTATTCTGATGTTACCTGTATTTTATTGCAAGGGGGGAAATTAATAGTAGGCACAAGTGATGGTATCTACACAACTTCCAATCATGGCAATACCTGGACTCAGTTATATGATTTCGGGGTGCATCAGATTATTGCTGACAGCAATAAACTATATGCGGCTACCCAAAGGGGCGTTTACCTGTCAACCGATACAGGTCTTAACTGGATAAAATTCAGCAAGGATATTTATACGGATGTCTTTACCGTAGCAGTTTCAGGCAGTCGGGTTTATGCCGGTCTCTGGGCCGGTGTTATTTCGTCATCCGATTCCGGGCAAACTTGGCACGATCTGGATTCCGGAATGCCTCAGTTTAACAGGACGCGTTATCTGGCCGCAAAAGAAAACGTTGTTGTGGCAGGCACAGACAGCGGGGTGTTTATAAGTTACAATCATGGAACGCAATGGAAATCGCTGAATACAGGCTTGAACAATACAGTTGTACGGAACTTACTTGCCCATGATGAAAAGTGGTATGCCGCAAGCAATAATGGTGTTTACGGCTCTTCCGATTCGGGCAAAATCTGGCAATTCAGAAGTGAAAATATACAAGGCAGCGATATACTGGAACTGGCATTTCAGGGCAATATGTTATATGCAGGCTCCCGCTATGGTGGTGTGAGTTATTCAGCCGATGGCGGCAAGGGCTGGAGCAAAGCGATTAATGGTATAGGCGACGACTATATCCGGGGATTTGCAGTAAACGGTTCTAAAGTTTATACGGGTACATACGAAAATGGCGTTTACATGTCGGGCGACAGTGGTGCATCCTGGACGCAAGTCAATAATGGACTAACGAGAACCGATGTAAATACGCTCTATGCCAGCGGAAATGCGCTCTTTGTTTCTACATTTTTAGAAGGTGTGTTCCGGTCTGTAAACTCGGGCAGCAACTGGGTTAAGGCCAACACAGGACTCGTTGATGAGGATATATGGACTTTTGTTTATGATGGCAATAAACTGTTTGCAGGTGCCCGTTATGGCAGAGTGTTTGCATCTTCAGACAATGGAAACAACTGGATTAATGTGCGCATTACTGCAACAGACAACGATGTACAAGCCCTGGCGAGCATGGGTAACAGATTGTATGCCGGAACCTATGGTGGCGGGATTTATGTTTCTACCAATCAGGGCGATACGTGGAATGAGATCAATAACGGCCTCGACAACCGCTATGTACAGTCTCTCTACACCATTGGAAGCGCTGTGTTTGCCGGCACTTATGGAGGGGGAATCTACATGACTACCGATGACGGTCAGAACTGGGTACAGATCAATGATGGACTTGGCAGTATAAATGTCCAGTCGATAACAGCAAATAAAGGTTATTTGTATGCCGGCACAACATCCGGTATCTGGAAAAGACCGCTGTCGGATATGGGACTGGATCTGAAAGAGACCAAAGCGCCAACTGTCACCGTATATCCCAATCCGGGCAATGGATTGTTTACAGTGCAATGTCCGGTACGTTTGAGCCACATATTGGTGTATGATTTTCAGGGAAGAGTGGTTTTTGAGTTATATACGCCCGCTTATGAGCAATTGCTGACACTCAATCTGTCCGATCTCAAAAAAGGCATTTATTATCTGCGCTGTTATACTTCTGAATTTGAATATTCAGAAAAGCTCATCATCGAATAAGGTGCTCTTGTTTTTGTCTGTGATTTGATTGGCAATTCTGAACGCCTTTGTTCTGTCAAAATAACTTCAACTTTTACAACTCTGAATTTATATCACTGATTGACTAGAAATTCAATTACACAAGGGTCACTGAATCAAATCAGATAACAAAAATTCATCAATAGTTCCTTAAAAATCATGATGTTTAAATTGTCAGTCCGTCATGAGTTCGTATTCAAGAAGAAACAAAGAAGAGATATTAAATTTCTAATAAATTCAAATGATCCCGCATAAAATTGCGGGATTCAATTATGCATTTTTCAAATCCGGTTTTATCATCGAACCTTTCAGTATAAGAATGCTTAGAATTTCTACATACATTGAAAACATAAAACACCGTTTTGTTAAGACTAAACATCATTTCTGCAAGTGAATACATTACAAACGAGATCGTACACATTGCGTGCGTGACCGGACACATTGAATGCGAGAAGGAGTACATTACTTGCGAGACCGGACTCATTACATGCGAGACGGAGCACATTGCATGCGAGATCGGACTCATTACGTGCGAGACGGAGTGCATTGCGTGCGTGACCGGACTCATTACATGCGAGAACGGACTCATTGTATGCGTGACGGAGTACATTATGTGCGTGACCGGGTACATTACATGCGAGACCGGACTCATTGTATGCGTGACGGAGTACATTATGTGCGTGACCGGATACATTACGTGCGTGACGGAGTACATTGCGTGCGTGACCGGACTCATTACGTGCGGGACCGGATACATTACATGCATGACGGAGTACATTACTTGCGAGACCGGAATCATTATATGCGTGACGGAGTACATTGCGTGCGAAACCGTGTACATCATTTCCGCAAACACATGCGCTCTTACTGTGAAAGTATACACCGTTTGCGAAGAACGAGACAGCGGTTTTTGGAGTCTTTGAAGGCTGTGTCTGAAACCACCCTCCAATATAAATAAGGGAGCAAGCCATTGAAAAGGCTTAAGCATTGTTTCTGCATGGCGATTACCGGCATCCATATAAAAAGCGGCTGAATCTAAGCAGCGCAAAGTAATAAGCATCCGGTGATGGACTTGCGTTTTCATTGTATTATAGCATCTCAATACTATAATCTCTTAAACTTGGGGGTTAAAGCAACTAATTTTGTAATAATGGTATGCGTAAAGCCATTTGCTTCTTATGGGTCATCTTATTTGCTCCGGTTTCGAATGCACAGAATGTACTTTACCACCGTTACCCCGGTTTACGCATTCATTTATTGAACCATCTGGGAGGGGGCATCGGGATTCCTATCAGCAAGAGATTGAGTGCCGAAGTATTTGCCAGAACAGTCCATTATGGTGGAGCTTCACTGGGGACTGAGGTGAGCAGGCTGAATTACAGGCTGAATTTCAAATACCATTTCGGTATGGATTATTCTAAAAATCGTCCAAACTCGCATTATATCCTGAGTGGTTTGAACTACAAGGTCATACATAAAAAGTCATGGAAAGATGAAGACACCTACTACCTGAGTGATTATGAAGCTGTATTGGTAGTTCTTGGAGTCGGATACCGGAAGAAAAACTGGGATTTTTGGCTGGCGGCTGAGTATGCCGATGATCCCACGGTCAATAAAACGGAAACTTACTTATGGCCGGATACTCTTAAACCGGGAACAGAAAAAAT
>CAZRKA010000050.1:0-20369 GCA_964600345.1 uncultured Chitinophaga sp. | reverse complement strand
AGTTCAAATAGCTGATATAGCCCATACCAGTTTTTTTTGCATACTTTTTTTTGTGCAAAAAAAAGTATGTGCCGACCGCAAAGGTCAAAAACCAATTAAGCAATGAATCTTGAATTTATGCAGAATGGCACTTAAAAGTATAAAACTGTAAAAAATACTTTTGAAACGCAAGATTTCTATGTGAAAACTAACTTGTATTACTAAGTTTGGTTACACTATTTAATAATTACACAGTCCGTAGTTTCGTTTCAATGGATTACAAAGAAAGAAAAAACCCAAGCCACCCCTGACATTGCTGGGATAATTAAGAGGTTCGGCTGTGAGCTGGGCCAGAATGGATCCCGACTTGCGGTATACGCTTAGAAATCTGTAATACGCTTCTGAAACCAAAGAAATTGAAACAGTTATGCTGTCATTTATTCCGAATGGATATATTTCTTTTGAGTATGTCTTTTCAAAATTGATTATTCCATTAACAGAATTAGAATTGTCAAAAATTTCGACTTGTCTGTAAAAAGACCTTCCGAATAGATTTTGCTTGTTCAATACCGGTAAACCTTTCCTGTATTTTGAATAACAGATCAGATAATATTGTCTGCTGTTATTATCGTCCTTAAGTTTGATTTTTACACTCAGCGACGTATCGTTTTCGCGGCGATTAAGTTTAAGCTCCATGCCTGCTGTATCAGGTCTTGGCATCACATGTGCAGAAGCCATGACAGTCTCATTTCTGCTTGAATCATACACGCTTAAATGAATCTCCTGATATGGTTTTAACTGCAGATTGCGTGTGTAAAAAAATGGGTTTAAATTTTCGAGCGCTTCCGGATTTGTTGCAGTGCCAAGTTTGACATGAATTCTTTTAAGCTGCAAGGTCTGAAACATCACCCAGGGATCTGATTCGCCTGAAAGCAATGGAGAAAAAGATCTGGTAATCAAAATACCTGCACCATCCGAATTGTTGAATAAGGGGCTTACCACTATTTTGGGTTTGCCGGTTTTTATTTCTTTTACAATTGGTTTCGGTTCACAGGATGAAAGTATCAGTATGGCCATCAGGGCCGAAATCAGTATTATCTTAATTCTCTGTGTCATATTCTATATTTTAAGTCTGTATGAAAATGCCGGAATAAATCCAAACAATCCTTTTTGCCGGTACTGAAGATTGCCGCTGTCGTCTTTCTCAACTTCTATCCACGATGCCTGAGTTCTGTTGTAAGTATTATATGTGCTCAGATGCAACTCATGCACCACTTTTCCCTTCGTTTTAAATTTATATCCCAGATCGAGATCAAGCCTGTGAGAGGCTGACAATCTGTAGGCATTCTTATCGCTGTAAACAGGCAGTGTTGTAATATCATCCTGCGAAGGCGTTAAGCTGAGGTAGCGACCGGTAAGGGCAGTAAACGGGCTTCCGCCGGAGTATAGCCAGGTAAAGGAAAATGACAGTTTATTGTTAATCTGATAATTTCCAAAAACCGAAATCTCATGTCTTCTGTCGTACTTAGAATAAAATTTCTGTGATTGATTAATTGAATCAAATTGCCTTTTAGACCATGCCAGAGTGTAAGCTGCAAATCCGCTGAATTTACCTTTGTTCAGACTCAGCATCATTTCATAACCGTATGCAATACCTCTTCCTATGTAAATGTCCTGCTCATAATCGTTAGTACTCAGCATAGACACACCTTCCTTTAATTCACAGAGATTCTTCATCGATTTGTAATACAAATCCGAACTGAAGGAGATACCATGAGCGGGAAATTCTTTGTAATAAGCAAGTGAAATCTGATCGGCAATCTCGGGCGGGGCGAATCCCGTTGCCGGATACCATATATCAGTAGGCAGTGCAACTGAGCTTCCCGAAATCAGGTGCAGATATTGTTTCATTCTGCTAAAACTGAGTTTTATTTTACTCAAACTGTCAATATTTATATTGACATTTATCCTCGGTTCAAAACCATTGTAGGTCTTTCCCGATACAAGGCTTAAGGCCGAATACCTCAATCCGAATGTGCTGCTTATTTTGTCGGAGAAATGATGACTGCTCTGTGCAAATACCGCCTGTTCAAAATCCTTCAGTACGACATTTTTCTGTTTATCGGTTTGAATTGAAACATCCCCTGAGGACTCAATATGTTTAGGTTTGAATATTCTGAATGAACTGCTGAATCCGTAAACCAGGATATTATTGCCTTTTAAGGTTCTTCTTACCTGAAGCTTTAATCCATTATCCATGATGCCTGATTTCACTTTAACAGATGCCTTGCTAATGTTGCCCGAAACAGCATAATTGAAGGCTGAATTATACAAAGTCAAGGACAACGCAGGTGCCTTCTTACCCCTTGAATGTTCCCAGCGCAGTGAATTGACAAAATTACCCATCTCAGAATTTGTGCGTAGTTTAAGATTGTGCAGCGAACTGAAACGACTGTTGCTGTCCTTAACATTAAACTTTCCATCCCAGTTCAATACATCCTTTCCAAGATACGTAGTCAGCGAGATTTTATCTTTCATGCCGAGTTTAAAACTCAGGCGGCTGTTCAAATCGTAAAAATACATCGGCAATTCTTTGCCCACCATGTTAAAAGTACGGTCTATATACGAGCGTCTGGCAGAAATAATAAATGAAGATTTATTCTTTTGAATTGGTCCCTGCAGGGTAAAACCCGCTGCAATTGTACTTAGAGTAAGCTCTGCCTCTGATTTTCTGAAATTGCCATCCCTGGTCCTGATATCGAGCACCGAAGACAGTCTGCCTCCGTAAGCCGGAGAAAAACCCGATTTGTATACGGTCATACCCTGGATAGAGGCAGTATTGAAAATTGAGAAAAATCCCAGAAGATGTCCTGCATTGTAAATCACTGCATCATCCATCAATATCAGATTCTGATCTGCGCCACCACCTCTTACGTAAATACCGATGCTGCCTTCACTGCCGCGCTTAATACCGGGACTGAGTTGTACTGCCTTCAGCAAATCCGGTTCACCACCCATGGAAGGTATTTTCTTCAGATCTTTCATGGATAACTCGAGTTTACCCGGATCATTCGAATTCAGAAGTACCTGTTTGCTTCCGGAACCTGACGATCTGATACTGTAAGCGCCTAAAGTCTGTATTTTTCGGCTGAGAGTAATGGTCAATAATGTGTCCCCATTGATATTTATGCGGACCCGGCCGGGCTTATAACCGTGACAATTAAGCATGATATCGTTATATCCATTCATGAAACCTATAGAAATCAAACCCAGGCTGTCTGTTTTATACGAGTGCGCGTTTACGCTTAACTGCTCATTCGGTATGATGTCATTGCTGAAGCTGTCTTTTAACTGAATTCTGACATTGCAGAGATTCTGAGAATTGAGTTTAAGACAGGTTAATAATAGTATCAGAAGTATACCTGTCAGTCTGTAAAATTGCTCCGGACTTGTCATTTTCTCTTTTGATTGATTGCAAACTTTCCCCTTTATCCTTTATGGATTCCTTAAAATCTGATATTTAATTTTGAATTAGTAGAGCCTGTAAGCTGCACCGAAATAAAGGGTTCTGCCGGTAAGTCTCTGTGTGGCACCAAAACCGATCCAGGATCTTGAAACATTATAAGATAAGAGCATCGAAGTCCTTTTATAAGTGCATCTTAATGCAGGTTGCAATTGTATAATCTGCGGACCGGTATAGGTAATCATATAATTTGACTTTAGATTTTCACCGTTGCCGATGATTATTTTGGAGGTGTTGATGTTAAGCCCCAGATAAACACCAGCTGAAATTTTAAATTTCTTATCTGAAAAATCCCTTTCTACCATGAATGGAAAAAGTAATTGAACACTGCTGGTTACCGATTTGTAATCACCCGCTCTGTAAGAATAAACGCTGTCGGGATAGTATCTGATCATGCCATTGACAATTTCGGATTTGATTTCCTTAATCTCATAATTTCCCTTAACTGTATACCTTGAATATCTGAATCTGCTTCCTGTAACGAAATCCAGATTCGAATTCCCTATTGGTCTGCTTTTTTCGCGAATTGAAAATCCCAGACTAAAGCCGATCTGAGGTTTTTCGGGGGTTATTCTTATGATAGTCGAACGGTTCATCTGGTCGTTGAACTGAGTGGAAAATGTTGCGCCGTATCCTGTATCATTCGATGTTTCACGGGCCCTGTCTACCATTCCGAGCAAGCCAAGTTCTATTTCATTGAACCACCTCACGTGTTTGCCTCTCACATTGCTAACCGGAGCGCTGTTGTTTAAGGTACTGAATTTGGATGTTTTTCCGATACTTATCTGTATGACATGGGTTGAATCTTCCAGATTGACTGTAACTTTATTACCTGTCTTTGGCATTGGCAAAGTAATACTTTCATTGCCAAGTGTGATTTTTACAGTGTCCTGTTTGTCCTTTTGATCCTGTGCACCGGCCTCAAACAGACCGAATACCAGTAGTACATTTAAAAGAATTATATTTTTCATTTCTAATATTTATTAATTTGATAAGTATAGAATAAGCACAGACTCATCTTCGGCTGTGTATTCTATGTAAACGGTATTATTCTCTCTGATAACTTTGCTGTTGGCATTGTCCAGGAATTTAGAGAGGCTGATGCCGTCCTTGCGTTTCAGAACATCTGCCATCGTGTAGCGTTTTTCGTTGAATTTGTATGCTTTTTGTTCGCTTCCTTCAATGGTTTCGCTGACGATGCTTATCTTGTATCTGGATTCCTGTTTCTTAGTCCTTGCAATCAGCATATCAATGCTGTCTTTGATAAGCAATGCCATCTTTATCTCATCATTTTCAGATTTGCCATTTGAATTCGGAATGCTATCCACTTTAATGACTTCCGGTATTGTAATGATATCGGAAAACGGGCTTTCATTCTGAACAAAACTGTTTTCTGCTTGTCTTATTTCGTTGTAATCTGTTACTTCAGGAACTTTAACTTCAGAACCTGAATCTGCAGGGATTTCGATATGCTTCCTGATGCCGTTCCTGTTCTCAGTTAAAGCGTATTCGGTTTGCTTTTCATAACCAAATATCAAATAGAGACCGAATATCAGGGCAATACTTGCCGCTATCGACAATGGCATGAAGAACCTGACCATGCCACCCCTTTTTTGCTCTGTTCTTGTCAGACCCTCTATGAATTCAGCTTCAGTGTCTTTATAAAATTCTGTACTCTCCGAATACATAGATTTCTGCCATTGCTGCCATTCGAAACTCAGCAGGGTATCGGCATTAATCTGTTCGAGAATATTATCTCTCACGTCATCGGGATATTCATTCTCTATGAGATTGAACATTACCTCTTCGTAATTCTCCCTGTTTACAATTACTTTTTTCATAATGCTTCCATGCTTGTGATGGTTTCCTTAAGTTGTTTCCTGGCTCTGAATAAATAAACCTTGACCTGACTTTGATTAAGTCCTGTTATATCTTCTATTTCTCTGTAATCATACCCTTCCAGATCGCGCAGCATGATAAGTTTACGTTGAATTTCCGGCAATGCTGCAATGGCAGTTCTCAAAAATTCCTTATCGCTGTATGATCTTTCAAAATTCATATTTTCACTGATTTCGAGGTGTGATTCCTGTATTTCAACGTCGTCTTTTAATGCTCTGAAAACATCAATGCCTTTTCGGTACACAACCGTAAAGAGATATTGTCTGGCCTTCTCGGGTTTTATCTCCTCGCGGTTTTTCCAAAGTACTTCAAATGCATCCTGTACCACATCTTTAGCAGCATCCATATTGCCCAGGTTCCGGTTGGCAAAACGCAAAAGGTGCGGGGCCCACTGTCTGACGATGTTATTGTACTCCGATGTCTTCAACTTGTTTCCGCTAATTAGTCGTTATCAAAATACCTAAAGTTACAGTAAGCTGAAAAAATCAATCATAAAATTTATTAATGATTGATTTTCAGTAATATAAAAGTTTAATAATTTCAATGCCCTCAGACATCAATTGATTTGCCGCAATGCGGACATTCCTTTTTTTCAGATTGTTGATTGACCTTGAGAAATCCGGAAGTCAGAATGGAAGTAGGTATGGCAAATAATATAAGTCCGATCATAGAAATCAATCCGCCTATCATTTTGCCGGTTGGGGTTACCGGATAAATATCGCCATAACCTACTGTTGTGATGGTTGCAATGGTATACCACATGGCCGAAGGTATATCCCTGAATTTCTGCGGTTGAGCATCTTTCTCAACCAGATAAATCACACTCGAGGCAAAAACAAATACAAAAAGAATAAAGACAAAGCTTACAAGGAGCTGTTCCCTCTTCATGTAAAATACTCTGCCTATAACTTTAAAAGCATTAACATAACGGATGGCCTTAAGCAACCTGAGCACCCTGAAGATGTTGAAAATATAAAATCCTGAATACTCAGAAGAGAATAGCAATAAATAGAATGGAATGATTGAAAGCAGATCAACAAGCATCAGGGGTGTCACAACGAATTTCAACCTGCCGCTAATGGGCCTGCTGTATCTTTCGATTTCGGTACAGGTAAACACCCGAAGTATATACTCGAAAGTGAAAAACAGCATACAGGCCATTTCCAGCACCAGAAACAAATGTTTATAGGGAATATAAACCGCCTTTACTGACTCGAGTATCAGCAATAAGGAACTTATGATAATGAGTGTAAACAAAATGCCGTGAAACAGAATATTCAGAGGCTTTCTGCTTCGGTGATCATCTAATACACCGAATATTCTTTTTCTGAGCGAACTGTCTGCACTCATCTCAACCTGCTTTTATTCAGGAATTAGCTTTTTTATGATCGGCCAGAAACTTGGCAAGACCGATATCGGTAAGCGGGTGACTTAATAAACCCAGAATAGCATCCAGGGGACAGGTTACAACATCGGCGCCGTTTTCAGCAGCTTTTACAATATGCAGCGAATTTCTGACTGAGGCCGCCAGAATCTGAGTATCGTAATTCTGAAGTGAGTAAATATGTGCAATCTGAGCAATCAGGTCCATACCGTCCCAGCTGATATCGTCCACTCGTCCGATAAACGGCGACAGATAGGTAGCACCTGCTTTTGCCGCTAATATCGCCTGACCTGCTGAAAATACCAGCGTGCAATTTGTGCGAATGCCGTTAGCCGTGAACCAGCTGATGGCCTTGATTCCGTCTTTAATCATCGGAACCTTGACAACAATATTGGAATCAATTGCCGCCAGTTTTTTACCTTCCTCTATCATGCCCGCAAAATCCGTTGAAATTACTTCCGCACTCACATCTCCTTTTCCGACGATATCGCAAATATCCTTGTAGTGTTTCATCACATTTTCAGTTCCGGTTATACCCTCTTTTGCCATCAGTGATGGGTTGGTGGTAACACCGTCTAGAATACCCAGGTCTTTTGCTTCTCTAATCTGATTCAGATTCGCGGTATCAATAAAGAATTTCATGCTGCGAAATTAAGTCTGACCCCTATGGATAAAGGCACAAGTTTTACACAAAAACAAGCCTGTTTACGCCTTTTTTAACTTAATTTGCATCGGATGGATCACCTCAATTGTTTTGCTATTAAAGCCATGGTAGGCGCTATGCAGGATGAATTCAAAAATTCGGCTCTGACAGACTGTTTCAGCAACAGTCCGGATGAGATTGCCTTTGTTTTTGAAAATGGCGGATACATCAGTACTAATTTTTATAACGCCGAAATCTGGTTTTCTTTCGGAAAAGGTGAAGTTTCCAAAAGCCGTTTGTACAAACCACAGTTCACGGATATTCACGGTTTAAAAATCAGCGCATTAATCGCACATAACTTCGAAAGAAGTTTTATAATGTCGTTCGGATCGGGATTCAGTCTGGCCTTTGTTTGTCGCGGCAGGAAATCCAATATCATACTTTTTGAAGGAAACGATTTTGCAGACATGTTCAGGAAGGTTCACGAAAACGACCGCCTGCTTAAATTGTCTGAGATCTGCGACCGGTCTTTGGAAACACTGCCCGAAAAAAATTATACGCGCGAAGAGTATCCATTTCTGCCCGAAGAATATTTCGCCTTGTCAGACGAAAGTCACGAAGCAAGAATAAATAAACTGAACAGCATTAAAGGATTCGGATTTGAACCGGGTAAAAGGGGTTTAACTCCTGTTTATACAGGCAATTCGGTTCTGGAGGATATCAGCCGTTATACAAATGCCTGTCTGAGGGAAATCAGATTTAATGACACCCGCAGGCAATTGCTGGCCGGACTAAAAAAAAGTATATCCGAAAAAGAAACCTTCATTCATAAAAACAGGGAAGCGCTCGAAATTCTCGAACAGAAAAGAAGTGATGAGGAACTCGGTAACATCATTTTGTCGGCCCTGCATCTTATCCCTGATGGTGCAAGCTCTGTTCAGGTCCCCGACATATACCTGGGCAACGTCATTGAAATAAAACTCGATCCGCAACTTGGAGCAGTAGCCAATGCTGAAAAATATTTTAAAAAGGCAAGAGGCCGGCCCTATGCTATCCGTCTGTTGAAAGAGAAAATAGACGCTGCAGAACTTGCACTTAAAGCCGCCAGAGAAAAACTTGCAGGCATAGAAACAGCAGAAACATTTAAGGCATTGAAACCTTATATAAGAAATGAAGTTTCAGGTAAAACAGCCGAAGAATTGCCATACAGAAAATTCAATATTTCAGGGTATGATATTTTTGTAGGAAAACACGCAGAAAGCAACGAAAAACTGCTAAATTATTACAGCGACAAAGACGATATATGGATGCACGCAAAAGATGTAAGCGGCAGCCATGTCATTTTAAAAACAGCAGGTCAGAAAAATCCACCTTTGCCCATACTTGAGGCTGCAGCTGGACTGGCGGCTTATTACTCAAAAAACAGAAATCAAAATCTCGCCACAGTTACCTATACCCTGCGCAAATACGTCAGAAAAATAAAAGGAGCTGATAAAGGGAAAGTGAGTGTCAGCAACGAGAAGTCGCTGCTGGTTAAACCCGGTATATCAGCACAGTAAATGCGGCTATTTGCCAATTCCTTTTTTCAGCTTGTCGAGTGCCTTTTTCTTTTCTTCTTCTATTTTGCGGGCCGCTTCCTGTTTGGCTTTTTCGGCTTCTTCTTTGGCCTTTTCTTCAGCTTTTCTCTTTTCTTCGGCGAGTTTTTCTTCTGCCGCTTTTCTCTCTGCTGCAACCTTATCAATCGCTTGTTGCTTCAGTCTGTTAAGCGAGTCCTGTGTTTTCTTTTTAGCTGCTTCTATCCTTCGTCTTGCTTCTTCTTCGGCTTCTTTTTTGCGTTTTTCGGCTTCGTCCTGAAGCTGGTCTTTAACCCCTCCTACCAGAGAATTTTTAGCATCGTGAAGACTGACTTTGATATCGGGTTTATTGAAAAAACCGCCAATCAATACATCTATGTCAACCATTTCGCTCAATTTGATATTCAATCCCTTATTCCTGGCCTGTTCGGTCAGTCCGTTCAGGGCAGTATTGGCTTCTCCAAAATCTTTTCTCGGAATAGATAATTTGGCGATATAACTGATGCTCTGATCCAATGCAGTATAACCGCTTATTTTGGCTTTGGCACCTGTCCACAAAGGAAGTAACATCGAATCGAGCAGCACTTTGCCATCCTGAATATTCATTTTGAAATTGAGGTTCTTCAGATTGAGATCTTTCAATTTGTCGAGTTTGAGTTTATCTGCAATTGCATTCAGAATCGGAAATCCCTTAACTGCTGCCTCCGTTATTCCCATTTTGATATCGCCGCTAACTGTCGGATAAGCAACACTTAAATCCTGATTGAAATTATTGCTCAGGTGAATATCGGCATTAAAATGACCATGGGTGTATTTCGCAACTGGCATTAATTTCTGCACCATATCAAAACTGTTAAAGGTTTCTATGATGTCGAGCGACCTGATGTCGAAGTCCACATTACTGAATGGGAACTTCGGATTTTTACTGTCGTAAACGCCGTCAAGACTTAAAGAACCCTGCATCATTTTAAGACCGAGTTTTTCAAACAGCAGTTTGCTTTCCCTCAGAATGATATTGCCTGCCACATCTGTTATTTTAAGATTGTCGTATACCAGTGTATTGATTCTGGAGCCCAGCACCATATCTATGCCAGCGGGAACTTCAAATGCCTGCAACGGCAAACTGTCTGTCGCTGAAGGCTCTTTTTTCACTTCTTCATCTGTCAGAAATTCATTGGCGTTGAAATAATCAGAGAAAAAACTGAAATTCCCCTTCAGCAATTCATCTTTCATCACATAGCCGAAAAGATTTTCGATCTGACCGTTGAGCTTAAAATCACTCATACCTACTTTGCCCTCAAATTGTTCCAGCTTCTGAACCAGAGGCGTGAAACTAAGTCTCGCATTAAGATCTGTTCCCTGACTCAGCATTTCCGGGTCTTTGAAGTGAAACCTTTCTGCTGCAATTGTACCGCTTGCCTGCACCCTGTCGATGGCTTTGTTTTCAATATCACTGATATGGCCTTTGAAATTTAGGTCGCTCCTGATAAGTCCGCTTATCTCAGTTGTTTTTTCGAGAGGTATGAAATTTCTGAATTCGTCGAGATTGATATTTCCGCGAAGATCCAGTTCAGCATATGGATTGGAAACAGGTGTCTTCATCAGCAGTTTTGCATGAACAGCCTCTCCGGCGATATTGACATCAAACCTGCTCAAATCCACAATTGTATTGTCGGGATACCCTGTTTTATTGTCAATTTTCAGATTGAGAAAAATGTTATTAAGTGATTTGGGCAAATCGGGATACTGAAAAAACCCATTGTCAATATTCAGGTTCAGTCCGAATCCCGGCATCTTTTCTTCGGTCATTTTGCCTTTCATATATGCACTGAAATCGAGCTTACCGCTTGCCTTTGCTTTGTCAAAACTTTTGGAATAAACGCCCGGAACCATAGACAAAATTGTTTTAATGTCTGTTTTCTTCGATCTGAATGCCAGGTCGAAATCCATGTCCTTTTCATTCAGGTCTACATAACCTTCACCACCTAAATGTAGCTGGTTCAGAAGCACATCGTTATCGCTGAAGGTGAACTTCATCTCCTTCATATCCATATCGAGATTCGCCTTGATATCTGCCCCAACTTTGTAAATATAATTGACGCCGTCGTAGCCCAGTGTTAACTCTTCCGCTTTTGTACTTGTTTCCATAACAAAACGGTCGAGCGTAAAATCGCCCTTCATAGTATGGTCAAACGATTTCAGTGAGGTAAAGAATGGAATGGATCTGTCGTCGTAAACAAGATTGCCTTTATTGATTTCCAGTTTCTCCAGACCCAGCTTAAATGTAGAAGCGGCAGTATCAGTTGTAGTGGAATCCGGTTTGCTGATATCCCAGTTGGCCTTTCCGTTTTCGAGCACCAGCAGGTGTACTGAAGGTTGATCTAAAACAATTTTCCTGATTTCCATTTTATCGCCCTTAATGACACTCATAATGTCAAGGGAAACCGAAACAGAAGGAAGCCATGCCAGAGTATCGCCTGAAAAAGTATCTATTCCTTCAACACTTACTTCTTTCAGACTGAGCGTGAGCTGAGGAAAACTTCTGAAAATACTGATGCTTATGTCTTCCGAAAAATTAACTTTAGCATTGAGATTTTTATTGGCTTCTGTTTTAATTGCCTCAATAATTTTCCCTTTAAAAAGAAAAGGGGCAGCAATAAGTGATAACACTAAAAGCAGCAGAACGATTCCGCTTATTTTCAGAAATTTTTTCATATATTAATTCAGAAAACAAAAATAATGCAATTCTGCCGGATTAAGGTGTATTAACTATTAACGGATTTATCTGAAAAAAAATAATCCGATTATCCGTTTAGACTTTCTTTGCTCAGAAAATCTGCATACGCCAGACGTATTCCATCATCAAGGCTGGTCTTGTGCTGCCAGCCAAGGCTGTGTAAAAACGACGAATCCATTAATTTTTTAGGTGTACCGTCAGGTTTTTCGGTATTGAACCTGAGATCGCCCTCGTATCCGACGATTCCTTTAATGGTTTCGGCCAGTTCTTTAATACTCAGATCGTAATTACTTCCGATATTTACAAACTTCCTGCCATTGTAATTCAACATCAGGTAAATGGCTGCATCTGCCAGGTCGTCGGCATAAAGAAACTCGCGCATAGGAGTACCGCTACCCCAGATCTCAACAAAGGGGCTTGAGTTTACTTTTGCTTCGTGAAATTTTCTGATCAGAGCGGGAAGTACGTGCGAATTCTGAGGGTGATAATTGTCATTCAATCCGTAAAGATTGGTGGGCATGACACTTATGAAATTACATCCGTACTGATCGCGGTAAGCCTCCACCATTTTTACGCCTGCAATCTTGGCAATGGCATAGGGTTCGTTGGTTTGTTCCAGCAGTCCGGTGAGCAGATATTCTTCTTTTAAAGGCTGTGGTGCCATTTTGGGATATATACAACTGCTTCCGAAAAACATCAGTTTTTTAACCCCGTGCACATAAGACTGGTGAATAACGTTGTTCTGAATACAGAGATTGTCGTGAATGAATTCAGCCCTGTAGGTATTATTTGCTACAATTCCGCCAACCCTCGCCGCCGCCATAAAAACATACTCCGGCTTTTCCTGTTCAAAAAATCCGGCTACCGCCTTCTGATCTCTGAGATCCAGCTCTGCCGAAGTTCTGGTGACGGTATTTTTATAGCCGGCTTTGCTAAGCGCTCTGTGTACAGCACTTCCAACCATCCCTCTGTGTCCGGCAACAAATATTTTTGAACCTGTTTCCATTATTTTATTCCTGCAAAATTAAGGATATATCGCCTTATTTCTACTTTGTCTATCACAGATCTTCCCGGCTGATAAGCTACTGCTTTCTGTAAGTATAGGTATAAACGGTTTTGCTGTATTCCGATTTCCTGATGTCACCTTTTTTAATCTCTGTATAAGATTCGCATGACATTAAAAGACCCGACTTGTCATATTCGTAGTGATAATACTGAGACAATAAACCTTGTTTATCATAAGCATAAAAATCGGTTCTTCTGCCATTGGCGTCAAGTCTGTACCGATGAGATATGGATGTGTCTCCTCCGTTTTCAAGCATACAAAATGCAATTAGTACCCCGGCGTTATTGTAGGTGAAAAGCGATATACTCTTTCCCGATACTGTATTGACTGTCGTTTCAGTGTTAATCCTGAGTTTGCGGTCGTAGGTATAAGTGGTCCTGTTAATCAGTTCCGAATTAAAATAATATTCCGATGTCCTTAGGGTATCATTTGTATAAGTGTAGTCAGACCTGACGTATTCACCGCTGCCTGTTAAATGATCAGTTGTGCGTGAGCTAATCAGCTGTCCTGATGAATTATAAATATGGGTATCACTTTCAACAAATTCATACTTGTCAGAATCCGGAGTTTTGGCGTAAAAACACCTCGAAAGTAACTGACTTTTCTCATTATAGCGGTAAATAGTCCTTGATTCACCTGCTATGTCAGTGACAGATAAATCGTATCCGTTTTGATTGAAAACAGTGAAATCTTCGGGTAAAAGACTTTTACCATAAACTCTAAACGAGTAACAGGTATCAACCTTCAGTTTTGCCAGAATTGCGGAGCTGTGATAGCGGTCGTTAGCGTACTGGGCTTGTATAGTCAGGCCCCTTAAAAACAAAACTGAAAAGAACAGACAGTATCTGAAAAGTCCGGACGGGATTCTGTTGAAAACAGCCATTTATTAAAAAAATTTAAGCCGTTTTTATTCGAAATAACTCATGGTTCTGAATCCGCCGTCTTTAAGATACTCGTCTTTTTTCATCAGATGCAAATCGCTTTGCATCATATCTTCGACGAGGTCCTGAAGTGTGTGTTTCGGTTTCCAGCCCAACTTCTCACGTGATTTGGTAGCGTCACCAATCAACAGATCGACTTCGGTAGGTCTGAAATATTTGGGATCTACGCTGATTACTTCCTTGCCTGTCCCGAGTGTTTTCAGATTGAGTTTAAGTTCTTCGGCTCTTGATTTGTCTATGCCGGTGATAATGCCTTTTTCATTGATTCCCTCTCCCTCAAATCCAAGCTCTATACCGAGATATGCAAAAGACATTTTAGCAAATTCGCGTATCTGAGTGGTAACACCGGTGGCAATAACATAATCTTCTGCAACAGGTTGCTGCAGTATCAGGTACATTGCTTCTATATAATCTTTTGCATGTCCCCAGTCGCGCTGACTGTTGAGGTTGCCCAGAAACAACTTGTCCTGCAGGCCGAGTGCAATTTTGGAGGCTGCCCTGGTGATTTTTCTGGTAACAAATGTTTCGCCCCTGATTGGCGACTCGTGGTTGAATAAAATACCGTTGCAGGCGTATATGTTATAGGCTTCACGGTAATTAACCGTGATCCAGTAGGCATACATCTTAGCCACCGCATATGGTGAACGCGGATAGAATGGAGTGGTTTCTGACTGTGGCACTGCCTGCACCAAACCATACAATTCTGAGGTAGAAGCCTGATAAATCCGTGTTTTCTCAATCAATCCGCAGATTTTAATAGCTTCAAGCAATCTGAGTGTACCTATTCCGTCGGCATTTGCGGTGTACTCCGGTGTTTCAAAGCTCACGTGAACATGACTCTGTGCTGCCAGATTGTATATTTCGTCGGGACGGGTTTCCTGAATAATCCTGATTAAATTAGTGCTGTCTGTAAGATCACCGTAATGCAATTTGATATTGGCATTCGGTACATGCGGATCCTGATACAGGTGATCGATACGGTCTGTATTGAACAGAGAACTCCTCCTTTTAATACCGTGAACCATATATCCCTTCTTGAGAAGAAACTCCGCGAGATAGGCGCCGTCCTGACCTGTGATTCCTGTAATCAGTGCTGTTTTCATTTATCTTGAATTTTATTCGTTACTTTGCAAAAAAAAGGCAAATATAAGGAAAGTTTTGTTACAGATATTTACCCCACACCGAGGCGAGAGACTGAACTATGTGCTGAACTATGTATTAAGGGAAAGGCTGGGACTGGAATATATAATCAGCGACAAACCTGAAAAGGAAAACAAAGCTTTTGCAATCACATATGGCGGAGAAGCTTACCCTTCATCGCTTTATATTAAACCTTCGGGATTGCTGGAGTCGGCCGGTATAAAGCCTGTAGACGATATTAATTCTTATCTGTTCCCATTTAAAGACTTCGATTTAAACAATAATACCGACAAGTTTCCGGATATTTTTTCAGCCGTATTCTTCCATTTAAGCAGGTACGAAGAATATGGTTCAGCCAAAGACATCCATGGCCGTTTCGACTTCAGAAACTCCTGTTTGTACAAACATAATCTGCTGGATATTCCGATTGTGGATGTGTGGATCAAGCGGTTTGCGGAATTTCTGAATTTGCATTACGGAATTAAAACGCTTCAGGCAAATGCCGGTTTTAGTATCAGGGCCGAACTCGACATTGACTCAGTGTATGCCTATAAGGGCAGAAATTTATTCAGGCAGTCTGCTGCAATAGGCAAAGATATTTTATCAGGCAATTTCAAAGAACTGTCTAAACGCCTTAAAGTACTCGCAGGTTTTCTAAAAGACCCCAACGATAATTTCGGTCTGCAGGAAAAACTTCTGGGATCGTCGAAAGCTGTCTATTTTGTTCAGGTAGGCCCCTATGGCACTTATGACAAAAATATCAATCCTCAATCAGAGTCCTTCAGAAATACAATAAGAGAGCTTATTAAAAACGGACATGAAATCGGATTGCATCCATCTTATCAGTCAAACAGTGAGCGTGCTTTGATTTTAAAAGAAAAAGAAATTCTGGAAAATATGTGCGGACTTAAAATCAACAGGTCGCGCCAGCATTTTCTCCGCTTCAGTTTACCTGAAACATACAGAGCGCTTTCAGAATGTGGTATTTTGCATGAACATTCTATGGGTTATTCCGAAACAATGGGTTTCAGAGCGGGTTGCGGATACAGTTTCCCATGGTACGATCTGGAGGCTGAAAAATCAACAGGACTGCGCATACATCCTTTCTCAGTCATGGATGTCGCACTCAAACAGTTTGCAGAAATGAATATATCGGAGGCTGTACATGCAATCGAAAAAATAAAGTTGGTTTGCAAACAAGAGCGTACGCCATTTGTTTTTGTTTTTCACAACGAATCACTTAGCGGACACAGGGGATGGGAAAACTGGGATAAGGTCTTTAAACATTGCGTGAATGGCTGAAATAAGATATTTAAAACACGGCGAAATTGACTTTACGCTTTGGGATCGGGCCATAGACAATGCCTACAATGGCATGGTTTACCCGTATACCTTTTTCCTGAACGCTATGGCAGGTGATAAATGGGATGCATTGGTTCTTGGTAATTATGAAGCAGTATTTCCCCTGGTCTGGAACAGCAGGTTTGGCTTCAAATTCCTGTATCAGCCCTATTTTTGTCAGCAACTCGGTGTATTTTCAAAAAGCAGAATCAGCGAAAATCTGGTTCAGGATTTTATTGACAAAATACCAAGTAAATTCAGATACTGGAACTTCCACCTCAACTACGAAAACAAATTTTACAGTCACCATTCCAGATTTGTAAACCGCACGAGTTATTGCATAGATCTCAATCAAAACTATACTGAAATATACGACAAATACAATGCAGACGCAAAGAAGAATCTGGCTAAATCAGTACTGCAAGGTTTTGAATATTCGAAAGAAACAGGAATAGATACTGTTGCCAATTGCTTCTTTAATGCCTATGGCCGGCATTATGCCGATACCTTATTACTCCGCAAAAAAATCAGTATTTGCGCTGAAAACGCTATCAGACTTAATAAAGGCTTTACCAGAGGGGTTTATGGTCTGGATGGAAAATTATGGTGTGCCGGATTTTTCTTTTTCTCAAACGGTCGGATTCACTACGCAATGGCAGCACCAACCGAAGAAGGAAAAAAATTCGGAGCAACACATATTTTGATTGATGAGGTAATCAAGGAATATGCTGAAACTGATACTGTATTCGATTTCGAAGGTTCAGACATCAAATCAGTGGCTTATTTTTATGCAAAATTCGGTTCAACACCAAAGCATTATTTGCAGATCATACGCAACAGGCTGCCCTGGTGGTGCCGTTTTCTCAAAGACTGACAGTCTACAAAATGTCTCCCGTTTCTCGCATGTCGTCAATAATGGCTGTATTGACAATGATATTCTTAAACTTGGTGCTTACCACCCTGGTTTCCGATAATCGGTCGTGCCAACCTGATGCCGTGAAAAATGAAAATGCCTCAAAAGGTATCAGTCTTGCAAACGACCTGATGAGGATACTCATAAACATTGGTTTCTCTCCAAGCTCTGTCACTACTTTGCAACGGGTTACCATCTTGCCGGGTGTTTGTGAAAAAAGCGTTTCGAAGAAAGTGTAATATATCATGATCACCAGCGCTACAGAAAGATACTTATTGATTTCGAAGACCACAAAGAAATCGTTGTTATATGCGGTGTATTTTATCAGAAAATCGAAGAGGAAAATCAATAGGCTGTCAAGAACAAAATTGCCAAGCCTTGTCGATCTCGTGCTCAGCAATTCGCCTGTATCCTGCAGGAGATTACTACCCGGTTTATGGATTCTGACCGGATTTTTTTCAGGTATCAGATAATCGCAAACATTTTCGAAAAAGGGAACCTGCCCGTCTATTCCGCATACCAGCCCCTTTTCTTTGTCGAATGCCCTGTTGCGACAATTGCTGCAAATCTTCAGGCGCTCTGTGGTTTCCATAAACTGCAAATGCAAGTATAAGGGAAATTGAAAAAAAGGGAATACTCTTTTCAGTAATTTTTTATTTAAATAAGACAGCAATGTCGGTTAGTAGAGGAAACTTTTATAAACAATCTTGATAACCTTTTTCTGTCCGACTTGCTTAATTTTGTAGGTTTGCAAAAATGAAGATCATTTGTATTGGCAGAAACTACGGATTGCATGTTAAGGAACTAGGCAACGAAATTCCCGATAAGCCGGTCATTTTCTGCAAACCCGACACAGCATTGCTTAAAAACAATGAGGCGTTTTATCTTCCCGGGTTTAGCAACGATGTACATTACGAGGCTGAGCTGGTGGTTAAAATTGACAAGGCAGGCAAGAGCATTGAACCTCAATTTGCCTCCAGATATTACAGCCAGATTACGCTGGGAATAGATTTTACAGCCAGAGATATTCAATCTGATCTTAAATCAAAAGGCTTACCCTGGGAACTTTCAAAAGCTTTTGACAATTCTGCAGTTACCGGTGAATTCATACCACTTGAGGGAGATATACAAAACCTTAGATTTTCCCTGTTAAAAAACGGCACAGAGGTGCAGAACGGACATACTGCCGATATGCTCTACAGCGTTGATACCATTATATCATTCGTATCTGCTTATTTTACACTCAAAACAGGAGACTTGATATTTACAGGCACACCTGCCGGTGTAGGGCCGGTGAGTATCGGAGACAGGCTTAAGGGTATTCTTGAAAACAGAGAACTGTTTAATTTTGAGATAAAGTGAAACTAAGGATTTTACTGATATCGGCATTCACAATTTTAATTACTTTCAGGTCTTATGCCTCAGAAGGCAAGTCTTCAATTACAAAAGATTTCATTCCACCATTTGCAGGTGAAATTGAAATAATCGGCACATTTTGCGAACTGCGCCCTAATCACTTTCACGGTGGCCTCGATATCCGAACAGGTGGTAAAATAGGCAGGCATGTATTGTCGATTGGGAAAGGGTATATATCCAGAATCAATATTTCGAATGCAGGTTATGGAAAAGCTCTATACATCACACATCCAAACGGATATACCAGTGTTTATGCGCATCTCCACGATTTTCCGGAAAAAATAAAATGGTATATCATCAAAAATCAATACCTCTTACAGCAATATGAAGTGGAATTGTATCCGGAAGCGGATCTTCTGAAAGTAGAACAGGGTGAAATGGTGGCGTGGAGTGGTAATACAGGCTCATCGCAGGGTCCGCATCTTCATTTTGAAATCAGGGAAACAAAAACAGAAGCACCGGTAAATCCACTGCTCTGCGGCATCAGAATGAACGACAGGCTTGCACCGGCAATTCTCAATCTGTACATATACAGGAAAGATTCGCTCGAAAAAATCCATAACGGACATTACCCTTCCGCCAACCTGCCATTATTTACAAGTCACACAGTAAAAAAAGGCAAGAAAAAGAGAAAAGTAAACGTTCCGGTCTACAGTCACCGTCTTGCCTATGGTACTTATGCACTTGGAGCAAACCTGAAGGATTATGCGATGTCTGCTTCAGATAACAACGGTGTTAACTATATCAGGATATTCCGCAACGGCGAATTGTTTTACGATTGCAGAATCGAAAAATTTCTTTTCTCACAAATGAGAATGCACAACAATTACATTGATTACAGAAGGCAGAAACAAAGCGGCATAAAAATGCACAAACTTTTCAGAGACGATGGCAGTACCCTCTCCTTTTGGGAACATTCACCCTGCGACGGCTGGTTCGAAATAAAAGACAGTACAACCCACGAATTTGTGATTGAGGTAAGCGATGTTTATGGCAATCACAGTAAAAAACGAATTCTTATTACGGGAGCCGCAGATGGAAGAGTAATCAGCGACTATATTACTCATGCCAGACAGCTTGCTCATTGTTATGCAGACAAGGAAAATACGATACAGGTAAGTCCGGAGTTCAAGGTCCTGCTTTGTAAAAACACATTATACAGCGATTACCGGGTGGCGTATCAGAAAAACTACGGACATAATTATACCATTGGCAATACCCTTGTTCCTCTGGATAAAAATATGGAATTGCAGTTTCGTCTGAATCCGGAACAACTCAAATACCCGACAAAATTCACCATTTTCAGCAGCGACGGCCGTACCTATGGCGGTGAACTTAAAAACGGTAACTGGTTGTCGGCGCAGGTCCGCGAATTCGGAACATATTACCTTGTTCTGGATACAGTGAAACCTAATGTTAAAATAAACGCCATAAACCGAAACGGATATTTTTCATTCTCTGTTTCGGATGCAATTTCCGGAATTAAAGATCACGATTTTTATATCAATGGCGAATGGGTTTTGCTCGAATTTGATTCGAAGACCGGACTCATCAGCGGACGATTACCAAATCCACTCGCAAGCGGTGAGAATTCAATCCGCCTTGTCGTCAGGGATAAGCGCAATAATGAAAGAATCTGGAATAAGAACATCACAATACCATGAGTAAATTAACAGCAGGAAAAAAAGCACCCGCATTCAGCGGAAATGATCAAAACGGAGTTAAAAGAACATTACAGGAATTTGAAGGTAAAAAGCTTTTGCTTTTCTTCTATCCCAAAGACGATACACCGGGTTGTACTGCCGAGGCATGC
>CAZRKA010000049.1:0-20736 GCA_964600345.1 uncultured Chitinophaga sp. | reverse complement strand
CGAATGGTGAAATTGATTCCTCATTTAAATCAATAATTAAACACGGTGCCACAGTTCATTCCATTAGTTTACAATCAGACGGAAAGATTGTGGTTTCAGGTGGATACCCTATGTACAATACAACAATGATGAGTATTGCACGGTTTAATACGGATGGCAGCCTTGATACTACTTTTAAAATTGGTAATGGTTGTAATTCACACGCCTATTCAACTGCCATTCAGAGTGACGGAAAAATACTGATTGGCGGAAGTTTTAGCCTTTTTAAAGATTCGGCTGTTAACAGAATAGTACGGGTTTATCCGAACGGCATCATCGATAAGAACTTTAACACTGGAGTCGGATTTAACGATGTCGTACATAAAATTCTTTTACAATCTGATGGAAAAATTCTTGTTTGCGGCCGGTTTACCAAATATCAGAACATCTCCTACCCTGGCATTATCAGACTTCTGCCAAATGGTCAGATAGACTCAACATTCATTACCGGCACGGGTATGACCATTGGATTTCCTTCATCAGGAACTGCATTTGCAAATTCAATGTGCCTGCAAAATGACGGTAAAATTATCATGGTCGGCAACTTTACCAAATACAACAACTGGACCATCAACGGTATTGTCAGAATTCTCCCTAATGGCCGCTATGATTCAAGCTTCAGCGTAGGCCCGGCATTTGATGCTTTTCCTTATGAAGCCATTGTGCAATCTGATGGCAAAGTATTGGTTACAGGCAGATTTACAACTTATCGAACTGTTTCAAGAAAAGGTATTGTAAGAATATTGCCAAACGGCATGATAGATAATTCGCTCAATCCCGGGACCGGTTTTGACAGATATACAAGCGGACTTGCCTTTCAAAGCGGTGAAAGAATACTTGTGGGAGGCGAATTCACAAAATATAACGGTATTTGCAGAACCAGAATATCGCGCTTATTTAATTGCGAAAGCCTGAGCAAAGAAGTCATTACAAATTGCGGAGCTTATACCTGGAAAGACGGTAAGACCTACAACAATTCAACCAAAGCGCCATTCATTGAACTCAATAATGCCAATTACAACGGATGCGACAGCTTCATTGTACTAAATCTAACAGTCAATCAGCCTAAATATACCGGGCAAACCATCAAAACATGCGGCTCCTACAAATGGATTGATGGCATCACTTACACTGCTTCCACCGATTCTGCCAAACACATAATTTCAGGTGGCGCTTCAAACGGATGCGATAGTATAATTTCTCTAAAACTGACTGTTAATCAGTCGACCATGAGTTATGATCCGATTACAGCTTGTAAAAAATACAAATGGATCGATGGCATCACCTATACCTCATCCAACAACACAGCTAAATATACATATCCGGGTGCTGCCTACAATGGCTGTGACAGCGTGGTAACTTTGAGTCTGGGAATTATAAATGTTACTACTACTGTTTCAAAAAACTTAAGCATTCTGACTTCCAATGAATTTTCGGCAGTATACCAATGGCTCAATTGCGATTCGGCCATGAAACCTGTTGACGGTGCAACAGACAGGACTTTCGAACCGACAGTCAGTGGCAGTTATGCCGTAGTTGTAACAAAAGACGGATGTACCGATACATCTCAATGTATTGAAGTAGTAGTTGATAATTCAAATATTCAAACCCTTAACACCTATGATATATCCGTATACCCGAACCCTTCCGATGGCCGTATTACGATTGAATCCGACGATTTAGATATGTTTGAATTCATCATTATACGCGATCAACTGGGAAGAGAGATTAAATCAATTGTATTGGATAATTCTGAAACATGCAGCATTCAATTGCAGGAAATGAAAGGTGTTTATTATCTCGAATTCACAGGTAAGGGAAATATCTCCTGCAGAAAAAAAATTGTAATACTTTAAGTCAGCACTCTGTAATTTAAAATTTGCGGGATTAATCTTAGACTCAAAATCTGAGAGTATAAATTTCATGGCCGAATTACACTTGTATTTTAATTTGCTATACCTGTAAAACAAGCTGACTTAACTCAATATGTACACCCTGCATGACAATAAACCATTTGTCTGCGATGTAAAACATTTATCTTTGTTCCTGACATTAACAAAAGCATAAAATGCTCTTGTAGTCTAATACAGATTATGGAAACAATAAAAGACCTCAGACTGGCTGTTTTGATTGATGCAGACAATGTTCCTTATGCCAATGTAAAGGAAATGTTCTCTGAAATAGCAAAATACGGAATACCTACTTTTAAGAGGATTTATGCCGACTGGACTAAACCGACAGTTTCGGGCTGGAAACAGGTTCTGCTCGAAAATGCAATTACACCGATACAGCAATACAGTTATTCGAGTGGCAAGAATTCGAGCGACAGTGCCATGATTATAGATGCAATGGATATACTGTACACAGGTAAAGTGGACGGATTTTGCATAGTATCCAGTGACAGCGATTTTACAAGACTTGCCACCAGACTTAGGGAAGCAGGGATGAAGGTGATTGGCATTGGAGAAAAGAAAACATTGAAACCTTTTATTACCGCCTGCGATAAATTTATTTATATCGAAATACTGAAACCCAAGCAAAAGTCGGCCACAGAAAAAAAACCTGTTGAGAAACCGGGAAAGACGGCCAAGGATAATCAATCAGGCATTAACCGAATAGACGGCGAATTAACCCGCCTGCTTAACGAGAGCATTTCGGACATTGCCGATGAAAATGGCTGGGCCTTTCTGGGCGAACTGGGATCTCAGTTGCTGAAGAAAAAACCGGATTTTGATTCGCGTAACTACGGATACGAAAAGCTCTTGCCTTTGATCAGGAACATTGGTCAATATGAAATTGATGAAAGAGAAACCGGCAAACGCAATGTCAGACATATTTATGTGAAGTCAAAAGCATAGTTAATACCTCAATCATTCTTAACATTAAGCGAGGTGATTTGTTATCTGCTTATGTCAAATATTCTGATTATAGGCGCTTCTTCAGGCATTGGTTTGCAGCTTGCCCAACAACTCAGCGATGCCGGACACTCTGTCTGTGCAACCTACAATACAAATAAAACCGAAAACAAGGGCAATATTATTTACCATCATTATAACGTCACGGACGACAAATCTGATCTCGATTTTTTACCTGAGCAAATCGACGGACTTGTGTACTGCCCGGGTAGTATTATACTCAAACCATTTCTCAGACTAAAAACTGAAGATTTTGCCTCCGACTATCAAGTTCAGGTGTTGGGCGCCATTAAAATCATTCAAAAAGCACTTCCCGCCCTTAAAGCCTCAGGTAATGCATCCATTGTACTCTTCTCTACTCTGGCAGTACAAACCGGCCTGAATTTTCACAGCCTTGTTGCTGCAAACAAAGGCGCTATCGAAGGCCTTGTGCGTTCCCTTGCGGCTGAACTGGCCCCTGGTATACGCGTCAACTGTATTGCACCATCTCTTACCGATACGCCCCTTGCCTCTGCTCTTATGAACAGCGAAGAAAAAAGACGCGCCAATGCTGAACGTCATCCATTAAAAAGAACCGGGACTGCCGCTGATATTGCCAATACAGCAGAATTTCTGCTTTCACCCAAATCAAGCTGGCTCACAGGCCAGATTTTTCATGTGGATGGCGGAATGTCATCATTACGCTGAGGAGAATCATCTTTTTACACACTGATAAACGATTATTAGATTGGGAAATTGACTTACCTTCGCAGATTTAACAATTACTGCAATGACAAAAGACAGCAACGGCAATGAACTGAAAGACGGCGATTCGGTTATTCTGATTAAAGACCTTAAAGTGAAAGGTTCTTCAACGGTTCTAAAAAGAGGCTCTGTTGGCAAAAACATCAGACTTACCGACAATGAAGGAGAAATAGAATGCCGGATAGACAAGGTCATGATGGTTCTCAAGACCGAGTTCCTCAAAAAATCCTGATTTTAATGACGGTCACCGGCCACTTGCCGGCGCTTCTGATCCAATTCTAAAAATAAATCGAATTTTAGTCGCTTTTTAAGCACTTAATGCTAACTTTGTTTTGCGATTGCGGCTCTGCTGCATTTTTCTCAGCGCGGCATAAGCTGCTTTTCGTATCACCATTTAATAAATAAGGTTGTATGAAAACAGAATTAAAACTCAACAGCATTCACCACACCTCTGTCATCTGTTCGGATTTCGAACGTTCTAAAAAATTTTACACTGAGGTTTTGGGATTAAAAATCCTGCAGGAAATTTACCGTTCAGACCGGGATTCCTACAAGCTGGATCTGGCGCTTCACGGTCATTTTATACTCGAACTATTTACCTTTCCGGATTCACCTCCGCGAAGAAGCAGACCGGAAGCCTGCGGACTAAGACATCTCGCTTTTGAGGTAGACAATGTTCAACAAGCCGCAGACGCACTCAGGGAAAAAGGCATTGATTGCGAACAAATGAGGGTTGACGAACACACTCATAAGAAATTCACTTTTTTCAGCGATCCGGATGGGCTGCCGATTGAGTTGTATGAGAGATGAGGGAGGAGAGGAGTAGAGGATAGAAGAGTAGGCTTGCCATGAATGCGTGTCGACAAAGGAGACTCTGTCATGGGGAGTAGAAGATAGAAGAGTAGAGGATAGAGGAATAGAATGCAGAGGAGTCTTTAGTGTTACGGTAGGCTCATCTGCCGGGGTTAGAATCGTGTCAGAATGGAGAAGAACAAGCTGCCTGGTCGAAAAAGTAGTTACCCGGTTTACTTTTTCTGATATAATATGTCGTATATACACCTGAAATGAACAGAATTCTATGAATAAAAGTAAAGTGCATTGAATTCCGAAATCCATTAAAAACCTTTTAATATTCCCCCCGACTTCAGTAGGGGGTAATCGCTAAAACCTTAATGGGCTTTAGCCCTGCGATGTATAGTTGCTTATCATGGGAATATTCTACAGGTGGAATTAAAGACCGGAGCCATAAGATCAGATATCTACCTTCACTGATGCTCCTTCCCTTAGTTGATGCTCCATTTCTTCGCTGTAGCTACTGGAGGTGAAGGTTAATTGAAATTAATAAATTGATGAACTTCTGAACGGATTGTGACTATCAACGGATTTGTGGTTTCAAATGAATTTGAGCAATTCTTTTAAAGGTCCGGATCTTTCTTTAATTTTCAATTATCAAACAGAATGAAAATCCGTCGCTTTGAAAAACATAAACACCGTCAGACAAATCAGATACATCCAGTAAATTCAGTCCTTTTTCCAGACTGCCGCTTTTTATAGTTTTCCCGCTGTAATCTGAGATATGAAATCTGAATTCAGAGGAAGAATTAATATACAAATTTCCTGTACTGCAAGGATTCGGATACAATGCAATTGAAGGATTTCTCCTCTCATCGATACTTGAAACATCTTCATAGTGCAACTTCCACAATGCATTAGGATTACCTGTAAATCCTGCAGTGAAATACAAATCCCCGTTGCAGACTGTCAATGAGTAAGTGTTTTCAAGCGGAGACTGAACGGTCGAATTCGCAGGCCTGATTTTATAAGTGCTGTCTGTTGTGCCATCACTTACCCATAATTCAGGACCGGTAATCCCATCGCTTGCTCTGAAATAAAGTTTTCCTTCATATACAGTAAGATCGTACACATTGCTGCTACCCGATGCATTAATATCCTTTAGCATTTTTGTTCCGCTAGCAGTGCCGTCACTTACCCATATTTCAAAACCGTTAAGTCCGTCACTTGCCTCAAAGTATAATTTTCCATCATACATCATGAATTTAAGCGGGTTGGATGCTTCCTCTCCGCTATTAATATCCTTCAGCATCTGAGTGCCCGCTTCGCTGCCATCACTGCTCCACAATTCCCTGCCATTAACCCCGTCATTGGCATCGAAATACAGTTTATCCTGATAAACATATAAACCGGTAATCGAACTTCGCATGCTTCCCGGATATATGTCCTTTAACATCTGAGTGCCGTTAGCACTCCCGTCGCTAACCCACAACTCATCTCCGTGATCGGGATCATGGGCTGTAAAATACAGTTTGCCATCATAGACAATAAAACTTCTGGGTGAAGCATCCAATGCCCCGGGATAAATATCCTTTACAATACTGGTATTTACGGAACTGCCATCGCTAACCCATAATTCGCGGCTGCTACTGCCGTTATCGGCGTTGAAATAAAGAAGTCCGTTGTATTCGACAAACGATCCCGGTGCTGAAGCTCCTGTTCCGGGATTAATATCCTTCAGCATGACTGTTCCACCCGAAGTGCCGTCGCTTACCCATAATTCTGTGCCGTTTACCCCGTCGTCGGCCCTGAAATAAAGATTATCCTTGTAGACGAAAAAATCGTCGGGAAAAGAGGAGCCATTGCCGGAACGAATATCTTTGAGTAAATATGTTCCTGCACTGCTGCCATCGCTCACCCATAATTCCGTTCCTGTACTGCCATCACTTGCCATAAAATAGAGTTTATCGTTAAATACAATGATCTGCTCGGGCATGGCATTGCCTGTTCCGGGATTGATGTCTTTCACTATTTTAGTCCCTGAATTACTGCCGTCTGTAACCCATAATTCGTATCCGTGCACAGTATCATTCGCGCTGAAATACAACAAATCATTCACGACGATAAAATTGCTTGCAGCCGAATAATCTGCATGAAAATCTTTCAGCCATTTAAAATTGTACTGTCCCATAATGCCCTGCACAATGCATAGCGATAGCGCAAGTAGTTTTATTCTCTTCATATTAAATTAAAATGCGTTTCCAACCCGGGCGCACATTTTCCTTACAAAGATTAAAACTGAAGGTCATAAGACTCATGATTAGTGTCAGTTTTAAAACAGAGAAAGATCATTTTACAATCATAGAAGTCATTATCAATGAGGATCTAAAAATTATGTTCACCGAAAATAGGATGCATTTCATCTTTCCCTGTTATCATTTCTCAAGCCTCAGTCATTACTTAAGTCTATATTTGTTGCATGTCTACAAAACTCAGGATTATACTGACAGGCAGCACAGGCATGGTGGGCGAAGCTGTACTACTGGAATGCCTGAAAAGCGAAAAAGTAGCTGAAATTCTGGTGATCAACCGCCGGCCATGCGGTTATATGCATCCGAAACTTAAGGAAATCATTCACAGCGATTTCCTCAATTTAACTCCATTAAAAACTGAACTGGGAGGTTATAATACCTGTTTGTTTTGCCTCGGTGTCTCTTCGGTCGGGATGAAAGAAGATGAGTACAAATTGCTGACTTATACCCTTACCATGCATGTGGCATCTGTACTTGTCGGAATGAATCCTGACATGACATTCTCCTACATTTCCGGTGCAGGTACTGACAGCAGTGAAAAAGGGCGCATGATGTGGGCAAGAGTTAAAGGCAAAACCGAAAATGATCTCAGAAAGTTAAACTTCAAACAAGTATACGCATTCAGGCCCGGCATGCTGAAAGCAACGAAAGGTCAGAAATTCACGCTGAAATACTACAAATATTTTGAGTGGCTTTATCCCATTGTCAAATTCATCCTGCCCGGTTCAGCCTGTAAAATTAGCGAACTCGGACAGGCTATGATCAACGCGTCATACCATGGCTATACGGAACAAATCCTCGAAGTAAAGGACATTATTAACTGCGCTGATATTAAAGAATGAAATTCAGGAATAAATTCGACCGCACGACCATTATCATCACCTCGCTGGTGTTTGCACTTTTATCCGGCATCACAATTTTTGTACTTACAGATGATATACAAATTTATGCGAAGGCTGCAATCGCCCTGATGAATGTCTCCATTTTGTTTTTAACCTGGGCCCTTCACCCCCAACACTATATGGTGTATGAGAATAGTATACAGATTAAACGTTTCTTTAAACCAATTGAAATCCAATTCGATAAAATTATTGAAATCAAGTCACTCGAAAAAAACGAACTCTCCGGCAGTATACGCCTCTTTGGTTCAGGTGGTCTGTTTGGATATTTCGGACGCTTCAGCAATAAAAAACTGGGAACATATTTTCTATATGCAGGTAATCTCGAAAACCTGCTTTTAATTAAAACGGATAAAAAAGTTTATGTCATTTCGCCTTTAAACAGCAATGAATTTATAGAAAGATTAAAAACTATGACAATGAATACAGGTGAACATTAATTCACCTTACCTGATTCCTGGGCCTTGAGTCCTATACCAAGTTCTATCAGTTGTTTATCATCAATCTGAGAAGGAGCGTCAATCATCATATCCCTGCCCTGGTTGTTTTTAGGGAAGGCTATGAAATCGCGAATGCCATCGGCCCCGCCAAACAAGCTGCACAATCTGTCGAAACCGAATGCAATGCCTCCATGGGGTGGTGCGCCATATTCAAATGCATTCATCAGGAAACCGAATTGCTTGCGCGCTTCTTCATCAGAAAACCCAAGCCGCTTGAACATTCTAGCCTGTAATTCCCTGTCGTGTATACGTATAGAGCCTCCGCCAACTTCGACACCGTTAATGACCATATCATAAGCATTAGCTCTGATTGAACCGGGATCTGTTTCGAGTTTGTCCGCATCCTCGGGTTTCGGACTTGTAAACGGATGGTGCATGGCATGCCATTTGCCGCTATCTTCATCCTGCTCAAGTAGCGGAAAATCTATGACCCAAAGAGCCTTAAACACATTTTTATCGCGAAGGCCCATTCTCTGACCCATCTCAAGTCTTAGTTCCGACATTTGCTTTCTTACAGCGCCGGTTTGTCCGCTTAATATCAGTATCAAATCTCCGGCCTTTGCATTGCAGGCTTCTGCCCATGCAGCAAGGTCGTTTTGACCGTAAAACTTATCTACCGACGATTTAAAAGTGCCATCAGGATTGCAAAAGACATATACCATGCCTTTGGCTCCGATCTGGGGCCGTTTAACCCATTCGGTCAGTTCGTCCAGTTGCTTTCTGGTATAATTGCCGCAAGATTCAGCATTTATTGCCAGCACAG
This sequence comes from uncultured Chitinophaga sp., assembly GCA_964600345.1. Lineage (GTDB taxonomy): Bacteria > Bacteroidota > Bacteroidia > NS11-12g > UBA955 > JABMMZ01. Next base: position 11,772 of record CAZRKA010000049.1, on the reverse strand, counting down.
ATTCAGCCGAATCAAAAACCTGAAAATTCTTACCTCCGCACAGAGATTTTATGTCATTAAACTCCATGCCGAAACGAATGTCCGGCTTGTCGTTGCCATATCTTCTCATCGCTTCGTCGTATGTCATCCTTGGCAGCTCCCCTATATCGACACCCTTTACTTCTTTAAAAAGAAAACGGGCCATTCCCTCAAAGAGATTGAGTACATCCTCCTGTTCTACGAAACTCATTTCACAATCTATCTGGGTAAACTCCGGCTGACGATCGGCCCTCAGGTCTTCGTCCCTGAAACATTTAACTATCTGGTAATACCTGTCGAAACCGCTCACCATCAGCAATTGCTTAAACGTTTGCGGACTTTGCGGCAAAGCGTAAAACTGACCCGGATTCATGCGACTGGGCACTACAAAATCCCTGGCACCTTCCGGAGTGGATTTTATAAGCACAGGTGTTTCAACTTCGATGAAATTCTGTTCGTCGAGATATTTTCTCACCTGACGGGCCACCTGATGTCGCAAAACCAGATTTTGTCTTACCACATCGCGACGCAAATCCAGATAGCGGTATTGCATGCGCAGCTCCTCTCCTCCATCGGTTTCGTCCTCTATAATGAATGGTGGCACAATTGATGAATTAAGCACTTTAAGAGATTCCACCACTACCTCAATTTCACCTGTCGAAATTTTATTGTTTTTACTGCTTCTTTCAGTCACTTTGCCTGTTGCCTGTATAACAAATTCACGCCCAAGCTTACGGGCGTCTTCAAGTAAACCCGCATCAAATGTCTCATTAAAACTGAGCTGTGTAATGCCGTAACGGTCCCGAAGATCAATAAAACTCAAGGCTCCGAAATCCCGGCTTTTGGCAACCCAACCTGCTAAAGTCACTGTCTGACCTGCGTGTTCTATCCTTAATTCTCCGCAATTGTGGCTTCTGTACATGGACGCAAAATTAAGGATTTCTTCTCAGAAGGCAGTTCAGGTTTCTGTGTTTCATTCTAAAATTACATAAAATATCATGCTGCTATTTGACGTAATTTGTAACGGACCATAAACAGATTGAATATATATGGCAAAAACATTTTATAAAAACCGGCCCTTAACAAATACCACTGTGCATGTCTTTCCCAAAACATATCTTTTTCTTTGTTGTTTGATATACTTGTAAAACCTGTTGGTACACTTTGAAAGAACTAGAAGATTATAATCAGTTTCCTTCGTTTATACGAAATATACAAACCGAGTTTATCGGTTTTGTGGTTTCTGCTTTCCCAATTTACAAACCTTTTATCCGCTACCTTAAAAGCAAACCTGCACACTATGCCGAAATGTTTGATTTGTGTTCAGGCAGTGGACAGCCTGCAATTAAAATCTATAAAGAAAGTGGCATTTTTGGCAAGCTGACCTTATCGGATAAATTTCCATCAGCGAAATATATTGGCGAAAAATCAATTGTATATCTTCCCGGGAATACGGATGCACTCCGGACAGAATTCAAATCCGGTATTTGTTACACGATGTTTAATGCCTTCCATCATTTCAGCGATACGGAAAAACATGACTTACTCAGGAGATGCCGGGAAGCCGGTGCAGTAATTTACATAGTTGAAATTCTTCAGCCCAATGCATTTTGTTTACTGAAAGTTTTGTTCGCCACCATCATTGGTGTTCCACTATTAACGCCATTTATCAAACCATTTTCGTTAATCAGAATCATATTCACTTACCTGATTCCATTATCCTGGCTCAGTATCATTTACGACGGCATCATCTCAGTAATTAAATCGAGAACACCCGGACAGTATCAAAAAATATTAGCGGATGAAAATCAGCATTTCGAAATTCATACCAAAGGATCTGTGATTGCCCCATTACTTATTATAAACTCAAAATAAACTGAATGAAATTCCTTGTCGCATTCTGGAAATTCAGCCGTCCTCACACCATCACAGGAACTGTTATCAGCATATTCACCTTATACATGATGGCCTGTAATTCGGGGACCAGGGCAAATCCATCAGAACACATTGTTTTGCTGATACTGGCTCTGATAACAGGCATTACCTGCAATATTTTCATAGTCGGAATCAACCAGATCGAAGATACTGAACTCGACAAAATCAACAAGCCGCAACTTCCGCTGGCATCGGGTGAACTGAGCAGGTCTGCAGCCCTCAGAATTGTATGGACTTGCCTGTTGATAGCTTCAGCCATATCATTGTATATCTCACTTTATCTTTTCCTTGTGGTTGGATTTTCGATGCTGACCGGCTGGGCTTATTCATGTCCTCCACTTTATTTGCGAAGACATCATCTGCCTGCGGCAATTGCCATTGCAACTGTTAGAGGATTAATGGTTAACCTCGGCGCTTACTTAACTTTCACTAAACAAATTACCGGTGTTTACAGTCTGGGCGACGACATTATAATTCTAAGTGTATTCACACTTGCATTTTCTGTAGCTATTGCCTGGTTTAAAGACCTGCCGGACATGAAGGGGGATGCCGCATTCAGGATACGTTCACTCGCTTTGATTTACTCGCCGCGGTTTACAATTTACGCAGGAAATATCCTGGTGATCTCGGCTTATGTTTTCAGTATCTATTATTATAACTACATCAGCGATAACAACAATGTAAATAACCTTGCACTGCTATCATACGGACATTTTGCACTTATGGTGTTGTTCATAGCAAACGGTATTTTCTCGGCAATGAAAACTCAGAATGAACTGAAGAAATACTACAGGCGTTTCTGGTTGTTTTTCTTTGCCGAATATATACTGTACCTATTGCTTAATCTTTTTTAGGCGGCTTGGAAAATGCATCACGCATCTCAGTATCAGCCTTGATGTTCTGCATTTTGTAATAATCCATAATTCCCAGATTACCGCTGCGGAAAGCTTCACTCATCGCTTTGGGAATTTCGGCTTCTGCTTCGATTACATTGGCCCGGGCCTCCTGAGCTTTTGCCTTCATTTCCTGCTCAAGTGCAATCGCCATTGCCCTTCTTTCTTCAGCTTTTGCCTGTGCGATATTTTTATCCGCTTCGGCCTGATCCATCTGAAGTTTAGCACCAATATTTTCTCCGATATCTATATCGGCTATGTCAATTGATAGAATCTCAAATGCAGTACCTGCATCCAGGCCTTTAGAGAGAACTCCTTTAGAAATTCTGTCCGGATTTTCAAGTACTTCCTTATGGTTAATGGCAGAACCAATAGTCGTAACTATACCTTCACCAACCCTTGCAAGTATTGTCTCCTCACCTGCACCACCTACAAGCTGGGCAATATTGGCTCTGACAGTTACTCTGGCTTTTGCTATCAGCTGAATTCCGTCTTTGGCTACAGCCGATACAGGAGGTGTATCAATAACTCTGGGATTAACACTCATCTGTACCGCGTCAAAAACATCACGACCCGCCAGATCAATTGCTGTTGCTGCCTTGAAATCAAGTGGAATATTTGCTTTATCTGCACTTATCAGTGCGGCTACTACCTTCATCACATTTCCTCCGGCCAGATAATGCGCTTCGAGCATATCGCTGTTAATTACCAATCCTGCTTTGGTTGCATTCACAAGACCTTTTACTATAATTTCAGGTGGTACTTTCCTCCAGCGCATAAAAATTAGTTCGAGCAGTGATATCCTGACCTTCGACAATATGGCCGAAAACCACAACCCAAGCGGCACGAAATAGAGAAATATAAAAAATATGATGACGACAACTATGAGTCCGCCGACACCAAAGAAAAAAGGAGGTATTTCTAATAAGTTCATAATGAAATTTGTTTTACGTATATTTTGTTGTTTTCAATTTTAAAAATTTCGACGAAAGCGCCGCTTTCCACATGTTCGCCCATACTGCTTACTTCAATGGGAGTCTGATTTATAACCATTTTGCCCATTGGCCTTAATGCACTGATGGTATAACCGTTGTCTCCTACTTTTACATCTGGCAACTCGTTGACCTTGCTTTCCATTTTAGAATGCAGGGATACTTTGTCCCAGATACCGCTTTTAACGGCTATCACAATGCAGGCTACCAGTAAAAGCACTAAACCACCCAAAGCCAGATGACCTGAGGTGGTGCCGTATTCGTTATATATCTTATATAAGGCATATATCCAGGCAATACCGCCGAGTAATCCGGTTACAAATCCGGGTGTTACAAAAAGTTCGAGTAATATCAATATCAGACCTAAAAGTATTAATATGATAATGATGGCTGTTGTCATGTTTTCAGATTGTTTTTAATATTTGTTTGATTTTAGCAAGATCAGGGATATCAGAAGAATTTTCAAGTACTTCAGCATACCTGATTATGCCGTTTTGATCTACGATAAAAGCAGAGCGCTTGGATACACCTTTCATGTCGAAAATAAAACTTTCATAAATGCTGTCATAAGCTTCTGAAGCTGTTTTATTGAAATCGCTGAGTAAATTAAAATTCAGTGATTGTTCTTCCTTAAATTTTTTGAGGCTGTATAAACTGTCCACCGAAATACCAAATACTTCTGCATCAAGATTGTTGTATTCCGAGATATCATCCCTGACCATACAAAGTTCCTTTGTACAGGTTGAGGTAAAAGCCAGCGGAATAAAAAGAATCAGTACTTTTTTTCCCCTGAGTCCCGAAAGACTTACGGCCTGCTTTTCTGTATTGTAAAGTGTGAAATCTGGTGCGGTGTCACCCGGAGATAATGCCATGGAATTTAAAATCTGATTTATGAATGCACGAATGTAAGAATTATTGGTTTGATTTGTGCAAATATTTTGAAGATTCGATCAAAGGTATTATTAATTCTTCTATCTGTTTTTGCGGTGTTCAACACCCTTAAATGGACGGCAAATTTTATATCTTCGCCCTATCACCCACTCGATTTCAGAACTTACTATCTGGCAGCTTCTACATACTTCCAGGACCGCAATCCCTATTCAGATTCTCAGAATGGCATTAACTGGATAAAACAAAAAAAAGAGGAAGACAACTGGGATGGCAAGATTGGATTTCCGCATGCAACACCTGTCTATGCTCCGCAGTTTGTCTGGTTTTTTGGCGCCTACTGCCTGTTTGACTTCAATCATTCTAAAACAGTTCAGTTGATTTTAAACATAATTGCAATTGCCTGCATAATATTTTGCGTCACAGCACTTAATAATTCCGCCAATTTGCTTTACGCGTCAATGGCTGTTCTCGCCTTCAGAGGAACCTGGTATGCCCTCGACAACGGGCAACCGATGCTGCAGGTTCTGGCCATCAGTTTGTTTGCAATCTATTTGCTAAAAAAGAAAAATCTTGCAATCCCGGCGGGTATTCTTCTCGGAACAGTTGCATTTAAGTTCACATTAATACTTCCATTTGCCGTTTTCCTTTTCAACGAAAAACACTATAAAACACTGCTAAGCCTGATTTTAGTTTCCGCATTGTTAAATGCCGCTGCAATTTTTATTCACCCGAAAGGAATGCAAATGCTATATCAATGGCGGACAAATATGGAAAACCTCTGGGCTTATCCCCACCTGCATGGCTCTCTAAATGGTTTATCGGTAATCTCCACCTCCGTTTCGGTGGCAATAATCTACTTTATAAGTTTAAAATTATCGGTATTAAAAACTACCATGCTGCTGCTTATGCTTGTATCCTTATCACTGTCAGCCTTTTCATCAAAAAAACACAGATCATACTTTCCATTATTCTTTGCCGGACTGAGCAGTCTATGTTTTGGTCAGCATCTTATTTACGATATTCTTGCGCTTATTATATTCAGAATCCTGATAGCCGACGGTCAAAAAAACATATCAATAACAGAAATTCTTCTGCTCGCAATTTTAGTAATTCCCCTGGGAAGTATAGCAGGACTTGCCGGTATAGAAACACTCAATTTTGCGGTTCCCTTACTCCTGGCAATCTATTGGTTTATAATGTTCAGCACTTATTTGCCGGCGAGATACAAACTGACAAAAAACGCCAGTTGAATCAGATATACTGGCAGGGACAATTTATTGCCGGGAAATTTTACTGCCCTGATAAACAAGTATTGTATAAGTACACCGCAGACAAACCAGCCGATATAATTGTGAACAGGTACCGTGTAGGAGTTCCATCGCCACATATCGTGCCGGATGGCAAACGGTTCAATAAAAAAATCCAGAAGAACCATTAATCCTGCCGCAATTGCACTGACAAGCAAGGTATCTTTTGCTATCATTTCTGCAATTTGACGTGTGCTGTAAACAGTAATAAGCCAGCTTACCATCATCATCAAAGGGGTATCCCACATTTTAAACAGCAAAGTGTTTCCGTATTCGTAATGCCCGAATATCAGACCTGTCCGCACACCTATAAGTTCGATGAGAAAACCGCAGAAAGCTACCAGCAATGCTGAGATAACAAACTCTTTGCCCCATTTTTTGTGATACGAAAGCAGAATCACCATGGTAAAGAGAATATTAAACGGTATTAGTTTTTGAAATAGTCCTGCAGTCTGAGGCACCATGAATCCGGCGACACCAACTGCATAAACTGCGGCGAGAATCCAGCCGGCATTGAGAGCCGAAATTTTGATTGCCATTATTTAATGATAAGATCGCTGACGGCCTCATAGCCCATTGCTTCATTAATCAGAGCAATGGCTTTGTCTTTGTGATAAATTACTTCGTTTCTCACAACCGAAGAATTGAAATACACATACAATTCGCTACCTTTCAGATAGAGACCTGTTGTATGTTTGGCTATGGTATCTCCCATGATACGGCTCCACTCCTGTTTGATGACATTTTCGCTGAGTCCCTTTTTAATTCTCTTGTCTGATACCAGCATCTGCAATGCCTCGCCTATGGTAAACTGATGATTGGGTTTCTTTTGCATGGCGGATTTTACAACTCCACGAAATTGATGCTTTTCTTTCCATTTTCAAAATGTTTCTTTACACGATCCGCATGCGTGTCTGTAATGATGATTTGCTGAAAACCCGGCCCTGAAATCATGTCTATGAGTTTCTGCGCCCTTGTTTCATCAATTTTCTCGAACATATCGTCAAGTAAAAGAATTGGAATACTGCCGAGTACATTGCTTATATGCCGGTGTTGTGCCAGCTTAAGTGCAATAACAAACGCTTTGCTTTGCCCTTGCGAACCGAACTTTTTAAGCGGAAAACCACCTATTTCAAAAACAATATCATCCTTGTGTATCCCGACTGATGTTCTTTCCAGAGCAAGATCTTTATCGAGACTTTCATTCAGCAATTTTGCAAAGTCGCCTTCGTAAAGATCACTTGAATATCTGAAACTGACAGTCTCCTCTCCGGAACTGAACTCAGGATACAAGGCATTGAAATTTGCATTTAATGCTCCGAGTACTTCGGCTCTTTTATTGTGTATATAAGTTCCTGCGGGAACCAGCTTTCGGTCGAAACCCTCGATGATGAGCGGATCGAAATGCCTGTGTCTCGCAAAAAGTTTTAACTGACTGTTGCGCTGTTCCAGTACCTTCTGATACTCGCTTAAAGAGTTGAGATATACCCTGTCTGTCTGACTGATACAGATTTCTATGAATTTCCTCCTCACGTCGCTGTGACCTGTAACCAGTTCAATGTCGTCGGGTGTAATCATGACCACATTGATCAGGCCAATATGATCTATCAGTTTATCGTAGTATTTGTCGTTTCGTTTCAGTTTTTTCTTTTTACCCAGTTCCAGCTGCATCTGCAGATCGGACTGTTGCCCGTTGACAAAGCTGCCGATAACCGAACAGACAGTCTCACCATTTCTTATGAGCTGATAGTCTACAGAATTAAAATAACTCTTGCAGGTACTGAGGAAATAAATGGCGTCGAGAATATTGGTTTTACCTTTGCCGTTATTGCCCGTAATACAGGTTATACCGGGGTCAAAATCTATCTTAAGACTGCCGTGATTCTTGAAATTATAGAGTGATAACTGCTGTATCCGCACTTTTTTGTATGTACAATTTATTTGATTACTTTTGCCGTTAATTCAGAAAAAAATTATGGCCAAGGCTGCAAAAATAAATTTTAATAAGGAAACTTACCTAAGATGGTATGAAATAATGTTGCTGGTTAGAAGGTTTGAAGAAAAAGCGGCCCAGTTATACGGACAGCAAAAAATAAAAGGATTCTGTCATTTGTATATAGGACAGGAAGCTATAGTGGCAGGGATGGTGAGCGCCACAACCAAAGACGACAAATTCATCACAGCTTACCGCGATCACGGACATGCACTTGCTCTGGGCATGAGTGCAGATTCTGTTATGGCTGAACTATACGGTAAAATTGGCGGTTGCACCAAGGGTAAGGGCGGAAGCATGCACATGTTCAGCAAGGAGCATAATTTTATGGGCGGACACGGTATAGTTGGCGGACAGATACCGCTTGGTGCCGGAATAGCGCTGGCCGAGCAATATTCAGGCACTAAAAATCTCTGTGTTTGTTTTATGGGCGACGGTGCTGTAAGGCAGGGAGCACTGCATGAAGCATTTAATATGGCTATGCTCTGGAAACTGCCGGTCATCTTTATTTGCGAAAACAATGATTACGCAATGGGAACCTCGGTTGAAAGAACAACCAATGTCAAAGACATATACAAAATTGGTTCAGCTTACGATATGCCTTCGTTTCAGGTAGACGGCATGAAATGCGAGACTGTTCACGAAGCTATTCAGGAAGCTGCAGACAGAGCCAGAAAAGGCGATGGACCTACCTTCCTCGAAATCAAAACATACAGATACCGCGGTCATAGCATGAGTGATCCTGCCACCTACAGAAGCAAAGAAGAGGTTGCACATTATAAAACACTTGACCCTATAGAAACTACAAGAGAAACCATACTTAAACAGAAATTTGCCACTGAAGCTGAACTCGAAAAAATGGAGGAAGGCATTATAGAAACAGTCAACAAATCTGTTGAATTTGCGGAGAATTCGCCTTATCCGGACCCATCCGAGCTATACACGGATGTGTACGAAGGAAATTATCCCTACATTATGGATTAATAATAAAAAGTATTATTTTCGCAGCCCTTTCAAAATAATTAATTCAAGATGAGCAACAACGAAATCATTGAAAACGAAGAACAGACGGAATACATTGAGCAGGAAGAAGGCAAGGAAGGCCCCTCCGGTCTGAGTTTGTTTGTTGACAAAATAAAGGTCTGGCTCAATGGTCAGAATAAAACCCTGGTTTACGGTGTTAGCGCTGCCATACTGATAATTCTGGGTTATATCTCATATCAGTTCTTTTACAAAATTCCCCGCGAGAAAGAAGCAATTGCTGCCATTTATAAAACACAGGAACTTTTTGATGTTGATTCCTTCAGTATGGTATTGAAAGATGCCCCTAAACTGGCCGATAAATACAGCGGAACAAAAGGTGGTGAACTGGCTGAGTATATGGCCGGAGTATCATATCTGTATACAGGTAATTATAAAAAAGCACTGGAGTATCTCGAAAAAGTTGATTTTCCGGATCAGGTTATGCAGTATCAGGTAATTGGTTTACTTGGAGATGCACAAATAGAAAACAAAGACCTGGAAGCAGGCTTAAAAAGTTATCTCAAAGCAGCAAAGGGTGCTAAAAACGAGTTTTCTGTTATCTGGTGGTCTAAAAAAGCAGCCAGGGTTTACGAAAAGAAAAACGAATGGAAGAGCGCTCTCGAAATATATCAGAAGCTTAAGAAAGACTATCCCGAAAACGAAGGGGTAATCGAAATGGATAAATATATTACCAGAGCAAAAGCCAAGCTCGGAGAATACTGATAAATGGCCACAAGCTTAAAGAATCTCTCTTCATATAATCCGCAAGACATTCCCAATGCCGAAGATAAAATCTTTGGCATTGTTGTTTCAGAATGGAATACTGAAATTACCTCAGCCCTGCTTGAAGGTGCTCTTGAAGCCCTTGGCAAAGCAGGTGTCAAACCAGAAAATATTCTTATTTCTCATGTACCCGGCAGTTTCGAATTGCCTTACGGAGCTCAGAGGCTGATTGACGCTGAAAAACCCCATGCCGTTATCTGTCTCGGCTGTGTCATTCAGGGAGAAACCAGACATTTCGACTTTATCTGTCAGGCAGTTGCAAACGGTATAATGGAACTCGGTTTAAGACACCGTATTCCGGTTGTATTCGGAGTGCTGACTACCAACGACCTTGAACAGGCAAAAGCAAGAAGTGGTGGAAAACATGGTAACAAAGGTTTTGAAGCTGGTATAACTGCCTTAAAATTAATAGCCTAATCAGGTTGACAGTTTTTCTCTTGTCATGCAGTCGTCATTTTTAAAAAATTGGCTGCTCTCAAATTTGGTTTTTTAAGATTTTTAATTAGATTTGGAGTCTTGAAAATAAACAGATGTCATTATGAAAAATTTTTACAAACAAATGATTTTGTTTGTTCCTGCAGTATTCATGCTTTGCATGGAAATACAGGGACAAATCAATCTCGCCCCATCGGCTACGGCCACCTGTAATACCACCAGTGGCGGGACTACAACAGGTGGTGGATGGAACTGGAATCAGATTAACAACGGCATTAATTCCGGCTGCGGCAATCAGGAGGCATTTATCTGGACACAGGCTCCGCCGGCTGCCAGCGACTGGATGACCTGGGAATGGACTTCCGCAAAAAGTATTAACAAAATAATCTTTCACAATGCCATGACCAGTAACCCAGGTCGTACCATGACAGGATGTACTGTTCAGTACTGGAACGGCACCCAGTTTGTCAACTGGTATGTTTCCGGCAACTCACAACTCGGGCAGGTGTGTATTGATTCACTGACCTTTCCGACCATTACCACTACAGCAATCAGGATAACTGATATTAAAATGGTTACGACCGGACAGAATTCCAATCCCAACTGGCGCGAAATCCTCATCATAAGCGGACCAAGTGTCAACAACGACGCAGGTGTTTCAACACTTACCCCTCTCAACCTGTGTGACAACAGCCAGAACATCAGCAGCAGGGTTTTCAATTTCGGTAAATTCAGGCTCGACAGCTTCAGACTATACTGGTCTATCAACGGCACACTGCAAACTCCCCTTTATATCACTTCCAGACTTGCCGGTGGTAAAGACACATTGATACCTCTTTACAGTTCATATTCATTTACAAATAATACACAATACAGGTTCAAGCTCTGGACAAGCAGACCAAACGGCGCTACAGATTCTGTGCCTGCAAATGATACAATTAATTACCTGCTCAATTTCTTCGGTAACCCACCCGCACCAACCACTGTAAGTTATATTCAGTGTGGTAACGGCAAACCAATTCTCGAAGCGACGACGGGTGTGAATTCGGATACCATAATGTGGTATAACAGTGCCAGTGGTGGCAGTCCGATAGGAATGGGTAAAAAGATAAGCGGCCCTTATATCACGGCAACTCGCACATTTTATGCTCAGGCATTCAGATTTGCGGCCAGAAAGAAACTCAATAACGGGTACTCAGGTAACATTGTTGTTTCATTCAACTACGCAGCATACAACGGTAATTATTTTGATGCTTCTGTCACCAGTCCTATCAATGTAGATAGCATAGCATTCAGAACATATCTCAATAATTCAACAACCAATTACCTCCTGTATTACAAAACAGGTACATTTAACGGTTCTGAAAACAATCCGAATGCCTGGACATTCATTAGCGGTGGCCTGGGACGTACTTATGTTCTTGGAGGACAGAACTTCATTAAAGTTTCTGCCAAAGACCTGCTGCTCAGCCCCGGTCAGACTTACGGCTTCTATTTCACCA
>CAZRKA010000048.1:0-20881 GCA_964600345.1 uncultured Chitinophaga sp. | reverse complement strand
ATTAAATCACATATCAAAGCAACAAAGTAACCTAATTTCCATTTTTGGTTCCTTTGTAAATTGTATTTATATCCGTAGATAAAGTGAAAGCCATAAGTTCTTACCTTGCTTTTGTCATATGGTTGAATTGTATTTGAATTGAAGAAATCATAATATTTATAAAAAATATAATAATCATACATCCCCAGATCGATATGATAAACAGCGCTAAATCTTGTATTATTTGTTTTTTCGTATTCCGTCCCTAATCTGAATTGTTTTCTGACATCAAAAACAGAGTAATATACAGATACGAGATCCAATTTCACTAATCGTTTAAATTTTGCGGTGTCCTTACCTGCAAATAGATTATTTGAACAAACAAATAAAAAGAGAAACAATGGTATTTTCGGTAAACTGATTTTCAATGTATTTCAAAAATAGAGGAAAAATTGGAATCAAAATCACTTAAGATTCCAATTGGGCGAACACCGTGTTTGGCAATAGAAATATCCGGAATATGATAAGCTCATTGATCAGGGCTTCCGCCTTCGCTTTACTTAAAGTACTAAGAATCCTCAATTGAGGCTTATATTTACATTTGAACTTATATCAATCCCCAACCTGGGCTTCCTCCTCCGCTGACGCTTCGGCGGATAAACTTCTCGCCCGGATTGTGTCGCAAAAAAAAAACCGCAACATGTTGCGGTTTTTGATGCTCCCCAACCTGGGCTCGAACCAGGGACCTAGTGATTAACAGTCACTCGCTCTAACCAGCTGAGCTATTGAGGAATCTGTCCTAAAAAGGAGTGCAAATATAGAATTAAAAAATGTCTATCCAAAAAAAATATCCCAAAAAATGAAATGTGTTCTAAAAGCCTGAAAATCAGTCTAGGCCTTGGCTTTAGCCTCAAGAAATTTAAGAAATGAACTCACATGCCTGTCTTTCTTAGACTCGTAAATATCTTTAATTGTCACCATAATGCCGGTTTCCTCTACGTCTCCGAAATGGGTATTGATACAGGTAGGAAAGGTTTTCATGGTTGGACTGGTATTCATATAGGAGTTGAATAAAGGCGGAATATTCTCGCCCAATTCGCGTACCCTTGCGTTTAAAAGGTGATGCCCCTCCTTGTATTCAAGACCCTGTAGCGATTTGATAAAATCTGAAGTGTCGTGTGTAATCGGAATAGGGTTGTCTACATTTATCAGTCCTTCCTTGTCCGGAAAATAGTGATGCATAAAACACAAAATCAAATCGCGGGCTTCGCGGTTGAAATGTGTATACATGGTTACTTTGCCAAAAAAGTAATCTACTTCCGGATGCAGGACTATCAGCGCACCCAGGCCGTCCCATAAGTTGTCAAGACTGAACAGACCTTTTCGGTTTTCGGCACTCGGCTGGTATTTTGGCTGCACAAACGAACGACCAAGCTCAATGGTTTTCATGAAATAAAAGTCTTTCATCCGCTCGCTGAACCTGTATATTTCTGTAGTAGCCAGGTGATAATTTCCGTCTGGCTGGCGTGCATCTGATGTTATTATGTACCGGTAACCGCCAATAATTTCCTTATCCTCGGGTTGCCAGACTATGAGTTGCTTATAAGCACTTTTGCCAAAATCAAATTCATCAAGGTCACAGTCTTTTCCGGTTCCTCCGCCTGCAGTCCTGAATGAGAGCTCTCTAAGCCGGCCAATCTCTCTTAAAACATTAGGGGAATTATGACAATCTACAATATAAAGTTTATTACCACTGTTATTGGTAGGCCGCACAAAAACCGAATCATTCAATTCAGCTTCCAGTAAATTTCGGTCAATTGGGTCTATAATATCCTGCATTGTTTGATTTCAGCGGTAAAGATATAAAAAAATTATTTTTGTTTAAATGCGTGATAAAATTCTTCGAAATCAGCATCCGGATTATCTTTGATTGTGTAAACAAAATGTCTCATGGCATTTGCTATTCTGTGATGCTCACCAATATGCCTGATGAGATAAGCCGGTATTGGTTTCCCGAAATGCATGGTAATGGTTTTGTTTTTCTGACGGAACATTTCTGAAGGCAGAAGTAACATCTCAATGTTCAACTTGATGCCTAAGCGCTTTCGCCAAAGAGCTACATTGTAAAATCTTTTGCTGTTGTTTCCTTCAATAAATACCGGTACAATGTCTGTCTGATATTTAACGGATTTGGTTATAAAACTCTTGTTCCATTTGAGATCCATTATTTTACCGTTTTGTTTTCTCGAAACAAGTCCGGCCGGAAATATCAGTGTGGCCGTTTCGGCAGCAAACTCTCTTTCAACTTCAATTAGCGATTTTTTTGCATTTTTACCGTGTTTATTGACCCCCAGAAACAGACTTTGAAGCGGTTTGATATTCATTAAAATATCGTTTACCAGAAATTTGACATCCGGCCTGATTTTGTGAACTTCACTGATAAATCCCATGCCGTCGAGACCGCCCAAAGGATGATTGGCTGCCAGTATAAGTCTTCCTTTCAGCGGTACATTCTGAGGATTTCTTGTTTCAAATTTGACCCCCATAACCTTAAAGCAGGCCCTCGCAAATTCAACACCTTCCAATCCCCTCGTATTCAGGAGGACATGGTTCATATCCTTCTGATGAATCAGTTTTTCGAAGAATCGGTACAAAAATCCTGGTATCCAGCGTGCCAGTTTAGGGTTTTTATCCTTAAAAACTTTTCTGACATCAATCAATGGAATATCCATATTTTCCGCATTCATTCTGCGAATATGGGCAAATTATCCCAACTTAACCTACTGTAAACCGATATAGAATTAAAAAAGCTCAAAATTGTCGTGAATCATGTTTATTATTTATTTCACAAATCAATTTTTTTCCTACTTTTGACACATGACAGAGATTAAACCACCCTTCAATTTCAACGAATGGTTAGCCGAGAACAGACATTTACTTAAGCCTCCGGTTGCCAATAAGAATCTTACTGTTGGAGCAGGCGATTTTATTGTGATGGTTGTGGCAGGTCCTAATGCCCGTAAAGATTATCACTACAATGAAACGGAAGAGTTTTTTTATCAGCTTGAAGGTGAGATCAATGTCAGAATACAGGTGGATGGCAAACCGGTTGATGTACCCCTTAAGGCTGGTGATATGTTTATGTTGCCGCCAAAAATTCCGCATTCACCCGCCCGTTCTGCAGGTTCAATCGGACTTGTGGTTGAAAGGGTAAGAGCCGGAAAAGGGTATACCGATGGTCTGCTCTGGTTTTGCGAGAAGTGCAATAATCCCTTACACAGTGCTTATTTCGAACTAAAGGATATTGAAAATGATTTTCAGCCGCGGTTCAGGGAATTTTATTCTGATGAAGATCTGAGGACTTGCAAGAAATGCGGTCATGTAATGGAAACCGATCCGAGATTTGTCTGATCTCAAACCAGGTTTTTCCAGGTTCCCTTTTCAAGATTGTATTTTAGGGTTGACGGCATAGCTGCCATCCAGTATTTGCTCAGTTCTACGGCAAATGAAGGCTGCATATAGCAATTGACGGTACAGCCTTCGCATTTTTCATTCCTGCCTTCAAGGGCAACCTGTTTCTGCACCTCACGGCTCTGCCATAAATCGTAAAGTTTATTTTCGATGGGCAAACTCTCAAGTCCCAGGTGATAACAAGGTAAAACAAGTTTATTTTCGGGCGAAATTACTATACTGCTGCTGGCTGCTCTGCAAACAGGATCATTTACATGATTGCCGCCGTCCCTTCTTAGTTCTATAAAACCCCTGTTCAGATATACTAGTTTCTTATTGCCCCATTCTTGTAGCTTTAGCAAATCATCGTCGCTGAGAGTCGATCCAACTTCATTGTATTCGAATACCGGATTCAATATAAGCATCAGATTATTTGGAAGGCACCATTTCTTGTATACTTCCTCTATGCTATCTATATTATGACTGAATACCGTAAATAGAATGTCAGGTCTTTCACCAAAAGACAGAGCTGTTTTTACAGATTCTTCAAACTTGTCAAAAATCCTGACGCCTCTGCTTTTATCGTGTTCTGCAGGTATGGGCGAATCGAGCGAAAAATGCAACATGTCAATCAACCCTTTTAACTTATTCGCGAGTTTGGGGTAAAGCAGCGTATTTGTGGTGACTGTTGTAATAAAGCCAAGCGACTTTGCCATAGTCAGCAATTCCGGTAATTGTCTGTGAAGTAAAGGTTCACCGCCGGTAAAATCTATTACCTTAACACCAAGTCTTTTGAGATCCTTCATGTTAAGCAGTGCATTTTCCGTATTAACATAAGGTGATGGTTTTTCCCAGATATCACAAAAACTGCATTTTGCATTACAGCGGTAAGTGATATAATAGTTGCAGAGAACAGGATGGTATTTTAGTCTGATTCCCATCAGTAAGCACCTTCATATTTGCGTATTATCCATTCGGCTGACAAAAGTGCAATCAGCAAAACAAATATCCATTTCAAATTGATCAGTTCGTCGGGTCGTTTCTCTTTGTATGACACTGAACTGATATTATCGTTTTTTTTGACTGTTTCTATTGCTTTTTCAATTTCTCCGGCTGCAAAGAATTTTCCCGAGTGATTCTGTGCAAGCTGTCTTAAAAGTCCGAAGTCTGCCCGGGTATTTACAAGTTCTGTTTGCAGCGGAGTAATGATAAGTTTACCGCTTATGCTTTCTGAGATGCCATCTGCTTTTGCAGTGTATGAATACACTCCCGGTGCCAGCAAACCCAGCTCGAGACGGTATGCATTTCCGATTTTACTGAAGGTGTAATTGTAAACTTTTTTATCCTGATTGATGAGACTTAGTTTTACTTCCGAAGTATTTACAGGTTCGTAACTTGCATTGTAAATTTCGGCTATAAATCTGACGGCTTCATCTTCTTCATACAGGTTTTTGACAGGATAAGCCCGGAATTTCCGCTTGTCTTCTTTCACTGCCAGGTATTGAATGGTTTTGCTTACAAGTTCGTTAGTGGAAGTATGAGATTCGTTTTTTACAAAATCGAAAAGACGCCATCTCCAGAATCCTTCACCAAACAGATAAGCTGTTTTTTCGCCGTTGACATTGCTGAAAGCCCATAGCGGCTGCATGGTGGCAACAGTGCCAATTTTCTGATAGGCCAGTATTTCTGTTGTTCCGCTAGCGGCATATTGTCCGTAAGGTGCTTTTAATGGCGGCAAATCTGCTATAGTACTAACCGTATTGTCTTCCAGTGTAAATGCACCAAATTGTTTGTTGATGATTGCCTGAACTTCATTAAACCGACCCTGACTTCTTTCTATCCGCGCCGAAGCTGAAATCTGATTCAAAAATTCGATAGAAGATTGCATTCCCGTAATGCACCATATCGGAACACCTGATTTTCTGAGCTGCTGTATAATTTCCTTTGCATTACCTCCTTTGCCGGGTATCTGATGTAAAATGGCTACACTGTATTTATTGAGGCCGGCAAGTTTTATTTCTTCGGGTTTGGCAGATTCTACCTCGTAATTCTGATTCGAATTGATGGCATCTTTCAGAGCGCCAATGTCAGGGTGCGGTCCGTGATAAAGGAGCAGAATCTTTTCTCGTCCGTCGATGATATCAATGAATATATCTTTCTTGTTGTTCACCGGTGAAACCTCACCTTCAGTCTGACTTAAGCTTGCGATAATGTGCATGGTTCCCGGTTTTTCTGCTTCCAATTCTACCGTTAATGTTTTGAAAAAATCTCTGTTGACGAAATTTATTTTTTCGCTGTAAAGAGTTTTACCTTCCGAAACCAGATTGAGGGTAGCTGATGCACCTTCACATTCAAATGCAGCAATATTTATTTCGATTGGAAAACGGTTGTTGAGATAGGCAATGGCGTTGTGATTTACATCGCGTATCATGGCATCCTTTTTAATCATGGTGTCTCCCATGCCTATGGTGTAAAGTATGCTGTGATTTTTGAGCGTTTTGTAAACAGGATTATTACCCCGGTTGTATATTCCGTCGCTTGCCAGAATAACAGCACCAATATTTTGCTTGGCGTATGTGTTGTTAATATGGTCGAAAGCCAGACTCAGATTGGTTTTCTTTTTGTCAAATTTTGCTGAATCCCCTGTTTCGATATTACCACCTAAATTCAGATATTCTATTTCATAATCATCTCCCAGTTCAGCACCTGCTCCGTACCATTTATTGAGGAAACCATTTTTGTAATAATCAGCATCCTTTCCTGCACCTATAGATTCTGAATTATCGAGCACCATCAGAATAAGGGGTTTTTGCACTTCGCTGAGGTATTGAACCAGCACCGGACCCAGCAGGAAAAAACAGAGCAAACTCACGCTCAGGAATCTGAGAATAGCCATTATCCGGTGACTTATAGAAGAGAATTGAGGTTTGTATAGCAGCCAGGCATAAACAAAACCCGCAAGGAAACAAATCAGTATAAACCACCAGGGACTGGAAACCAGTAATTGCATGAGATGCAAATGTAATCGTTATCTGCTCAATCTATAAAGTTTTTCGCTGAAAAAATCTACTTATAGACAATTAATTTTTATAAGTCTCCTCCTGTTTTAATAAAATAAGTTACCGGCTAACAATTTTTCATTTTCTTTGTTTACAGAAAGTGTTGAAGTGTATTGTAATAGGGTCGGGTATTGCAGGACTGGCATCTGCTGTCAGATTGAGTAAAAAAGGATATGCGGTTACTGTTCTTGAAGCAAATTCGTATCCCGGAGGTAAACTGAGTGAAACGGTTAATGGAAATTACCGTTTTGACGCAGGACCTTCATTGCTGACAATGCCCCATCTGATTGATGAGTTATTCGAGATAAGCGGAGAGGATCCGCGCAGGTATTTTAATTATATAAAGTGCGGGGAAGCTTGCCATTACTTTTATCCCGACGGCATCCGCTTTACATGCCCGGCTGATGAAGAAGGACTTGTTCAGACTTTGCATGATGTTTTTAATGAAGATAAAATCAAACTTAAGGCTTTTGTTTCAAAAAGTAAAAAGTTGTACAATATCACAGCTCCTGTATTTCTTGAAAATTCGCTGAAGCTTTTGTCTACATATATCAAACCAACAGGAATAAAAGGTATTTTGAATCTCCGGAGACTGAATATGTTCAGCACCATGAATGAAATCAATTCAAAATACTTCAGACATCCGGCAACAGCACAGTTTTTTAACCGGTATGCCACTTACAATGGCAGTGATCCATACAGAGCACCTGCAACGCTGAATGTTATTCCTCACCTCGAATACGCATACGGAACTTTTTTTCCCCAAGAAGGTATGATAAGCATTACTAACTCCCTGTATGAACTGGCAAGAAGGAATGGTGTTGTATTTAAGTTTAATGAAAGAGCTGAGGAAATATTAATAGACAAAGGGAAAGTGAGGGGAGTGCGCACCTCAGATACAATTCTTGAATCAGACATCGTGCTTAGCAATATGGACGTGAACCCTTTATATGACAAGCTTTTGAAAGGTTTTAAAAAGCCGGTTTCGCTCAGAAAATCGGAGCCAAGCAGCAGTGCTTTGATTTTTTATTGGGGAATAAAACGCGAATTTCCGGAACTCGGTCTTCACAATATTTTTTTTAGCCGTGATTACAAAAATGAGTTTGAAACTATTTTTAAATCTGCCGGCATTTGCGACGACCCTACTGTTTATATTAACATCAGTTCAAAATTGAGAAAAGAAGATGCGCCTCAGGGTTCTGAGAATTGGTTTGTAATGGTCAACGTGCCGTCGAACAGCGGTCAGGACTGGGATGAACTAATCATCAGGACCAGGAAAAATATCATCGAAAAACTCAGTGCAGAACTTAAGACCGATATAACGAAATGGATAGAATGCGAATCTATACTCGATCCCAGGTCGATTGAAATAAAAACTTCATCTATGGGAGGAGCCTTATACGGAAGCAGCAGTAATCACATTTTATCTGCATTTTTCAGACATGCTAATTTTAAGTCTGACATTAAAGGTTTGTTTTTCTGCGGGGGAAGCGTACATCCGGGCGGTGGAATTCCGCTTTGTCTGATGGGAGCTAAAATAGTTTCCGGTCTTATAAAGTCAGTTAAACCGGAATAACCTTTATCGTTTCTCACTGAATTTTATCGAAGTATTGCTGTCTGATAAGGCGATTGACCTAAATTTGACCCATAAACCTGAGGCCTATGTCTTATAAACTGATACTTTTTTGTTTGTTTCTGGGAATATTCAAAGCAGAAGCGCAAAGCAACGATTTTACATTAAAGCAATGTATTGAGTACGCATGGTTAAACAACCTTGATGTCAGGCAATCTATGCTCAACAGCGAGTCTTCGGGGATAGACAGGAAACAAAGCAGAACAAACCTTCTTCCTGTTTTTTCCGCTAATGCCGGTCAGAATTATCAGTTTGGAAGAACTATCGACCGGTTTACCAACCAGTTCAGCAACCAGACTATCAGATCCAATAATTTCAGTGTTAACGGCAGCATGGTCCTGTTTAACGGATTGCAGAATCAGAATAATATCAAACAACAGGATGCTCTGGAAAAAGCATCTCAGGAAAATGTCAACAACATAAAGAACCAGATTGCATTGAGTATAGCCAATGCTTTTCTGCAGACAATTCAGGCCGAAGAAAACATTAAAAATGCCCGTTTTCAGATGGAAAGTACCGGCCAGAGGATTACCAGGGCCCAAAAAATGGTTGATGCAGGTACCACGGATCTAAGCAGCCTTTTGAGTCTGAAAGCCCAGTTAGCTAACGAACAGCTCAATCTGGTGACAGCCGAAAACAGCAAGAACAGCGCTTTGCTTAATTTGAAAACACTCATGCAGATGCCACCTGAACAGGATTTAAACCTGGTAATGCCCGAAATTTCACCTGATATAATCAGCAATCCATTTACTGTTGATGAATTGTATCAGATTTCGCTTCAGAACATGCCGCAGATTAAATCGGCCGTTTTGCAATCGGAAGCAGCAAAATTTCAGAGCAGATTAAGCAAGGGAAATCTCTCTCCTACTATTTCGCTATTCGGGAGTTTCAGTACGGTGTATTCTCAAAGCGCAAAAACAATAAGCGGTTATTCGCCTGCCGGCAATCAGATCATAGGTTATACCCAGAACACTAACGAAAATGTTCTGCAACCGATTTTTGATTATCAGTTAAGCACAATAGCATTCAACAAACAATTAAGGGATAACTTTGGTCAGAGTGCGGGTATTAGTCTTAGCTGGAATCTTTTCAGCGGATTTCAGGTACAGAATCAGATTCAAAAGGCAAAGATCAATTATCAGATAAGTGAATTGAATTTACTGAAAGCCAAAAGTACCTTGCTCAATGATATCAATGCGGCACTTAACAGTTACAATGCAGCTAAAGCCAGGCATGATGCAGCAGTCAATAATGTTGAAGCACAGAAAATCAGTCTCGAATATATTCAGAAACGCTATGATGCCGGTGCCAGCACCTCATTCGATTTTATACAGTCTAAAAACAATTTTCTGCAGGCTCAATCAAGCGAAATTCAGGCGCGTTACGAACTGGTTTTCCGCGGCCTGATATTGGAATTCTACAAAGGCAGTCAAATAAATTTATAAGTCAATCAATGTCCAGCAAAAAAATAATAATCGCACTCGCAGCAATTGCAGTCATTCTGATAGTAGTTGCAGTATTTAACAAGAAAGATACCAAAGGTATCAGGGTAGCTGCCGAAAAAGCAGAATTGCGCGATATAACCGAAGAGGTTACCGCAAGCGGAACTATATACCCCGAGAATGAGGTTAAAATAAGTCCGGATGTTTCGGGAGAAATAATTGATTTATATGTCAAAGAGGGAGATACCGTTAAACGCGGTCAACTTCTGGTTCGCATCAATCCGGATATTTATCAGACCCAGCTAGAACAGGCAAAAGCCGGTCTGAATAATGCAAAGGCCAGCTCGGAAAATATTCAGGCACAACTCACCAGGACAATGGCGAATGTCGAACTTCAGAAGAAGAATTTTGAAATGCAGAAAAAACTGTTTGCTGATAAAGTGATCAGTCAGCAGGAATTCAATAATGCGGAAGCTCAGTTTGAAATGGCAAAAGCAGAACTTAAAGCGGCCGAGAAACAAGCTCTTGCTTCCAGATACAATACCGAATCGGTGGAAGCAAGTGTGCAGCAGGCCGGCAAAACTTACAACCGAACCAGCGTTCTGGCCCCAACCGATGGAGTGATTACAGGTCTGGTCTCTAAAAAAGGCGAACGCGTGGTTGGTACTGCTCAGATGGCAGGTACAGAAATGATGCGGA
The DNA here is from genome assembly GCA_964600345.1 of uncultured Chitinophaga sp. Taxonomy (GTDB): domain Bacteria; phylum Bacteroidota; class Bacteroidia; order NS11-12g; family UBA955; genus JABMMZ01. The sequence continues at coordinate 10,619 of CAZRKA010000048.1, read as the reverse complement.
TATCTGATCTGGAAAGGATGGAAGTAAGAGTGGATGTAAACGAAAATGATATCGTCAGGATAAAAGTAGGAGATTCGGCGGGTATTGAAGTAGACGCCTATCTTGGTAAATCGTTTAAGGGAATTGTTACTCAGGTTGCAAACAGCGCCAAAAGTTCAATAGGTTTATCGACAGATCAGGTCACTAAATATGAGGTAAAAATCCTCATTTTAAGATCTTCTTACGAAGTATTAATGAATGAGAACAACGGCAGGATGCCATTCAGACCCGGCATGAGCTCCACAGTGCATATATACACCAAACAGGAAAGCAAAGTTTTGTCAGTTCCGGTTGCTGCTATTACAATGAAGGAAGTAAAAGATAAGGCCGGTGAAAAAGAAGAAGTCGTTTTTATCGTAAAAGATGGAAAGGCTGTTAAACAAGCCGTAAAAACCGGTATACAGGATATGCGTTATATTAGAGTTACTGAAGGAGTGAAACCCGGCGACCTTATTATAGCAGCACCTTACGAGGCAATTAATCTGAAAATTAAAGACGGCACCGCTGTTAAAGTAGTAAACAAGGAACTGCTGTATGAGGAAAAGGAATAATAAACCCTGATGTGGGTCCGGCACGCAGCGACTTTTAAAGATTCTCCGGCATGCTGAAATAATTCAGACAATTTTTGCGTTATTTTGTATTACGTTATGAAAACTTTCTGCATCATTCTTTTTATTGGGTTTTTCAGTTTCGCAAAAGCGCAAAAACCTTCTTCAAATGAGATAAGAAATACAGGTAATTGTGAAGATCTGGTATTCAACACCAGGGAAATGACACCTTTTGCCTACAATACAAGATGTAAAGCTGAGGCGTATCCGTTTATAAGTAACGACGGAAATCATCTTTATTTTACCAATAATCAGTCGCGCGATTGGTTGTTTTATTCTCATAAGGATTCGCTCAGCAAAGTGTGGTCCGTTCCGGTTCCTCTCTCAATTGCCGGATTCGATAAACCTATCCGGGCTTCTTATTTTTCGTCTGATATGAAAACATTGTATTTTGTCAGCGGTAAAGACTTGTTCAAATCAGAAGCCATCGGCAATTCCAGAACAGAATTTTTCTCTGCAGTACCCATAGAAGTTATTAATAACTCAACATATAGCGATGATGAAGTAAAGCCTTTTTCATACATCAGTTTTACAGATGATAAAACTCAGATGTTTGCCTATACCGGCATAAGTTACGTGAAACCGGATGTTAACAGAGAATCCGATCACGAGAATACAATGGCCTATTACATTAAGACTTCCGACAATGTTTATACTTTCGTCAAATTCATATCGCTGGGCAAGGCTGAAGGCGGTGTGCTCAGCAACGACGGTTTGAGTTATTTCTATACCAACGACAATTTCCGCAACTTCCTTTTTTGCAGAAAGCGACCGACTTTAAATGAAGAATTCGGCCCTGAGGAATTTACTGTTAAAGTATTCGAAAACCATCTTGATGTTAATCAGGTGAGGTTGGCAGAAGGCGCAAATATGCTGGTACTTGTATTGTCTGAAAACTCCTGGGAGAAAAATGATATTTTTTTTTACGACTACAATACCTCCGATTCCGGACTTTCCTATAAGCTTTTTAATGTAATAGCCTATCGGCAGGATAAGGAATCTGTTAATTCCGGGATACCTGTGCTGATCAACGAGAAGGAAGCGCCACAGCCACTCAGGAAAGTAGAGTTGCTCAGTAAATTCGGAACCGGCATTGCCAGAATTGAAATCGGCAATCCATTTCCCAATCCGGCTAAGAACCAGTTTTATATTTATTATAACGTAAATGGAGAGAATAGCCTTGCGCCGCCACCAGTCATTGTATTGCTCGATAATTCGGGTAGAGTTGTTTACTCGCAGAAACTCGAAAATATGCATGGGGAAGTAATGGTGAATCCCGAAAATTTATCTTCCGGAGTGTATTACATCCGTATCGATTACAATGGACTGTCATCAGAGATCAGCAGAATAACACTTACATTTTGATTTGGCGCACCGATTTCTTAATCAGAATTGCACTCAGAGCAATACACAGAATCATTATGATCGAACCACTGAGAAAAGGTGCGGCATACATCAGCATGTAAAGAAACCCTGAGAAAAGCGGACCTATGGTTCGCGCAAGTGAACCAAAAGACTGCATGGCACCGAGAACTGTGCCTTGCTGACTGGCAGATGCTTCCTTGCTTACAAGTGCAGCAGTGGCAGGCATTATCAATCCATTGGCAATAGCTATGGTCATAATTCCTAGGAGTTCAAAGGGAACAAACTGCGCCCTTGGAACCAAAGGCAAACTCGCAAGCCCGATACTCATCAGTATACTGCCTGTTAGCAACATTTTTTTTTCTCCTATGGTTTTAACAAACCAACCGACCAATCCCGCCTGAACAATGACCGAACACAATCCGATAAACCCGAAAATATACCCTACTTCTTTGTCGTTGTACAGGTATTGTTGCTTCCAAAGCAGGGGCGATGCAATCTGCATCATACTGAATGCTGCAATAAACAAGGCATTCACGAGGAATAGCGTGCGTATTTGTTTGTTTTGTAAAGCTGTTCCAATTTGATCAAAAATGATCTTCAGTGAATGAGGTACAGTTTGTTTGTGATGATTGCTTTCAGGTAAAAAGAAGTAAACAAAAATAAAATTCAGTATACACAAACCTGCCGTAAAATAACCAATTGCCCAAATGCCGTAATGCGACTTTAAAAAACCGCCTATCGGAGGTCCGAGTATAAAACCTATTCCGAATGCAGCTCCAATCAGTCCCATGTTTTTAGCCCTGTTTGATGGGGCAGATATATCAGACACGTAGGCCTGTGCCGCCGAAAAATTACCTGAACCTATACCAGCAAGAAGACGGGCTCCAATCAATATATAAACAGTAGTTGTAAACGAGAAAATGATGTAAGCCACACTGCTGATAAGTATGCTAAACATTATCACCGGCCTACGACCTTTGCGGTCGCTAAGACTGCCCCAGTAAGGTGCAAAAAGGAATTGCATGAAGGGCGGGATAGCAGCTATTATACCAACCATATATTCGGGTTGTCCCAGATCGTCGGCAACAAGCCCCGGCAAAACAGGTATTACTATTCCAAATCCCAGCAGGTCGATAAAGATGGTGAAGAAAATGACCGACAGTGCTTTCACTTTCAATTCCTGATTAGCTGGTTGAATTGTGTGATAGTACTTAATCCGGGACTTACCTTTTTAAGTTTAATATATGTGAGCGAGTTGTTGCTGAGATTTGATGCAGCCACATCGCTTTTATTGGCGTAATAAAGATTGCCTGAATAATCGGTAGCAATGATACAGGCACAATTCAAAGGGTCGAATGCGATATTTCCGATTTCTATTCTGAAAAAAGTATTATACCTGCTGTCGACCAGAAAAAGTTCTTTAACATCAACAGGTATACCGCTTTCGTCTGTGTATTGGGCAATAATATTGGTTGTAAATTCAGGCGTTCTGTCGTACATCAGTCCAAATGTTCCAAGCTGATGAATCTTGATTTCCGAATTTTTATTGTCTTTTTGCAGTGCTTTGATCTTGTCATTGCTGTATTGCCTGAATTCAGCAAACCTTTGTTTATTCAGTCCGTTAAATTCGTGTTCGCGCTTTACCCTTATGCGTTGATATAGTTTATATGCCTTTGCAAACCTGCTGACATGTTTTTTAATGATTTTTTTATTGTCGGTATCTGTGATGTACGCCTTCAGTTTTTTATATCCCTCAGAAGTCTTTAATGTGATTTCGCAAAAATCTTTTCCTTTGCTATAATGAATGACAACATCACTGTATTTGGCATTTTTGATATAGGATTCATTGAATTCCTTTTTATTTTCAGGGTTGATAATCACATTGAAATTAATGTTTCTGAAAGCTGAAAGTTCTGCCAGAACGCCCTGTTCTGTTTTATCAAGGACTTTAAAATACTGTCTTTCCCGGTTTCTGACTTTTGGAATTACTTTTTGAAGTTTGACATAGGATTTTCCCCTTTTTATTTTGACGCCTTTGAGTTTGCCATCTGAATTGTAATTTTTATTCCAGCTTCTGTCGAGATCGGTGTAAAATTGTTTTTGCCTGAACAGCATCTGACTGTTGTTTCCCTGATCGTTTAAGAGATAGTGGTTTTTACCCCTGAATCTGTCTTCAAAAGAAGTTGTGTCAAATTGAAAATAGGATTGACTGAAAGGGTTGCTTTCGATCTTGTAAAAATCGATAGGTATAAAATTAGTGGCAAAAACCTGGTTGTAAAAGTTAAGATCCTGCCAGGTACTTGATTCATAGTCGTAGAAAAAGGTTTTGGCACTGTCGGCAGCGACCGGCATATTGACTTTAATCTGATAACCATCCTTGAGAATGGCCGAACTCTTTTCGGTACTTGCCTGCACATTGAAGAGAAACTGATTGCAAAATTGCCTGTTTCCGTTTTTGAGATTCAGACCGGCAAAGACAAGATCGCCGGGTGTATTCATCTGGACTATTTTAATGTATACCGGGTCTTTGATTTCTTCCCCTTTATCGTTGACAAAACTGTTGGCAGCAATACTCATTTTTAATCCGCTGTTAGAGTAAATGACACAATTATCCTGCGGGTTAATGGTAAATATTTCTGAAGCAGGAAAGAGTTTAGGGTATGGTCTGTTGAACTCCGGACTGCTGATGAAGTCGGGAATGAATGTCTTTGAAAAGGGAATCAGTCCGGTTCCGGTTTTATCTTCTTCTTCCGCATTAAATTGCTGAGGTAATAGCTCACCCTTGTACAAATTCTGGAGATACTCAGATTCGAAATCCGCCAGCTTGCCATTATTCGAAAAATATGAAATTCCGATTGCATTAATCAGGTCTGAGTACATATTGAATATGATACTGAGCTTTTCTTCACCCAGATCTTCAATGCCCTTATTGGTAAAAACTGATAGATTGTCATAAAGATGAAGCTTGCTCAGGGTTTTGAATCTGAGAATATCGGCGGGAAGATCTGTAATGCGGTCTATGCTCAATCCGAATAACTGCATTTGTGTCTGAGCCTGCATAAAATTGCAGATTGCCGAAAGGTCTTTTGGTAAAAATTCGCCTATAATGTGAATTTCCTTCAGAGAAGGAAGTAATGACAAATGACTGAGGTTTTCGGGTTTGCCTTCAATATACAGATACAGCGTTTGTAATCCTTTTATTGAACGAATATGCTGCAGTTGCTCCAGCTTTTCTTCGTTAATACTGAGATGTAAAATCTCAAGTCCATCACAGGAATCGAATGTATTGACGTTAAAATCGCCGTGATAATCTTTCAGATTCAGTTCTTTGATGAAACTGCATATTCCGGTATTGGCAATAACCCCGTCAAGTCTGCTTGTATGATTGACCTTAAGTGCTTCTATAAAATTAAAGTTTTCCGGATTGCGCAAAAATTGATCTATTTCCTTTTCTGTACTCAATTCAAGATGATCAAATCTGTATGTTTTGACATCTTTCAGACTAAAATAATCAGTGTTTTGTGCAAAAGAAATGACACCTGTGCAAAAACAGAAAAATACAATACTGAGTTTTCTTATCATTCTACGCCTATATATTCGATGCTGATTCGGTAAAGGTTAACGGCCTGCCCTTTAAATGCATCAACCTTATGCAAAGGTATCTTAATTTCGGCAGAAAAACATTCCTGTCCCTCAAGAACGCTTATTGGCAACTGAAATTGTCTGACAAGTCTGAATATCTCGTTTTCCTGCCCGAATTCACAGCTTATACGATACTTTTCAAGTATGCTGTGCTCTGTTATGTTGGCACTTGCCAGACATTCTGCAGCCGCTGTTCCGTATGCCTCTATAAGACCCGGAACACCCAGCATGGTTCCTCCGAAATACCTGACGACCACAAGTAAAATATTGCAAAGTTCAAATTTCTGTAACTGTCTGTGAATAGGCTTACCTGCTGTATTTGGCGGTTCTCCATCGTCATTGCACCTGAAATTCTGACCGTCAAATCCAAGCACCCAGGCATAGCAGTAATGTGTAGCAGCAGGGTATTGTTCTTTTAATCGGTTAATGTATGATTTTACTTCCGATTCCTTTTCGATGTGATATGCATGTGCATGGAATTTACTTCCTTTGGATTTATAGAGTGCATTAGACTCTTCTTCAATAGTTTTATATGTGCCCTGAGAAAACATCATCCAATTAAAATCAGATAAATTGAGGCGATTGACATTGCAAGGCCGAGAGCTTTATATAGATTGATTTTTTCTGAAAATAAAATATAGGCCAGGCCAAATGATAGTATGATGACACCGGAATTGCTTATCATGTAAAATTCACCTGAACTGAATATTCCGCTATCTAGTGCAAGTAACATAAAATGCACAGAGAAATAATTTGGTATGCCAAGAAGTATCCCGTATTTAAAACTTTTGAGTTCCTTCAGCGGATTTTGTCCTCCGGCTAGGATAAAAATCAGCGAGCATAAAAAGGCTGAACTGAAAATGAGCGCAATGGTTGCTGCATGGCTCATAGCTCCCGGATGCTGTCTCAGCAGATTCAGTGATGTATCTATTATCCCCGAACCGGCAAAAATCAACAATATTATTGATATTTTACGGCCATTGATACTCTCATTTGGTCTGTATGTCATCAGAATAATGGCAGGCAGTATCAGAATAAGCGCAAAGGTTTCGCTTAATCCGAATTTTTCATTCAATATCAGAGCCCCGAAACTCACCGGAATTACAAGGGAGAGTTTTGCCGCTGCACTGCTGATACCCACACCTATTTTCGCAGAAGCATGGCCCATGGTATAGAAAATTGCGAAGAAAAGTATACCGAGTAAGAGGCAATAGAAAATTAATTCCGCATTGTTATCACCGGTTTTTGCACCTCCGTTTACAATAATTCCCGTCAGTATACAAGTCATGTAATTTCCGGAAATATCCGGCAGTAATTTAATATTTTTAAGATCAAACCACTTAAAACATATAAATAAAGACGTGGTCAGTACAATAGATAGGATGAGGTACAGCATATCAATAGATCAGGAGTATATCATCAATCAGGTCTTCTTCAGTTTGGTGCATAAAGTCAATTTTAGGTGCAGGTACACCGTTTCCAAGCATCAGGTTTTTGGAGCGGAATCGCCTTATTTCGTCGTATAAACCTGATTTAAGAAAACTGTTAAGCAATGCCGCTCCGCCTTCAACAACCACACTGCTGATATTAAGAGCATACAAAGCCTTGAGAATCATTTCAGGTTCTCTGGATGCAATTTTAATAAATTCGGGATTTTCTCCTGCAGTTTCTTTAAGGCCATTAAGAATGATGCTTTTCTGCGATTTGTCATAGAATTTGAGAGACAGATGTTCCGAACGAAGCTCAAAATCGACTGCAACTCTGATTGGATTTTTTCCTTTCCACAGGCGGGTATTCAGCATTGGGTTATCTGTTGTCAATGTATTTGTCCCTATCAGAAAAGCATCCTCTTCACTGCGCCACTTATGCAATCTGGTCTGAGCCGCAAGGCCGCTGATTCTTTTTTGATTGATGCCGGAGATAAAACCGTCGGCAGATTCTGCCCATTTAAGAATGACATAAGGACGGCTTTTGACGTGAAAAGTGAAAAATCTTTTATTCAATATGCGACATTCTTTTTCAAGTATGCCACAGCGCACTTTTATTCCCGCCTCTTCAAGTTTTCTGATACCTCTACCGGCCACCTCCGGGTTAGGATCCTGTGTGCCAATGATTACTTCAGAAACTTCAAGATTAACAAGAAGGTCTGCACAGGGAGGAGTTTTGCCGTGATGAGAACAAGGTTCAAGAGACACATAAACCGTCGAACCCCTAATGCTTGATTTGTCCTGAACAGATGCAGCTGCATTTACTTCAGCATGAGGACCACCGTAAACATGGTGGTAACCCTTGCCAATAATCTGATTATCCTTAACTATTATACAAGCGACCATCGGGTTAGGCGACACCATTCCAAAACCCTTTTCTGCCAGTTGAAGGCAGCTTCGCATGTATTTTTCGTCTTTGCTTGTAATTCTGCGAAATTACTTAAAACTTTGCATACATGCTCAGCTACCGGGAAGCCTATAACAAATCCAGGGATATTCTCGGAAAGATTTATGATGTTTCCGAAGCTGAAGCTATTTGCTCATTTCTTTTTAATGAGAAATTCGGTATCAGCCGAACTGATATACTTAGCAAAGGTGATTTAATATTTCAGTACGAGGATTTACTAAATGATTGTATGGAAAAGCTCAGTAAAATGGAGCCGGTACAGCATATTGTCGGGTACGGGTTCTTTATGGGAATGAAAGTACTGGTCGGACCGGAGGCGCTGATTCCGAGACCTGAAACAGAAGAGCTGCTGGAACTTGTTTTCAGGTCTGAAAAAAATCCTTCAGTCGCAGCGGATATTTGTTCAGGCAGTGGATGTATTGCACTTGCTTTGAGAAAGCGATACGATAGCTCAAAAATATACGGTCTGGATATTTCTGCTTCTGCTATTAAAATGGCACGCGAAAGCGAAATCAATAACTTTGGAAACAATCATATAATATGGTTGCAGCATGATATTCTGAACACGCGGCCTCCTTTTGAGGATGCTGAATTGATAGTGTGTAACCCGCCCTACATTAAAATCTCAGAATCAAATCTGATGCAGGACAATGTGCTGAAGTTTGAGCCCGAAATAGCGTTGTTTGTATACGACGACGACCCGCTGCTGTTTTATAAACACGTATTGAAATTGCCCTCCCGGGTGAAAAGCCGGCGTTATTATTTCGAACTGAACCCCTTAACTGCAAACAACCTCGAAATCTGGTGCCGTGACAATGGGTTTGATTGCGAATTGCAAAGAGATATGTCAGGCAAGCAACGCTTTGCCGTGGTAAAGATTAACTAAACGAAAGGCCGGAACTTAAGAATCAGTCTGAGTTATATGGCTGAATTCGCTTAATTTTGCACCCCAATGAAACAATTCCGAATCAACCGATTAAAATCGGAAGCACCTTTGATAGCAACATTTGCAATATTCAGCATCATTGTGAGTCTGATATTTTATCCTTTGATTCTTTGGCTGAGTTTCCTCGTTTTTCCGGTGATGGCAGTTTCATATTTTCTGCTTAAAAGGCTGGAATTGGGTATTTTCAGGAAAAAATGTTTTCTGATTCTCGATGATGAAGGAATCAGATATTGTTTTAATTTATTTCAACAACCCAGGATATTGCGTTGGGACCAGATTGAAAAAGTAAATTACCAGTTATACGAAATAAACTTCAAACTCAGAGATAGCGGAGATATTATCTGTTTTCAGATTTCCTATCTGGATGACGAAGCTGAAATTGAATTACTCCGCAGCATGGTGAGCGAAAAATGCGTATCCATGTAATCCAATCCCGGTAAAATCCTAGGGAAGAATTGTAATTTCAGTATTTACCACTGTGTGATTGTATATCTCTTCAATCTGTTGATTGTTGAGCGCTATACAACCTTTGGTCCAGTTGTCTTTCCAGTGAGTTTCCGGATTCTGTTGCGGCCACCAGAGACCGTGAATAAATATATCACCCCCGGGATTTACGCCCAGCCTTTTGGCATTGCGCTTGTCATTATCATCGGGGTAGGAAATCTTAAGTGACTTATAACCCCGGCTGTTCGGGTTCTTTAAGCTAATGCGGTAAGTACCTTCGGGTGTTTTATTATCTCCCTGCTTAGTTTTATGTCCTACGGGATTTGCACCAAGCGAAATTCTGAAAACTTTAAATGTATCTCCAAAATATACATAGAGTTTTCTTTCAGATTTACTGACCTTAAATTTTGTTATAGTCGATGTGATATTAATTTTCCTGTCCTCTTCGGCTACCTCAGGTGCAGCCGGTTTAATAAGCGGTTTGGGCTTTACAGCCGGATTAGCACCTGTTCCTGTTTTTGCAGCAGTCTGACCGGGCTTTGTTTTCCAGCGGTATATGGTATCCTTGTAAACTTTTGGTTTCTGACCGCCGGTATGTGTAAATGAAATGCTCAGCATACCAAGTGCTGATAGTGAAAGCAGGAAGCAGAGCAGTTTCATATTACTGAAACGCAGAAAGGAATCACTTTATTGTACCGTTTCAGTTCTTTTTGAGCAGCAGTTTTTTCATGTAAGTGATTTCTGCTATTTGCAGGAATTTGACCATTTCCATCCATTTTTCTTTAGGAAGGTAATGGGTTTTATATGTTTTCACAATATTGAAAACAAGTTTACCGTTTTCAACAATTGCTGTACATTTAAAGGCACCTGCTTCATTTTCGAAATCAATATTGAAATCTTCAAGATTAACGCATGAATAACCTTCGGGTAATTCGATGGTATTATTCCACTTGATAACTTTCAGATTGCTGTTATAGACATCGCAGAACCGCTCTTCAACTTTGTAATCCGGTATTTGGTATTGTTCGGTCATCAGCCTGCCCAGATTCAGTACCTTAAGCGAGTCATTAAAACCTGATTCCAGCAGGCCTTTCACTTTGAAAACAGCTTTAAATCCGTAGTCCTGTGATTCATCGTCAATATAATTCCCGTCTTCATATATCCTGTTGCTGTCCAGGGTG
>CAZRKA010000047.1:0-20997 GCA_964600345.1 uncultured Chitinophaga sp. | reverse complement strand
AAATATAGCATATCGTCAATTGCCAATATGACGAAATTAAACAAATTGCTTCCAAATATATTACCTACTGCCATATCTATCTTTCCAAGTTTAATTGCAGCAACAGAAACCACTATTTCTGGTAATGAGGTGGAAGCAGCCAGGAACAAAGTTCCAAACACACCTTGTTCGATATTATAGGCATGTGCAATATGTTCACCGAAAAAAGGCAGAAAACCGGCTGATCCAATTACTATCATTGAATGGAAGCTGAATCTGAAAATTATCTGTTTCCGGCTTAATTCGGGTGCTTCCTTTAATAATTCGGATTCTGTTTTTCTCTTACTTTCATATTTGTAAACAATTCTTAAAGAAATCAGATATACAATTATAATAATAAAACTATAGCCGCCTATCCAGGCTATATGTCCGAAAATTTCAAAAAACAAAATAGCAGATCCAACTATACTCATCAGAATTATACTCAGTGCAGCAGTGATAATATGACCTGTATTCATTTCGGTTGTGAGGGATTTGTGTGGGTTGTAAAAAAAATCCATAATAGAAATGATCAGAATATTAAAAGCGCAACTTCCAATAATATCTCCTGCCGCCAGATCCGGAGAATCGATCAGTAGTACAGAACTTAGCCCAGTCATTAGTTCAGGAACAGAAGTCACAAAAGCAAGTAATATCATGCCCATGAACATCCTGCCCCATCCATAACTCTCAGCTAAGAGATCCGCATATCTCGATAGTTTTGAACCACTGTAAACTATAACGAAAGCTGAGAAAATGAATCCTGTAATATTAAGTATGTTATGGTGCATGATATGCTAAAATTCAATGATATGACAAATTTTTAAAATATAAAACAATCATATTCTCAACTTTAGCCTGTTTGCTAAACAACTTTTCGTTTTTTCTAAAGTAAGAAGAGTTGCATTGTAAATGTGAATAGTATGTAAAAACCACGGCACAGCAATATCTTTGATAAGTTGTCCGGAATAATTCCGGAAAGTGGTAAAGGCAGTCTAACTTCAAATTATAAAACTACTCGCAAATGGACTTAAAATGTAATATTTTAAATTAAATTATCGTTGATTTGATTTAAATTCAAATTATACAGACACTTAAATATCAAAACAATACTTGAATTATCCGTATTACAACCATTTTTATTTTGAAATATACTTAATAAGTTGGAATACTGATTAATCAAAACTTAAAAAGTCTCAATCCTTGAGTCTCAATTTTTTGGCTGAAGCAGTTTAAAGAACTGGTCGAGTTCCGGAATAATGACGATTCGGGTTCTTCGGTTGAGCGATCGGTTTTCGTCGCTGCTATTGGGAACCAATGGCTGGTATTCTCCCCTGCCGGCCGCAAACATACGCGACGGATCTATGCTGAAGTAATTTTGAAGTACCTTAACAACTGATGTAGCCCTTAAAACACTCAGATCCCAGTTGTCTCTGATCAGTTTACCGTTGATGGGTTTGTTGTCGGTATGTCCTTCTACCATGAAACGAATTTCGGGCTGTGCTTTTAACACATCTGCTACTTTCTCGAGTACTTTCATAGCCGCAGGTGTTACCTCATAACTGCCGCTGGTAAATAGCAGTTTATCCGATACAGAAATAAAAACAGCACTACCCTCAATATTGATTTCAACGTCCTGGTCATTCACATCCTTCAGTGCCCCTTTGAGATTCATCACCAGTGCCAGATTAATGGAATCTTTTCGGGCCATGGCCTTTTGAAGATCCTGTATGTAGGCATCTTTGCTGCTGATGGCATCCAGCGACTTCTTGATGCTTTCGGCCTGGGCCTTGGTTACTACTGATAACTCGCTTAACTGTATTAACAACGCATTGCCTGTAGCTTTAAGATGGAGTATATTTGATTCGAGCGAATCAATCCTGTTCTTCTGATCTGTCTTTTCGGCCAGACACTGATCGAGGCGGAATATGACCATATCTACCGAGTCTTTCAATCTTGCGACTCTGTCTGTAGCCAGTTTGTGTTTTTTCTTACTGACACATGCTCCCAGTAGTATAATCAGTGAAATGCTTATGAGATGTTTGAATTTCATTATAGTTTGATTTTTAGAATAACACACATTTTAATTAATTAGCCATGTGCAAATTTAGTTCCAATATAAAAAAAGGCAACCCGAAGATTGCCTTTCATATAAATGTTGTTTGTTTCGCTTATGCCTTTTTCTCTTTCTTAAAGAAATCAACGACTATCGGGGCTGCTATGCAAATCGAAGAATAGGTTCCAATTCCGATACCGATAAGCAATGCCAGTGAAAATCCTTTAAGTGCAGCTCCTCCGAATAGGAAGAGGCAAAGAATAACAACCAAAGTAGTACCTGAAGTCATAAAAGTTCTGCTCAAAGTCTGGTTTATAGCGTCGTTAATCAGTTTACCTGTATTTGTTTCAGTTTTATAATTACCCATAAACTCCCTTATCCTGTCGAATACAACCACAGAGTCGTTAATAGAATAACCGACAACTGTCAGAATAGCTGCTATAAATGCCTGGTCAATTTCAAGCGCAAAAGGCACTATTCCATCTATCAGTGCAAATATGGAGAATACCATCAATACGTCGTGTATCAATGCGATAGTAGCTCCAAATGCAAAACTTACTTTCTTAAATCTGAGAACAATGTACAGGAAAATTACAATCAGTGATACCACTACTACCCAGGCAGATTTGGTTCTGATGTTTGAAGCCACAGTTGGTCCGACTTCTGAACTGCTGAGCACACTGGCCTTGCTGGCTTTATAGTTGCTTAATGCATTCAGCACATCCGCTTCAACACTGTCTGCCGAAACATTATTTTCGTTGATTTTATATGTCGTCACGATTTTATAACGGCCCTCACTTCCGATAGTTTTAACCTCATTGCTGCTACCAGGCAAACCTTTGTCGAGATCGTTCTTGATTTGCTCTGCCGGAATTCCTGCCTGCAATTGCATCTGGTATCCGTAACCACCTTTAAAGTCTATACCTGTGCTCAGTCCGCCTTTAATTACCAGAGCAGACATACCTGCAATAATGATGACCAGTGAGAGAATATAGAATTTCTTTCTGTTGCCGATAAAATTGTAATCTGCGCCAACAAACAGGTTTTTAGTGACATTTCTTGAAAAACTTACTTCTTTGTCTTTATTGAGACGCTTTTCAATGAAAATTCTTGAAATCAATATTGAAGTAAAGAGTGAAGAGATAATACCAATGATGAGGGTGATAGCAAAACCATAAACCGGACCGGCACCAACAAAAGTCATGATAATACCTGCTAAGAGGGTTGTAATGTTTCCATCCACAATTGAAGAAAGAGCAGCTTTAAATCCATTGTTTACAGCGGACTTAAGCGATTTTCCTTCGCGCAGTTCCTCCCGAATCCTTTCGTAAATAAGCACGTTGGCATCAACCGCCATACCAATGGTTAGCACTATACCGGCAATACCCGGCAACGTTAATGCAGCTCCATAAGAGGCCAGAATTCCAATAATGAAGAATACGTTCAGCAATACTGCTCCTACTGCAATCACACCGGCGCGGTTGTAATAGAATACCATCGCGATGATAACTGCAATCAATCCAAGTATAAATGAATTCAGACCTTGTCTGATAGATTCTTTACCCAGTGTCGGACCAACTACATCCTCAGCAATAATCTGAGCCGGAGCAGGTAATTTACCCGCTTTAAGCACATTGGCCAGATCGGTAGCTTCCTCTACTGAAAATTTACCGCTGATTGATGAATTGCCACCGGTGATAGGATCGTTGACAACCGGTGCTGAAAACACCTTATTATCGAGTACAATAGCAATGAACTGTCCCTGATTGCTGGTAGTGATATTTTTCCATTCTCTGGATGCGGCATTGGTCATGCTCATATTTACCTCAACCTGACCGCTGGTGGTGCTGGTAGTGGCAAATGCATCTGCGATTATATTTTCTTCACCGCTACCCAGACTAGCATTACCATCTCTGGTAGCTTTCAAGGCATAAAGTGCATAGATTTCATTTTCTTTGATCATTGGTTCTGCACCCCAGGCAAACCTCACGTTCTTGGGAAGTTTTTCCAGTATCAGTTCGTCCTGCAGAACCTTATTTATCTTGTTAATGGCAGTTTTTGCGGCTATACCAATCATGGCGCCTTCTGCAATACTCTGACCGTTGGTATAAGGGAAGAGACCAATATCAGCCAAAGGTGTTGCTGATGAATCGGCTGCAGCAAGTTCTTTTTCGTATGCTTTGCCGGCACTGTCGCGAGCTGTAGAATCAGCTATTGCTGCTATTTCCTTTATCCTTACCGAGTCTACAAGATTTCCTTTCTGAGCTCTGATTTTCTGAGCCAGCACTTTATTTAGCGGTTCGTAAATTTTGGTGTAACCTTCAAACTGATTCTTAGGATTATTGCCGTATACTTCCCAGAACTCGAGTTTTGCACTTTGTTCCAGCATGGTACGGATACGTTTCGGATTGTCTACACCCGGAAGTTCAACTGAAATGCGACCGCCTTCCAGTTCCTGGATATTCGGCTGACTGATATTACCCTGATTTAAACGGGCTTCGATAACCTGACGGGTGTTGTCAGCCTTGCTTTTCAGTTCTCTTTTAAGGTAGTCTTTAACCTGTTCGTCTGATGATGAACTGTTGATTTGTTTATTGTCTCTGCCTGAAAACACTGAAGCAAGACTGCGATTAGGCGAAATATCATTGAGTTTATCTGCAAACAGGTCGACAAAATCTCCGCCCGACTTTTTGTAGGCAGCCTCTGCATTCAGAATAGCAGTTTTAACATCAATCTGTTTTTGATTAACACCTGCCAGTGTTTTGAGCACATCTCCTTTTGAAACTTCTAGGATCACGTTCATTCCGCCCTGAAGGTCAAGTCCGAGTTTTAATTCAGCATCCTTGCATTTAAAATAGTTTCTTTTAACAATCCCAAAGTTTAGAACATCTTTATTACCGAGAGAATCTATATAGTTGCGATAAATTTCCGAATCGAATTTTCCTCCTTTTGAAGCGAAAACTCTGGCTTTGGTTTCGAACTTACGCGCTACATAAGTGAATGAAAGCTGATACACACAGGTAATGGCTAAGACGACTGCAATAAAAATGACTAATCCTTTATTTTTCATTTGATTGAATAAATTCGTTTTTTAATAAGGGTGCGAAAATAATACTTTAAGGCTTGGTTTCAAAAACTTTGAGTAAAATATTCAATGTTTTGACAATAAGGATTGAAGACCGCGTTCAAACCCATATAAATTGACCGCTTGCCGTAAAAATTTACTATTCAATTACAGGTCATTTTTCGTAAATGACATTTAAAAGCTGAAAGTTATGTTTTTCTTCCTGCAATACTTAATCGCAAAACGGCATTGATACACTAATTTCAAGACAAATATCAACACTTATTATGAAATTTCAGGCAAAAAAAAGACCCCACTGAGGAGGTCTTTTCTTTAATAAGATTAGCGATTATTGTTTGTACTGGAAAGAATAGGTATCGTTTTCAGATCCTGTATCATCCATTACTGTATCGATAGCAATCAGGTAGTAATAAGTCTGAGCGCCTCTTGTAACTTTGGCAATAACCAATTTACCATCATCGATTCCGTTAACGGTAGATGATTTTCCTGCAGTGGCCTCCCAGGCATCAATAACGTCCTGTTCAGACTGGAACTGAGTGTAAACTTTGCTGTTAAGTTTTCCGTCGGCACCTGAAATAACGAATTCAGTACCGTTCTGAGATTTCCATGATCTGGAAAGCGTTGCACTTGTAGACATGTCAACAATATCTCTGTCGGCTTCATTACCAGCGCCTGATGCAGCAGTGATTGCCTGATTTTCGAACAGGTCGTAAGCACTGAAGTTACCGGGAGTAGTTGCTTTAAGACTGTAGAACATACCGGTTCCCATGTCTGCAAGCGGACCGAATGCAGTGATTACGATCTTAGCTGAAGATGTGGTGGCATCTTTGTCTGTAGCGTAGGCAGTAAAGGTATAAGTACCTTTGTCCATCGGAAGCGTGAAAATGTAATCTCTGTTGCAGGTTTTGGTGTTGCTTGAGAAAACAGAATCAGTGCCGATAATCTGCTCAGCCTGATTGTTGAATTTCACGGTCATTTTGGTGCTTTTCAGGTTGATATCCGAACTGAGTTTCACACCGATTTTAACCACTGAACCGATAACCAGTTTGCCGGAGGTAAAAGTATATCCGGAAAAAGTACCGGTATTGGTTTGGAATTCAATCGAAGGACCTTTGGGTGTGTTGTCTCCACCACCGCCGTTGTTATCATCACCGCCACAACCTGTAAAGAGAGCACCTGCTGCTACAAGAGCCAATGCTGAATAAAGTAATTTTTTCATAAATTTTGAACTGTTAATAAAATAATGGTTTAGTATTAATGAGGCAAATATAGGCATTAGGGTATAAAAAAAATACAATTTTGTTTTAAAATAAGCCTTTATTTGTCAACATGAATTCGCAAAAAATCAATTCTTCTTTTTTTGTAATTGTATCTGTTTTTTTCTTCTGGGGATTTGTGGCTGCCAGCAACGGTATCCTCATTCCGTTGTTTAAATACAAGTTTGAACTCACTCAGTTTCAGTCGCAACTGGTAGATCTTGCTTTTTATCTGGCGTACGCAGTAGGTGCCATTATTTACTTTTTCCTGTCAACTCTGTTCGGCGACCCGCTCAACAAAATAGGATATAAAAAGGGACTGGTAATAGGACTGATTATTTCTGCTTTCGGTGCATTGCTTTTTATACCTGCCGCCAATAACAATTCCTATTTATTTCTCTTACTTGCCCTGTTTGTGATAGGCCTTGGATTTGCGCTTCAACAAATTGTCGCTAATCCGTTTGTCGCAAACTTCGGCGACAAAAAATACGGTTCACACCGGCTTAATCTGGCGGGCGGCATCAATTCGTTCGGTACTACCATAGGTCCCGTTCTGCTGAGTCTTGCCCTGTTTGGAAGTCCCCAGGCTCCTAAACCCGAAGCCATGGGTATCGAATCTGTCAAGGTGCCGGCGATGATACTTTTCTTTTTGTTTATGGTTTGCGCCATACTTTTATTTATCAGTAAACTGCCACAGGTTTCAAGCACTGAAGAATTTACACGCGATTTCGGTGCCTTCCGATATCCGCAGCTTACTTTCGGTATGATAGCAATTTTCCTTTATGTGGGAGTTGAAGTCAGTATACAAAGCAATCTGGCCGCCTTATTAGAAATGCCCGAAATCAGAGGAATAGACCATACATTAATATCTCCTTTTATCTCACTTTACTGGGGCAGTCTGATGATAGGCAGATGGACCGGAGCCCTGACGGTATTCAGGTTCAGCGGATTAAATAAAATCATCATGCAGGTGCTGGTTCCCCTGCTGGCATTTGGTATCGTATACACTATCAATTTGTATCTTGGCAACGACGTTTCCGATTTTGTACTATACCTTCCCTTTGTCATACTTGCTATTGTGCTTTTCATCATCTCAGGCGAAGATGCTGCCCGCACATTGCTTATACTTGCTTCGGCAGCTGTTATAATGATGTGTGTCGGATTGCTGAGCAATGGTGAGACCGCTTTATTTGCTTTTATTAGCGGAGGACTTTTCTGTTCTGTGATGTGGCCATGCATTTTTACTCTGGCTATAAACGGATTGGGTAAATACACTAATCAGGGATCCTCTCTTCTGATTATGATGATACTTGGAGGTGCCCTTGTGCCGCCATTTCAAGGCTGGCTTGCCGATGTAAGCAATGCTCACAGTTCTTACATAGTCACTGTTTTTTGCTTTGCCTATCTTGCCTGGTACGCTTTCAGGGTAAAAACTTTTTATGCCCGTCAGAATATTACTATTGGCGACAATACGCCTGTCACTCACTGATCCCCGATTTTTTCAAATCGCTTTACTTGATCGCCATTGACTGTTATTGTTTCGCAAAACATTTCAAGCGGTCTTACCCAGACAGAATATTCTCCGTATAGTTGCCGGTAAACAACCAGCTTTTCCATTGTTTCAGAATGAGTGGCAATCCCGGTCACTTCGTATTCCTTCCCTTTGTAATGGCGATATTTCCCCGTTTTTAAATTTTCCATTTACCTTTTATTCAGCAAAGGTATGAAGCTTTATAATTAATAAATGCTTTATGAAAGTACTATTTCCGGGTATCGCCATTCTGATGTGCAATCTGCTATATGCAGAACAAACGTATTTATGCGGCAAAATAAGCAACAGAAACAATTTGAATGAAGAAGTTTTCAAAGTTGTCGCAATTAGAAACCTTCAGCGTGTTGACAGTACTTACAGCAATACTGCAGGATTTTACAAATTGAATTCGCAGCACGGTTTTTGTGAGCTCGAATTCAGCAAACCCAATCATTATCCTGTCCGTATAAAAAATATTTATCTCCGAAACGTCTACAACAGCATCAATTTTTCCGTTAACTTCATCAGGATACCTCTCAGTGCACAGAATCCGGCTACACAGACTTACAATGCCAAAGACAGCGGAAAACACATTGCTTTAATAGATAGTTTTGGTAAGGGGAAATTTTCTGACCTCAGTTTTTTGTCTCCTGCATCAGTGGGTTCCAGCCACGTAACCGCAGGAGCCTACAGCATCAAAACTGTTTCGACAGGCAGTACCGCAAAATCGTACGCGTGGAGTTTCGGCGACCGTGAAGTTAAAAGTGCAGATAAAAAATCGGGCTCGTCAACTGTAAAACCCCGATCCGACAAAAAACTCAGTCCGGCAATGTCATATTCTGAAGAAACGCTTACTGCTGAAAAGACAACTGACAAAACTCTGCCGGGTGCAGGCAATATCACTGCAGGACACTGGAGGGATCTCGACCACTGGAATGAATGGCTCAAAACCAATATGAAGGAAGAAATCAAACAACATCAGAAAACCTGGGACATGTATCCCGGTAAATTGATGAAAATAAAATTACTCGACAAAAAGAACAAACCCCTCACTTATACAGCAGTTACTTTATGCGACCAGTCTCATAATGCCTTATGGGAAGGCTATAGCGACGAAAAGGGCCATGTCTATTTCTGGCCGGGGGTATACAAGGAAAAATCAACTGCAGCCTTTTATCTGAAAATTGCAGGTAAGAATTATGGTAATATAGATAAATACATCAACAGTGAAACAGCATTTAAAACCGATTTGACCAATGAGAGAAACAGCCTGATTGAAATCGGTTTTGTAGTGGATGCCACAGGTAGTATGGGTGATGAAATCCGTTATCTGCAATCAGAACTGATGGATGTCATCAACAGAGTTAAAAAGAATAATCAATGCGCCGAAATTATGACCGGTTCAGTGTTTTACAGAGACCGGGGCGATGAATACCTGACAAGGGTGCTGCCGCTGAGCAGCAATCCTGCAAATACCATCGAATTTATCGGCAATCAGTCTGCCGGCGGTGGTGGCGATTTTCCTGAGGCTGTAGACGATGCTGTTGAAGCATGTGTCAATCAACTGGGATGGAGTGAAGGCAGAGCAGCACGTATCATGTTTCTGCTGCTCGATGCACCTCCGCACAGGGATAGTTCCAATATTGCAAAAATTAAATCATATACCCGGATGGCTGCTGCAAGAGGTATACGCATCATCCCGATAGCGGCCAGCGGAATTGATAAACCAACTGAGTTTTTATTGAAATACATGTCCATCATTAGCAATGGAGAATATCTCTACATCACCGACGACAGTAAGATCGGAAATTCACATCTGAAACCAACAGGTGGCGAAAGCAAGGTAGAATACCTGAACGACCTGATGGTTAAGATCATCAATCAATACTGTGAGCCGGATAAATGCCCGGAGCAGAATTTACAGAGAGACACTCAGTTTGAAGACAGTTCCTCAAATCCTGAACACAATAAAGACAGCCTGAATCAAAGACAGAATCAGAATATAGTGGCAGGCAACGACTGGTTTATGCATTATTATCCCAACCCGGCTGTTAATACGGTGCATGTGGTTTTCAGCGATGCTGTGAATTCATTAAAAATAACTGATCTCAACGGCAGAACTCTGCACGAAATAAATGCCATCAAGGAAACTGAAATTGATATCAGTAACTGGAGTACGGGAATCTATATCATTTATGCAGTAAAAAACAATGAAACCATTAGCGGCAAACTACTGATTATGCATTAATGATAATGAATTTACATCCTTTCGGGACATTCTATTCCAAGCATTCCGAGACTGGATTTTATCAGTTTTGCAGTTGTACCCGCCAGGGATAGTCTGTAAATACGTTTACCTCTGTTTGTTTCCTTCAGAAAAGATACATCGTTATACATGCGGTTAAATGCTTTTGCCAGATTAAGTGAATAAGATGCAATAAGGGATGGACTGTATGTGAGAGCCGCTTTTTCGAGCTCAGACTCAAAAGTGCAAATCGCCTTAATGAGATTCAGTTCGCTGTCGTGAAGGTCCTCCATATTTGGCTCTGCATTTAATTCTTCTTTATCCGCTGCTTTCAGCATACTGTTTATCCGTGCAAAAGTATATTGAACAAATGGCCCTGTATCACCCTGCAGATCTATTGATTCCTGAGGATTAAACAACATTCGTTTCTGCGGGTCAATTTTAAGCATAAAGAACTTGAGAGCACCCATACCAAGTATTCTGTACAGATTGTTCTTTTCGGCATCTGTCATGCCATCTGTTTTACCCAGCTCTTCTGTTTTTTCGCGCGCTGTTTCAATCATTTCTTTCATCAGGTCATCTGCATCTACAACGGTTCCTTCCCTGCTTTTCATTTTTCCGCTCGGCAGATCAACCATGCCATAACTCAGGTGGTGCAATCCTGCCGCCCATGGTCTTCCCAGTTTTTGCATAATCAGAAACAGAACCTTAAAATGATAATCCTGTTCGTTGCCAACGACATAAATACTTTTGGCGCATTGAAATTCTTCATACTTAAGCTGGGCTGTTCCAATGTCCTGAGTCATATACACAGAGGTGCCGTCGCTCCTCAGTACCAGTTTTTCGTCGAGTCCTTCCGGTTTCAGATCAATCCATACGCTGCCGTCGCCTTTGCGGTAAAATACTTTTTTCTCCAGACCTTCATCTATAATGTCTTTCCCAAGTATATAGGTTTTACTTTCGTAATAATATTTGTCGAAACTGATTCCAAGTGCAGCATAAGTCTCTTCGAATCCCTTGTATACCCAGCTGTTCATTTCAGACCAAAGCGACATGACCTCCATATCGCCTGCTTCCCATTTTCTAAGCATCTCCTGGGCATCCTTCATCAGCGGTGCCTGCTTTTCTGCAACTTCTTTTTCGATTCCGGATGCAAGCTGTTCTGCAATTTCTGCTTTATACCTTCTGTCAAATTCCACATAGTATTTCCCAACCAGATGATCGCCCTTAATACCTGAACTTTCGGGTGTTTCACCATTGCCGTAGCGCAACCAGGCCAGCATACTTTTGCATATATGTATACCACGGTCGTTAATCAGATTCACCTGAACAACTTCATTGCCATAAGCTTTCAGTATACCGGCAACACTGTAACCCAGCAAATTATTCCTGATATGTCCAAGATGAAGTGGTTTGTTAGTATTCGGCGACGAATATTCGATCATAATCCTTTCTTTACCGCTTTTTGGTTTTGCCGACCTAAAACTGTTGTATCTGCTGATCCAGAAATTTTCGCTCAATTCAAGATTCAGAAAACCTTTGACCACATTGTAATCTTCTATCTCATCAATAGATTTACACAATAATTCTCCAATCTGATTGGCAGTTTCTTCAGGATTCTTTTTTGATATCTTCAGAAACGGGAAAGTAACAAATGTAAAATCACCGTCAAAATCCGGATTTGTCGCTTCAAGTTTAATCGCAGAAGCTTCCGGACTGTTACCATAAAGTTCGTTAAATGCCGCTATTATCCCGGCCTTCAGAACATCGTCAATTTGCATGGCGCGAAGATAATTAAATTCCGCTGCCAAATCCGAGATTTATTATATCTTCATATCTTGCTTTTATGCTGTTATGATATAATAAAACCAATTGAAAAAATCTATAGGCGTGATGGAAAAATTACCAGTTGAATAAAATTGAATTCCAGCATATCAAATCTGAAAATTCCTCCGCTTTTGTTTTTCAGCTTAATACACGGAAAATATCTCAAAGCTGTACGGAGATAAAATGCCTGCAAGCGGTTAGGTCTGATATCCCAGCCAAAACAGATACCCGGATTCAGTCTCCATATATTTGATGTCCCGGTTTGATTGAGTTGATGTTCGCTTAATACCATCATATCATAACTGATTACAGGTCCTGCGAAGGCTGCAAAACCGTGATAGTCCGCAAAAAATTTAAACCCTTCAAGGCTAAAGGCTTTGCGGGTGGATATCTGTTCAACTCCGAATGCCGATTGTCTGCTTACTATATTTCTGTATACAAGATTAAATTGTAAATCCGGCTTATGCAGATAATAGCCAATTGAAAACTCGGGAAATACCGAACAATTATAATGTTTTCCTAACCAGGGGCGGTCTTTGTTATGTGATGCTGAGCGTGTAAAAAAGGCCGATGATGGCCCTGCAGCAAGGGTTAAACCATTCAGTTCTCCATGTTTACCCAGAGAATCACTCAGATATTTACTTTTACCGTTCAGAAAACTTTTTTCTGCACTCAGGGTTGTCTCCAGCATCCATTTCAATCCAAGCGATACATGATAAGTTGGCAATTTTAACCTGTCTGAATGTAACTTATCAGAGTAATAATCAAACTTACGGGGTAAGGTATATCCGGTATTCAGGTTTAATAAATATTTTTCGAATGCATAGGTTATACCGCCACTCAGATTAATCCGGCTGCCTTTTAATTCGCAGGCATTTTTATATCTGAAGCTGAAAACCTGCCATGAAGTTCCGATAAATAATCTGAAAGCATTGAATTTAACCGGCAAGGGATAATAACGCAATCCCGTTTCTGCACTTTCTGCGTATACCTTACTTCCGGAACCAAAGAAAGGAATAGCGATAAAGAAATCTGATTTACCCCAAAAATGAGTGCCTCCTATAACAATCCTGTTGCTGGTAGATGAATTCAAATTCCGCTCAACTTTATTTCCATTGCTGTCGCGCTCAGTTATCAGGGTTTCTGTACCTGCTACATACCGGCTTTCAAGTCCTATCAGTAACTGAGCGAATCTGTGCCTTGTTTTTGGTGAATTGATATAGGGTTGTGCTGAAATTTCTGATAACAACAGACACCATAATAAATATCTGATTAAAAACATACTTGCTTCGATTTTAGATTAGAAATTGCTTGCCGGTTTTAATCGCATAATCCAGTATATCATATACGGTAGTATGAAAACAAACGGGATAAACCATAATATCAATGAACCCTGCAAAGGTTTAACATTGACCAGAAAGGCAGTAAGAGCCGCAATATAAGAACCACACATCATGCCAACATGTCTCTGAATATGCTGCGGGTACAGATATTTTTTACCTGATCTGATCTGAAGATAAATTTGTATCCTTCCGGCAATAATAAATACTGAAATGGCGGCAAACAGAAGCAGTACAGGGTTTCCGCTTATAAGCATCCAAACCGAATTCAAAACAAATGCGGGTAAAAGGATTAAATCCGTCAGCTTGCTCAGAAGTTTATTGCCCTTTAATACCTTATAACCTTCAACCGTCTGATAAAGGGAAAAAACAGCTGTCATACCCAGAAACGAATTATGACTTATAACCGAAAGTGCTATGGCAGACATACATACTATCAGCATAGCAATAAAATATATCCTGCCATTTAACACATGAAAAGGCTTCCCTTTTTTTGAAATAATGGCTAATGACCCACAGGCAAGCGCCATAGATCCAGAAATAATGTGCAGGACTAACAAAATTTGAAAGATCGAATCTGATTTCATATTGCAAACCTATATGCAGGTCAGATTGTACTTTTGCATTAAGGGCTTAAAAGCAAAGAATGGGTTAAACTGTAAGGGAAAATGGGACGAACGGAAACTTTCAGGGACGAACGGAAAGCTTGCTTTTGAGCAATTCATTGTATGTTCTGGAAACTGGTACAAGGATTTTCGAACCTTTCATGTGCAACTTATAACCCTGGGCATTTCCTGAAACATGTATGACTTTTTGCAGATTAACCAGATAACTTTTATGGCATCTGAAGAGTTGATTGTTAAGCGAAAGATCTTCCTGTATATTCTTAAGCGTATTCCTCACCAAAGATTTAAACAACTGTCGGTCTTTAATGTATATTACTTCAACGTAATTATCGGATGATTTGAGCATTATCAGTTCGTCAGGATTCATACTGATACTGTCTTTTGTATTTGACGATTTTATCACAATACTATTTCCTGTTTGGCCATCTGTATTGTTTTTTATGGAAATTGAATTTCGTGAATTAAGTTTACCATTCATGATTTCCGCACTTTTATGGAATTGTTTTTTAAGACCTGATTCGCGCAGCAGAACAAGCATGGTAACAGGGAAAAGCGCTACTACCAGCGTAAAAAACTGAAACCATAAAAATTGTCTGTTAGAGAATTCCCAGATACCTGCGTAAGCAGTATAAATGGCATTCAGAATACCGATAAAGAATATGTTTATGAGTATCCAGAACACTTCTCTACCAACTGTCCAGTTGTCTTCGTTAAAATAAAAAGGAAATAAACGGCTAATCAGTACATTCAGAACCAGCATGACAAATGTGGTACAGGCACCATATCCGAGAGCGTAAAGAAAAATACTTTTATTAATTGAGGCCAGCCCAAAAGGTTGGAAAATTGCTATAAACAGGAAAACGAAGAGTCCGAAGAGAATACTCCGGATAATATTTCCTTTTACAGAATTTGAATAAGCATACGGATGCCTGAATATCTGGAAAAATGTGTGTTTCAAGTTGTTTCAATTGATTAAGTTTCATCCGGAAATCACAATGAAACATAATAATTGATGCAAAGAAATGAAAATGAAACGTAAGAGCCAAAAAATCAAGCAAGTATTATCAGGCTAAAAAAATTCTTATAAAGCATTATTAATTAAATGAAATACAATCATTTAATTATCAAAGCATTACCTTAATAATAGTCTGAGCAGGATATTATTTAATCCTCAAGATTGCCGAAGGCGCCATTTTGCATGTCTCTGAATGCCTGAACCAGCTCTTCTCTGCTGTTCATCACAAAAGGTCCATGGGCTGCTATCGGTTCGCCGATCGGTTCACCGCTCAGAACCAAAACAATTGCATCTTCGTTGGCTTTAATTACGAATTCCTCACCGCTGTTTTTGAACAATACAAGATGATCTGTTTCAGTATGCTCGCTGCCATTTACAGTGATGTTTCCTTCTATTACCAGTAAGGCGGTATTATAGTGAGCGGGAAAACTTAATTCAATCTCAGCTTCTTTTTTGAGGTGCACATTGTACAAATGAACAGGAGTGAAAGTTTTTGCCGCACCTTCAACACCTTTGAAATTACCTGCTATCACCTCTACCCTTCCATTATCATCAGCTAATCCGAAAGACCTGATCTGATCTCTGGAAATACCCTGGTATCTGGGAGCAGACATTTTATGTGTTGCAGGTAAGTTAACCCATAACTGCACCATCTGAAAATCTCCGCCTTTTGAGCTGAATTCCTTTTCGTGATATTCCTTGTGCAGAACACCCGAGGCAGCAGTCATCCACTGCACTTCACCCTCACCAATGACACCGCTGTTTCCCGCACTGTCGTGATGTGCTACTTTACCTTTGTAGGCAATTGTTACTGTTTCAAAACCCCTGTGCGGGTGAACACCAACACCCCTTGGCTGATCTGTTGGAGGAAACGTAACCTTTGAATTATAATCCATCATGAGAAAAGGATCCATCCTTTGCATATCAAGTCTGTATGTTGACGGAATGAAATTATGCACTCTGAAACCATCTCCAACCATGTGGGGAGCCGGAGGTGCTACGCTTAGTTCTACTGCTTTAACTGTCATAATATGAGCACAAAACTAAGCCACAAACATGCAATTTGCCTTAAACAAGTTTAAGAAAGCAAAAGGGTAAACAAGCAATTACCAGATAAGCTGAACCACTCCGTTGATTACGGGTTCGTCTTTGTCTTTTCCCAGGTAACGGTATTCAAGAATATAATAATAGGTACCATCAGGACATGCAGCGCCTTTATTATCGACAGATCCATTCCAGTCGTAATTCTGATCATGACTCTCAAACACTTTTTCGCCCCAGCGATTGTATATAATAAGGTGATAACGCTCTACATTATTGGTATATATATTAAAGACATTATTGCCCTGCAATCCCTCCTTATCTGTTCCGGTAAAACCATCGTTACCTGAAGGCGTGAAGACATTTGGTGGTTTAATAGCTACTTCATAATCATTGTATAACTTCTTGCAAATTGTATCCAGGCATCCAAGTTCATTTCTGGCTTCGAGACAAACCCAGTTAATTCCTACATGCTCAACAAAGTTCTGGCAAATGTATCTGTCGGGTTCGCTTTGAGACTGATTACTGATAAAGGGAAGTTTGCCAACGGTAATATCTGTATCGTGAAAGAAACCCCATCTGTAAGTATCTGCCCATTTAGACTTATTGGTAAAACAGTAAACCGGCTTTTGCGATTCATCAATATCAAAATCGGCCAGCACACTGTCGGCAAATACAGTAATGGAATCAAAATCCGGACAGTAAATTCCCCAGTATGAATGCGAATAACCAAAAGTATCTGCTTCCCAACTGATATCGAATCTGCCTTTTTTCTTCGGTGCAAATTTTAAAACAAGGTTTTCAGTCTGATAAAGCTCCTTATTGACCGTCCAGAAATAGTTTCTGTACAAAAACCTGGAATCAAGGTCTGCGGTGATGGTCACGCTGTCACCTACACAGACAACAATAGGATTAGCCCTGAGTTTCACTGAATCATAAGGCCAGACTGTGACCGTAATTTTTAACTGCCCTTTATCCGGATCCGGGTAGATGTCTGCGCAGTATTTACCGGTGTTGGCAATGCTGTCATACTGACTCAGGTAGATATCGTACTGACCTGGTTTAGTGTATTGATGAGTAATGATGCCGGTATCTTTCTGGGGACTGTAGAAACCGTCGCCGAAGTTCCATAACCATTGAGATGATCCTGTATAATTCTCGCTGATATTTCTGAAACTGACAGAGTCGTTGACGCAAATATGTATCCTTGTTTCGGGTATAAACCTGGGACTTGGTCCCGGAATGAACACCTCCTGAAAAGCGGTATCCTTGCAGCCCAGAACACTTTCAATAATCAGTCTGATGGTGTAATATCCGTTTTTAAGGTAATCGTGTCCGATTTGTTTTGGCAGCGCTTTAAAGTAATCTACAGGGGTAGATCCGTCTCCCCAGTCTATGGTCCATTTAAATATATTGTCGCAGGCATCAGAACCTTTCAACTTGCATGGATCTACCATAAAGGAAGTATCAAAGAGTTCGAGTATGGTTTTACAGTTTGGCGTAGAAATATCTGTATAGAATCCTGCCTTTGGACCCGTTACATATATTTTTTGAGTGATGGTATCCCTGCAATAATTGCTGTCTGAACTGGTAACCCTCAGGGTATAAATTCCAGGCGTTTTGTAATAAATGCCGTTTGGTTCATTGCCAAGCAGCATACCCGGATTTCCATAACCTATCCGTGCAAAGGGAAAACTTCCGAAAACAGTGGCCGGTTTTCCTGCATCATCGTCTTCACTGCTGTAATCCCATACCGTAATTCCTTCGCGATTATTGGCTCCTGCTTCACTTTGTCTGATTAACCAGTGGCTGATGGTATCGGTATTGCCAACCCGCCCGCTGTCGAGGGTAAAATAACGGAAATCAGGAAGGGCTTCAACTATTCTTCCTTTACAAATTATAGTATCGGCAAACTGTACTTTCATCGAAAAACCAACTACCAGTGTAATCAGACTCTGCGTTTCGCATAAAGTCGGATAAAAACTTCCGACAGTCCTGTAAAAATTATAAGCCCCGTTTTTCTTAATTCTGAAACCATATGCGTAGCGTTGTACTGAACCGAACATAAAGCTGTCTGCGGGATACAGACTACTGTCCTTGTGGTTAATGACAGTAGCAGAATCGATACGGTAATAAACGCTGATGGATTGCATAAAACCGGTGGTATCGATACAACCCCTGCTGCCGGTAGATGGGTTGCCCATAACGCCCACACCGTTCCATATCACATCCAGCAGGTTGGTATCATTAAAACTATTGATGTCAAAGCCTTTTGCATGTAAGGCATTTTTGAGTTTATTATATCTGGTTCCAGGTAAAACGATTGCCTTGTATTTATGCACAATTGCAGTAACGAAAGAATCCAGCCGAAACAGATTCATGTTTTTGCCGTCGAATTTATACCTTGCCACTTTGGTATAGTTAACCTTTTGACCGGGATAATCAGGGTGGTTTTTAACCTTATAATAGGATTCTCTGATTTCTTCAAGGGTGTCACCTGTAGAGTTTTCGATCACAAACCAGGAACTTTGATCGGCCAGACGATTCATTTCAGGATTGGATTCGGGAATGGTGACATAAACCATATTATCGCTGCAGATATGATGGGTGGTATCCATATTATCTGCAAAAACGAGTCTGGAATTTATCTGAGGGAAGTTTGCAAAATTGCGGTAGTAGAATGTGTCGCTGCAGGTTTCAGGGAAGACACCATTACCTATTATCAGTCCGACATTGATATTTTGTACACTTTTGGCCGGCAATGAGGTGTCATTGTAAATCCAGAAGAAACGGCCGTGATTGGGGCCTTCAGCTTTATACCCTCTGTATGGATTGGACGGCGACAATGCCTGGTCTCTTATCATTTCACCGTATTGCAGATTATTTAAAAGTAACCAGTTGTCAGGGGTATTGATGTAATCCGGATTGAACATAACTGTGGATGCCAGGCAACCCGGTTTTGTATCTTCAAGATTAAATTCCACCACTTTCCGGTTATAGCCGTAACAGAAATGGTCGTCTATGCTGAGTCTTTTTGCCGAAGGTGGCATAAGGGCTATGGAGGCTGCAGCCATAGATTCGCAACGCATGGGATGGACAGTATCTCTTAAACGAAGTAAAATTTTAAAACATTTGGGCACCGAATTATAAAACAATTGTCTGTGCAGATACGGATTGATACTGTCTCCTTCACTGAAACCGGCAACGCGTACTTTTTGAATATTGAGGTGATATGGTTTAATGGTCTGCTTTAACAATGAATCTCTGTACAGTTTTAATCCATAAACGAAATAGCAACTGTCGTCAATACCTGTTGATATACGCATATCATAAGACAAATCATAAAGCTGAGGGCCATTGACAAGAAATGTCGATGACCCGTTTTTATAATCAACCGTGATTGAGTTACTGGCGGGAATATAAACCCTGAGGTCGTAAGGCAAATCGATACTTTTTTTGCCGAACATACCTGAGCCGATTTTCTTCTTTTGTGCATTGGGCGAGAATACCGAGCTGTCTTTGGCACTTACTCCCAAAGGATTATCGCCATAATAAATAACAGAATCAAAAACCATATAAACAGAATCATCGGCCCAGATTCTGGTACTTCTGCATCTGGCACTGTCTGTATCAAAATGTGTAATATAAAATGGTCTGGAAACGTATTTATAATAATACACCGAGTCCCAGTCGGTATAAACATGGAATTCGGCACTGTCTCTGGAATACCGGCAATTCATATCCACATTCAGACCTGCAACTCTGTCGCTGGTGCATTGCTGACAGTATGGATCGCCAAAATCCCATACCCTGCTAACATTCATGCTGTTTCTGTTGTAATTATAAGGTGCTATGGTTGGGTGATGCCCTTCTGAATTCATGAATTTACGAAAAGCAAATTTCAGATTTCCGGCAGTTCTGGAAACAAGACTATCGTCGTCCAGAAAATTATTATCGTTGTGATAGTAATGAGAATTGTCTGCCACATGAACTGTATCTTTAACCCTGCACTGGTATCTTTCGTTCAATTCTATGAATTCAGGTTCAATTATAGCTCTGGGACCTATGATATTGACCGTGTCGTAGACAACATAAGGACCGCAGACATGTTGCAGGCTGACTGAGATGCGGTATGGTCCGACCTGATTAAATTCGTTGGAGGTTTCGTAGCCGTATTTAAGTCCGGGATCAAAATACCACACAACCTTTTCCTGTTTGACATGATCTACCATTTCTTTTGGAAAAACCTCAAAATTGATGGTTTCATTAAGGCAAACCGAATCTTTGTCTTTGACAATATATGGTTTGAAATTATACAGTATTACATCCTTGAGACTGAATTCACGCATACAGCCGTTCCCTGTAAATATCTGAAGTTTCGGGCTAAAGATACCGGTCATTTGATTGCCAATTGAATAATGATGATAAACACTGTCCCATGAGGTCGAATCAACTGCTCCGTCGCCGAATATCCACCTGAATTTGCTTACATCGCTCTTTTTAATCTGTGAGAGATTGGTGAACTTAACATCTACTGTTCCCTTACACCTGTCTGTCTTTTCTTCAGAATTTGCGAAAATGGAAGGCAATAACTCTACCTTCATACTCACCGGCACCTTTTGCTTGTAAATACATCCGTTACAATCTTCAATTTCAACAGTCAGATCGTAAGTGCCGCCCTGAGGATCGAGATAACTTTTACAGAATGTCAGCGGCAATTGCACCGGATTGTCTTTACTACCGTATTTTGTAATCAATTCATTATCACTGAAAAGGTATTTAATTGTTTTGATACAATTGTCATTATCTCCTGAGAGACTTGAATCGAGAAAACAAAACAGATTATTTTCAAAACACTGAACCGGATTGGAAATTAATCTTAAACGCAGTTTGGGAATATCTTTTATAACGAGGTTTACTATGGTACTGCAAACCTGGCCATTGGGTAAAGTGCAGG
>CAZRKA010000046.1:0-21284 GCA_964600345.1 uncultured Chitinophaga sp. | reverse complement strand
TTCAGTTTTTCTTTTTACTGCCGTCAGAGAATTTGCCTCACCTTATCTGTCGCTTCCCTCAGCCTGGAGCGCCCTGCTTCAAAAGCCCTGGACTATAATAAGCTATCAGTTTGCACATTTCGGCGCCTTTCATTTTGCCTTAAACATGCTGGTGCTTTATTTTTCCGGGAATATCTTCATGGATTTTTTTCGCAAAAAGGATGTCTGGAGAGTGTATATATGGGGCGGTGTCGTAGCAGGTTTGCTTTTCATGCTGGCATCCAATTACATTCCCGCTTTTAAAGGCGGTAATTATACCCTGATAGGCGCCAGCGGCTCTGTAATGGCTGTCATGTTTGCCGCAACAGTTTATGCGCCAAACATCAGACTTCAGCTTTTTGGCATCATTCCGGTTAAGCTTTACTGGATAGCTGTTGCTTTTATCATACTGGATTTACTTTCAATTTCGGAATCCAATGCCGGCGGACATATAGCACATATTGGCGGAGCCATTTTCGGTTGCATTTTTGCCCTGTACAGAAAGGATAAAATTCAGATCAGATTGTTTGAACCTGTTATCAAACAAGGCAATTCAAAAAGACAATTCAAGGTAGAGGTCAATCAGAATACAAGTGTATCAAAATCTGTCAGGAACTCGGGTAAACGCCCCGACAATTCGCCTACTCAGGAAGAGATAGATGCCATACTCGACAAAATATCCAGATCGGGGTACGACCGCTTAAGCAAAGAGGAAAAGGACATATTATTCAAGGCAAGTCAGGAATAAGTCTTAGCATTGATTAAGTTTTTCAGACGCTTCGTTTTTACATTTAATATTATAGCAGTAATACTGCTGGGAGGCTCATATCTGTCTTCATATATCAGTCCTGAAGAGGCCTGGTTATTCGCACTTCTGGGTCTGGCTTATCCCTTTTTCCTCTTAATCAATATATTTTTCGCTCTGTTCTGGTTGTTTCAATTCAGGATAAATGCCTTTTTCAGCATTGGGATAATACTGCTGGGAATTCCATTTTTCAACCAGACATTTCAGTTCAGGTATAAGACACAAAGGGATAAAAATGAAATCAGGCTGGTGTCCTATAATGCCGGCTTGTTCGGCTATTTCCAGTCGCGCTGGTCGGTAAGCGAATTGAGCGAAAAAGTGGCGGAGCTGAAACCTGATATACTCTGTGTACAGGAGTTTCTCAATATTCGCAACGGTAAGAATTCAACAGTCGACAGCATTCGCCGGCGCTGCGGTTTTGCCTATGCTTATTTTCAGAAACTTGAAGACGGGCGTAAAAGAGGAGAATACGGGATGGCAGTTTTCTCAAAATATAAAATCGTTGGGAATGAACTGGTTCATTTCGATGGATTGACGGGAAATATGTGTTTCTATACCGATTTGATGATTGATACCATGGTGAATAGAATTTATAATGTTCATCTTCAGTCGTTTAAGTTTAAAAAACAGGATTATAAGTTTATTGCCAAACTTCCCGAAGACAACGACGAGAAACTAAAACAATCGCGGGGATTGCTGATCAGGATGAAGAGTGCATATATAAAGCGGGCCGAACAGGTTGATAAAATTCGCGAGCACATCAGCACTTGCGGTGTACCGCATTTTGTACTTGGTGATTTTAACGACCCTCCTGTTTCATATTCTTATGCCAATCTGAGCAAAGGATTGAAAGATGCCTTTATCGAAAACGGTTCGGGTATGGGCAAGACCTATATTGGAATCATGCCTAATTTCAGAATTGATTATATCCTATACCCAAAAGCATACGAAGGAACATTTTATAAAACCTATAAATTATCCAGCGATCACAGTTTGATTTCTGCAGGATTAAAATATAAAAGTGAATGAATTTTCAGTTAATTTCGCCCACCATTAAAATGACAGTTTATGTATTTTGATTTTGAAAAACCAATTCAGGAATTGATTGATCAGCTGGAAAAGGCTAAGGAAACCCACTCAAAAGGAAAGGTAGACATGAGTGATACAATCAAGTCGCTGGAAACCAAGATAGAAGAAACAAAAAAGACCATATACGGCAATTTAAGCGGCTGGCAGAAAGTTCAGATTTCGAGACATCCAGACAGGCCATATGCATTGGATTATATTCACGGCATGGCCCCTGATTTTCTGGAATTGCACGGTGACAGAAATGTCAAAGACGACAAGGCCATGGTAGGGGGATTCGGCAGTATCGACGGACATTCATTTATGTTTATCGGTCAACAGAAAGGCCGCAATACCAAGGACAGGCAGTTCCGCAATTTCGGAATGCCTAACCCCGAGGGCTATCGCAAAGCATTGCGTCTGATGAAGCTTGCCGAGAAGTTTAACCGACCTGTAATCACATTTATAGATACACCCGGAGCATCGCCCGGACTGGAAGCAGAAGAAAGAGGGCAGGGTGAAGCAATTGCTAAAAATCTGATGGAAATGGCTGTGCTGAAAGTGCCCATTATCTGTATCATAATAGGCGAAGGTGCAAGTGGCGGCGCCCTGGGAATAGGTGTCGGCGACAGGGTAATCATGATGGAGAACACCTGGTATTCGGTAATTTCACCTGAGAGCTGCTCATCCATCCTTTGGAGAACCTGGGAGTTTAAGGAAAAGGCTGCTGAAGCACTTAAGCTGACAGCAAACGATATGCTTAAAAACGGGTTGATAGACGGCATCATCGAA
Source organism: uncultured Chitinophaga sp. (assembly GCA_964600345.1). Taxonomy (GTDB): domain Bacteria; phylum Bacteroidota; class Bacteroidia; order NS11-12g; family UBA955; genus JABMMZ01. The sequence goes on along the minus strand of CAZRKA010000046.1, from coordinate 18,604 downwards.
GAACCGCTTGGCGGTGCCCATACAGATATAGAGAAATCTATAGCAACTGTAAAGAAAGAGATTAAAAAGCTCTATAAACTCCTTAAAGACAAACCTGCTGAAGAACTGATCAACGAGAGAATCGAGAAGTTCAGCAAGATGGGTGTGGTGAGAGAGCTTGAGGCATAGTTTAATTTCTTCACAACTCATTCATACAGGTTTAAGCTCAATTTGCCGGAAAGCACCCGAAAAATTATAGGGTGGAATAATCAATTTTAATTTTTATCAGAGACCAGTTATTGTTTACGACATTTCATATTGGACGGTATTATTACGCATAAAAAAAGGGAAGCAATAACTTCCCTTAATATTTTAAATCTGGCTTAAATTACTCGCCGTCTTTGTTTTCTTCTTTTTTGGCTTTGCTGGCTCTTGCTTTCTTAACCGGAGCAACTTCGTCTGAAGGAGTTTCGATTACCGGAGTTTCATCACCTGTTTCAACTTTAGCTTCAGCTTTAGGAGCTGCTTTGCGGGTAGTCTTAGCTTTTGGAGCTTCGACTGCTACGGCAACTGCTGCAGGAGTTTTAACTTTTGGAGCATTGTCAGGACGTGATACCGGAGTAGCGTCTTTCACCTCATTAACGATAGCTTTAAAGGCTTCAGGGTGATTGAGTGCCAGATCGGCAAGGGCCTTACGGCTTAAAGTGATGTTTTTTGCATTCAACTTACCGATAAATTCTGAATAGGATAATCCGAATTCTCTGACTGCAGCATTGATACGGACAATCCATACTGAACGGACATTCCTTTTCTTTTGTTTGCGGTCGCGGTAAGCGTAGGTCAGACCTTTTTCAACTGCGTTTTTCGCAACGGTCCAAACATTTTTTCTTCTTCCAAAATAGCCTTTGGCCATTTTGAGAACCTTCTTTCTGCGTGCCTTACTGGCAACGTGATTAACTGAACGAGGCATTTTTTTACTTTGTTACTTTATGGAGTTATTTTGAGTTATGGCAGGCGTTCTGCACCGGCAGAAACTTTGAGCCTGACAAATTTGGTTTCTCTTTAATTATTTTCCGATTGTGAGCATGTATCTCATGTTCGGCATATCCACTTCGCTAACAAGTCCGCTTTGAGCCAAACCGCGTTTGCGTTTGGTTGCTTTCTTGGTTAGAATGTGGTTTTTGAACGCTTTTTTGCGTTTTATTTTTCCTGTACCGGTAATGCTCACTCTTTTCTTGGCACTACTGTTGGTCTTCATCTTTGGCATAACTGTTACTATTTAAGATTTACTATTTTTTTGTTACTTTTTCTTTGTCGGTCCGAGCAGAATGATCATCTTTTTACCTTCCTGCTTTGGTGTTGATTCCAGCTTCGCAATTCCATCTTCAATCAATTTATTTGCAAAACGCATCAGCAACTCTTCTCCTCTTTCTTTGTAAACGATGGTACGTCCTTTGAAAAAAACATATGCCCGGACTTTTGCTCCATCGTTCAGGAACTTAGTTGCGTGCTTGAGTTTGAAATCAACGTCGTGTTCGTCTGTGTTCGGTCCGAATCTTATTTCTTTTACCTCATTAACGACCGCATTGGCCTTTAATTCTTTCTGTTTCTTTTTCTGTTCGTATAAAAACTTGTTGTAATCTGCAATCCGGCAAACAGGCGGTTCTGCGTTCGGAGAAATCTCAATCAGGTCTAAACCTATCTTTTCAGCCAGTTTCATCGCCGCCTGCAGGGTAAGTACAGAACTTTCGATGTCATCTCCAACAACCCTTACTTCCGGAGCAGTAATAAAATTGTTGATGCGGTGCAGAGCTTCCCTTCTTCCACGGTTAGGACGGGGGCCGCTTGGCTTCTTTGGTTTAACGGTAGGTTTAAACGGTTTCTTTTGCAATTATTGTTAAGTTTTTAATTCAATTGTTTGTCAATCTCTGCATTCACCCATTGGATGAGTGCTTCAATCGTCATTGATCCCAGATCTTCGCCACCTTGTTTCCTCACAGTCACAGTGTTGTCGTTTTGTTCCTTTTCGCCGAGTATCAGCATTAAAGGCAGTCTCTTCAACTCTGCATCGCGAATCTTCTTGCCGGTTTTTTCCGACCTGTCGTCAATGAGGGCGCGAATATCGTGCTTTTTTAGGACATTTAAAACTTTTTCTGAATATTCTTGATACTTTTCGCTTATAGGTAAAATGATTACCTGATCGGGATTCAGCCATAATGGGAATTTACCGGCGTAATGCTCCAGCAGAAAACCGATAAAACGCTCGTGGGTGCTCAATGGCGCCCGGTGTATGATAATCGGTCTTTCCTTTTCGCTTTTTTCGTTGATGAAATAAAGGTCAAAGCGCTCAGCCTGAGCAAAATCCACCTGATTGGTAGCCAGTGTGAACTCGCGGCCAATGGCACTCCAGATCTGAATATCGATCTTAGGTCCGTAAAAAGCGGCCTCATCTTCAACCTCAATAAAAGGTATCTCTGCTTTTACCAGCACGTCTCTTACCATGTCTTCGGTTTCTTTCCACAGCTCGGGGGCATTAATGTATTTCTGCCCGAGCTTTTTAGGGTCGTGCTTGCTGAAACGCATCACATATTTGTCTATGCCGAAAACTTTAAAATATTTCAGATAGAGCGCATTTACAGCCTTGAATTCGGCCTCAAACTGTGCTTTTGTACAGTAAATATGCGCATCGTTCATTTGCAATGAACGTACTCTCATCAGGCCGAATAGTTCACCCGTTTGTTCGTATCTGTAACATGTTCCGTATTCTGCATAGCGCACGGGTAAATCGCGGTATGATTTGGGCGTAGCAGCAAAAATCTTATGGTGATGCGGACAATTCATGGCTTTCAGATAGTAATTGATACCATCCAGTTCCATTGGAGGAAACATGCTGTCCTTGTAATAGGGGAGGTGTCCGCTTTTAATGTACATGCTTTCCTTGGCTATATGCGGTGATTTAACGCGCTGATAACCGGCCTCTTTTTCTGTTTTTTTGGCAAATCCTTCAAGCAGTTCAATGATGGCAGCTCCTTTGGGTAACCAAAGCGGAAGTCCGGGTCCGACATCGTCGTCGAATGCAAAAATTTCCAGGTCGCGTCCTAATACGCGGTGGTCGCGCTTCTTAGCTTCTTCCAGCATCAAAAGGTGGGCGTCGAGCTCAGACTTTTTCGGGAAAGTGATGCCATATATGCGGGTCAGTTGTTTGTTTTTTTCGTCGCCTCTCCAGTAAGCACCGGCAATGTTCAGAATTTTAACAGCTTTGATAAGTCCGGTTGAAGGCAGATGAGGACCGCGGCATAAGTCCGTAAAATTGCCCTGTTCGTAGAAAGTGATTTCACCATCGTTAAGATCCTGTATGAGTTCGAGTTTATATTCGTCGCCTTTTTCTGTGAAATACGCAATAGCATCCGATTTGGAAACTTCTTTGCGGATGTAAGCGTTGTCCTGTTTGGCCAATTCAAGCATTTTGGCTTCAAGCTTGGCAAAATCATCACTGCTGAATTTATGAGATCCAAAATCAATATCGTAATAGAAACCGTTATCAATGGCAGGACCGATACCGAATTTGGCTCCCGGAAACAATGCTTCCAGAGCTTCGGCAAGCAGGTGTGCAGACGAATGCCAGAAAGTGGTTTTACCTTCTTTGTCTTCCCATTTCAGCAGGGTCAGTTGCGCATTTTCGTTGATTGGCCTTCCGGTTTCTACAACCTGACCATTCACTTTTGCGGCAATGATGTTGCGCGCAAGTCCTTCGCTGATACTTTGCGCAACCTGATAAGCTGTAACGCCTTTCGGATAAGATCTTATACTTCCGTCCGGCAGGGTAATTTGAATTTCCGACATAAAAAGGGATGCAAAGATAGGGGGAAATAGCTAATCTATAAAGCTGTGTCATCCTGCCTTTTACTTATGTTTAATTTGAGTTAATTTTTAATACTAAGCTCTAAACATGAAACCTGAAGAAAGACTTGATGAATAAATCTGTTGTTTTTGAAAATGTATAAAATCAATCATAGCTTTAAGTTTTTTCCTGTGGCAATTAAAATTATTTTTCTTAGTTTAAGAACCAGTCAAGAAAGGCATCCAAAGCCAGGACCATTGACAATAATGAAACTAACAGCGTCAAAAGGTAGGATAGAAAAACAAAGAACCGGCCACCTGCTAAACCTCTCACTACCTTGCGGTGTCCTGATACCGCCAAAGCCAGCAATATATATGGAAAAATTAGGGATGGAATGACCAATGTGTATATTGCCATATTGATTGCAATAAAAATCAAAATACTTATTGCAATTCCGAGTATCACTGCTGCCAGGGTATATGAACTTACACTACGGTAAAATTCAGTATTGGCGGCAGGTTCATAAGCATTGGCATAGACCGGACCATTCGGAATAGACACGGTTTCTATAGTTTTCGAAGGCAATAATTGATGAATGTTGTTAATGTTACAGTTAAAAATTTGAGTTTCGCTGTTCTTTGTCTCAATGAAATTATCGATTGATAAGTACTTGTTTTCAATATCATTGATTTTGTTAATGCAAATAGCTACAGGTTCCGTTTCATTGCTAACAGGTTTGATTTTAATACGGGCGGCTTGCTTTAAACGAATCAGGGTATCATCTCCTATATTTCCTTTCAGCCATTCAAGATCGATATTAATCCCTTTTGTATATCGCATTTTACTAATGCTGACACAGCCCTGAGATAAAACAATCAGAAAGAAAAAATACAGAGAAAGCAATTTCATATTTGCGAAGATAATGTCTGATTTTAAATTTGACACTAACCTGATCCTGACTAATCAGACTTAATTAAACAACCATTCTATCCAGGCAATTATCATGAGTATAAAAGCCAGAATAATATCTGCAAAAGTCGTTAAATAAGCCAGAACAACTACAAACATTCCTCCCGATTCACCGTTGCGGATTTTCATAAGTCCCCTTTGTATCAATGCAAGACATAAAAAAGATAGCAGTAAAGCCGGAATCCAAAGTAAATAGAGTTCATAAACTATTGCAGCCAGTATCATAAAAGCCACACCGATAGAAATCAGTATGGCAATCAGGGCATGATGACTTATTCTCTGATAATAGACGGGTTGCTCGACAGGTAAACTTTTACCGGTTTTGATTTGTGCAGGAAGTTTATATTGGTTAATGTATCCGGTGGGCAATGATTTTTTTTCTGTAACAAAAGATAAAATGGAACCCGGATTATTTTGTTCAGTTCCCATACAGGAATTTTTCCCGCAATTTAAATTACCTGTAATACTGTCTGAAATTTCATTAAAAACAGATGCAATTTTATTTGAATCACTAACGGCAGCATCTGTTTCAAGTGATTTGAATTTTATTTTTGCTACTGGTTTTTCTTTGGCTTTAGCATCGGCATTTCGGTCTCCTTGCAGCCATTCCATGTCGATATTCAGCCCTCGTGAATAACGCATTTTACTGATGCTGATACAACTTTGGCATAATACCGGCAGCAATAGCAGAATGAAAAACCGTGTTTTCATTCTTCGAAGTTAAACTAATTTTATGGTTTTTTGATTAGTTAAAATTAAGTGCATTCAGAATCTCCAGCTCAGTCCTATGGTGTTAGTATTTCCTAATCGTGAAGAGTATAGGTGCCATCGTTTTTCACGGCGTTCGGCAAGCGGTTTATCGATATTGAATTTATAGAAATGCGCATCTACCGCTGCGTCTATGATATTAAGCACATAAAATCCAGCAAGGGCAATTATGCTGTAGTCGCGGTTGGTTCGGTAGTAGTTTCTTTCTGCTTTAAGCACACTCTCACTGAATCGGGCCATGTCTGCTGCAACAATTGTGGTGCTGTCTTCGTCGAGCATCGCATTCAAAGCATCCTGACGCTTTTTCATTTCAGTTCTGTTGAAAATTGTAAAGTAGGCAGAGGTGCCGATAGCAGCGTAAACAATCGGAATCTTCCAGTATTTTTGATTGTAAGCCTGCCCCAGACCAGGTAATAAGGCACTGTAAATACTCGCCCTGTGAGCTGAATGTTTTTTAGGTTTGGATTTTACACTGTCTTTTTCAGTGCTAAGACTGCGCAAGGTAAACAGATTCTCGTTAAAGGCATATAGCTCGGCGCCGAAAAGCAGCGATACAAAAATGACTATCCCGAATTTATTCATGTTCAGCTAAACTGCTCAAAATCCGTTCCAGATCATCGTAATGTTTGAAAGGAATTATGATTTCACCCTTATTGCCTTTGGGCTTAATGGCTAGTTTGGCGCTCAGGAAATGGTTGATTTTTTCGACTTTCAGTTTAAGTGCATCATCAATTTCGAATATGACAGGTGTCGGTTTACCGGGTTCTTTTTCAGTACCGGTTTTACCTGTTTTAGCGTGTTTGACAATTTCTTCGGCGCTTCTGACACTTAAGCTTTCATTCACTATCCTTCTGTAAAGTGCTATCTGTTCGTCGGTATCTTCTACACTGAGTATGGCTTTGGCATGCCCCATGCTGATTTTGTTTTGCTGAAGGCCAATCTGCACTTCGTCCGGCAGTCTGAGAAGTCTCAGGTAATTGCTTACAGTACTTCGGTCCTTTCCAACTCTTTCTCCCAGCTCTTCCTGTTTAAGGCTGCACTCTTCAAGCAGTCTTTTATAACTCATTGCAACCTCTATGGGGTTGAGGTTTTCGCGCTGAATATTTTCGATCAGCGCCATTTCAAGCATTTCCTGATCGTTGGCTATGCGTATGTAAGCCGGAATTTTTTCGAGCCCTGCAATGATAGATGCCCTGGTTCTTCTCTCTCCACTGATGAGCTGATATTTATCGTAGCCCATTTTGCGAACGGTAACCGGCTGAATCAGGCCATGTACTTTAATGGATTCTGAAAGTTCATTCAGTGCTTTTTGTTCAAACTCCGTGCGCGGTTGAAAAGGGTTGGCTTCAATGTCTTTGATCTCAACCATCTGGACCCCGCCACCGGCGCGATATTCGTTGGATACTGTTATATCTGTTTCAGCATTGTTGAGCAATGCCGACAAGCCTCTGCCGAGACCGCCTTTTTTTTGTTTGTGTATGCTTTCTTTTTCTTTGCTCATTTCTTGTAGTATTTGTGTTTATTCCATCACTTTTTCAGCTTTCTCCATGCGCGTCAATCCGTTTCTCTGGAGAATTTCCCTGGCGAGATTCAGATAGGTAGTGGAGCCTTTGCTGGAAACATCGTGAGATATTACCGGTACACCAAAGCTTGGAGCTTCACTCAGTTTGGTATTGCGCGGAATAATGGTGTCGAAAACCAGGTCCTGGAAATGCATTTTGACGTCTTCAACAACGTGATTGCTCAGACGGAGTCTGGAATCGTACATGGTTAAAAGTATACCCTCAATACCGAGATTTTTGTTGAGCTCTTTTTGTACAATGCGAATTGTGTTTAACAGTTTTCCCAGTCCTTCGAGTGCAAAATACTCGCACTGAACCGGTATAATGATTGAATCTGCTGCACAAAGCGAATTCGTCGTTATCAAGCCGAGTGATGGCGAACAATCAATGACTATGAAATCGTATTCTTTCTTAAGCGGTTCGAATACCCTTTTCATAACCCTTTCGCGGTTTGGCAAATCTATCATTTCGAGTTCGGCACCTACAAGGTTAATGTTTGAAGGGAGTAAGTCGAGGTATTTAAGATCTGATTTCAGAATAACATCTTTCGGCGCAGTGTCGTTGATAAGACAATCGTAAAGTCCGACCTTGATATTCTGAGGATCGAAGCCTATTCCCGAAGAGGAGTTGGCCTGTGGATCGGCATCAACCAGCAAGGTCTTGAATTCGAGAACGGCAAGACTAGCGGCAAGATTGATTGCTGTTGTGGTTTTGCCCACTCCGCCTTTTTGATTGGCTATTGTAATTATTTTTCCCATTTGTATTTGTCTAAAGATCTATAGTTTGTCCGATATTCATAAGTGTCAGTAGTTTTCCGGCCTGATTAAACTGATTGATAGCTTCCTGATGATTGATAATTATGTATCCGAAAGTATCATAATGCATGCCGATGACATGGTTGCATCTCACAAATTTTGCTGCTGTGATAGCATCTGTAACATCCATTGTGAAGTTGCTGCCTATAGGCAGAAATGCAAAACTGATGTTGTGCCTTTCGGGGATAAGCTGCATATCGAGTGTCAGTGCAGTATCACCGCTGTAGTAAAATGATTTGCCGTCCGAACTGATAACAAAACCGGCAGGATTACCGCCGTAGGAACCATCCGGAAATGAACTTGAATGAACAGCCTTTACCATTTGAACTGAGCCGAAATCAAAATTAAACGAGCCCCCGATATTCATAGGGTGGGTTAAACTGTGAGCGTTTCTGATAGCCCATTCGCTAATTTCCCAGATTCCTATAATGGTGGCATTATTGTTCCGCGCAATTTCAAGTACTTCCGAACTGTGATCGGCATGTGCATGACTAAGCAGGATATAATCTGCCTGAATGCTTTTGATATCAATGTCTTTGGCTAAAGGATTTCCGCTGATGAAGGGGTCAAATAGGAGGGTTTTTCCACCGGTGTGCACACTGAAACAAGAGTGTCCGTAATATTTTACCTTCATTTGTACCTAACTTTGAACTTTCAAAAATAGGATGAAGTATCTTGGAAATTCCCTCAAAACATGGCTATTTTTCCCCATCATCGTTTGGATAAATGGTTGTCAAAATGTGGATAATTTGAAATTTTCGAATTACTTTTTCTACAACGAAGATCAAAACATTACTACCCTCGATCCGGCATTTGTAAAAGCACAGAGTGAGATATGGGCAGTCTCACAACTCTTTGAAGGATTGGTAGAATACGATGACAGTCTGAAAATACGTCCTGCACTTGCAGATTCCTGGTTTATCAGCAATAGCGGTCTTATTTATACTTTTCATTTAAGGACAGATGTTTTTTTTCATCCTTCACATAAATTCAAAGATAAAAAAAGAAAATTTAAGGCTTCAGATGTTGTTTACAGTCTCAAGCGAATTGCCGACCCGAAGACTGCCTCACCCGGTGCATGGATTTTTAATGATAAAATGGATCTGCGCTGTTTCAGTAATCCGGATTCATTCAGTTTTCCAATAAGAGCAGTTAATGACAGTACACTGATAATAGAACTTAAACAGGCCTTCAGTCCGTTTCTTGGAATTCTTGCCATGCCGTATTGTTTTATTGTACCTCATGAAGCTGTCGGGCCTGATTTCAGAAATCATCCTGTCGGGACCGGGCCATTTATGTTCAGGCAATGGGAGGAGGAAGTCAGTGTGCTGTTTGCCCGCAATCCGATTTACTACCGCTTTCAAAATGGCAGCAGATTGCCTTTTCTGGATGGAGTGATGATAGATAATGTCAAAAACAAGCAAACCGCATTTATGAAATTTGTGCAGGGTGAATACGATTTCTTCAACGGGATAGATGCCAGCATAAAAGATGAACTGCTCAATCGTTCGGGCGAACTGAAACAGAAATACAAAGGCAAGTTCACAATGCTCAAATCACCTTTTCTCAATACCGAGCACATTGGTTTCAATATCGGCACTAAGTTTAAATCGCATCCCCTGAACAATGTCAATCTGAGGAAGGCTCTGCAGTTTGCAATAGACCGCGAAAAGCTGATTACCTTTCTTCGCAATGGTGTTGGTACTCCGGCTTATTACGGATTTGTGCCCACCGGAATACCTTCTTATCCATACGAAAATGTACCTTATACGGACTACAATCCTGACAGTGCCGGATACTATCTGATTAAAAGTGGAATTGATGTTTCGAAAATGCAGCCGATAGTTTTGAATACGACTCAGGATTACATGGAACTCATGGTTTTTGTACAAAAGGAATGGACTAAACTCGGTATAAAGGTTAAAATTGAAGCCCATCCTTCCAGCTTTTTAAGGCAGTTGCGCAAAGAGGAAAAAATCAATTGCTGGCGGGGAAGCTGGATAGCTGATTATCCCGATGCCGAAAACTATCTGGTCTGTTTCGAAACGAGAAATTTCAGTCCGGGCGGACCCAATTATTTCCATTATTCGGATCCTGCTTACGATCAACTTATATCGGAAAGCAACAGGCAAACCAATGAGGTAATGCGTCTTCAACAGCTTTCCCAGGCCGAGGCCAAAATGAAATCACAGGTGCCATGTATCATTTTGTATTACGATCAGAGCATTCGCATGACTCAGACAGGAATCAGCGGATTAAAAGCCAATCCCATTAATTTTCTGAGATTGCGGGAGGTGCAAAAAACTTTGAAATAGCAGGGTTTTACTTTTATTCAATTTCGAGTTGATATTTATTCAGTAGTCCGTGCAAACTGCTGCCCGAAAACCTGGCATTTCTAATTTTATTGATTTCGGGATCAATGTTGAAATTAATGGCTGTCCTGAAATCAGCTTTTTCGAGATTGCTGTTTTCAAAAACACTGTTGCTCAGATCGCAGTTTTCAAACACTGCCATCTGCAGATCAGCTTCGGTAAAATCTGATTCTTTAAGACTGCATGAATTGAACCGGTATTTCTTTAGTTTCATTCGCAGAAAACAGGAATGATCGAGTATGCAGTTTTCAAAGTCGGCAAAGAACATGAGATTGTTGCATGTTTCGAAATGCAAGCCCAGCATCTTGCAGCGCAAAAACCTGACCTCTCTGAAAGTAGTGTTTCGCAATGTTGAAATGCTCAGATCGCACGACTCAAATTCGCAGTTTGAGAACAATATATCTGATAAATTACTGCCGTTGAAATTGCAGTTGACAAATCGGCAATTGTCGTATTCGTTTTCGCTTAAACCTGTTTCGCCAAAATCAGACGATTCATAAACCCTGTCAAACATAGTCTGCAAACCTAGCGAAATAAAAACATTATGTTTATTTATGGATCAACCAATAGTTTGTCATTTTTTCATCATTATTTGACCCAAAAGCAGAAAATTAAATCCAAGTTTTACATTCGGACTATATTTGTAAATGCACTTTATGAAACCGGGCTTTACTCTGATATTGCTTTATTCTCTTACTTTCACTGATGCAGTGGCATTACTGAACACACCCACTCTCAGTTTTCCGCAGGACAATGCCGCCATGGTGTCGACGCTGCCTACCCTGAGTCTGTCGTTTGTGCCGGGCGCCACCCAATACGAATTTGAAATTTCGCTGAATTCTAACTTAACGCAAGCAACAAAATTAAAAAGCAATGGAGGAGGTAATCCTTTTGTAGCTACCCAGCCCCTGGCATTCAATACCAGATACTACTGGAGGGGCAGGGCAAAAAGTTCTACCGACTCTTCACTCTGGTCTACAGTCAGGACATTCACCACCGACACAAGTATCAACTTTATATATCCTTACAATAATTTCGGTCCGATGAACATGTACGCTTTCTTTTACTGGACAAGAAATTCTTATTTCAAAGAGTACGTTCTGGAAATAGATTCAAGTATCGCCTTCAACAGCAGTAAACTTATCAGAGCAAGAATTAAGGACACTTTTGACGGGATGAGTTATGTGTTTTATCAGAAGGCACTGAGCCATTTCGGGGATACGCTTTTTTGGCGCTTTAAAGGCATCAATACAACTGACAGCATGCGCTGGCTGCCGGTCAGGAAATTCTGGACCATGGATACCGTAAGAATAACGTCGCCGCTTAACGGTCAGCTGAGGCTGAATACCTCTTATGTTTTTCAGTGGACTTTCGACCAGAGTCTGGATTACCAACTTGAACTTGATACGTCCGCCATGTTCAATTCGCATAAACGAAAACTTCATCACGTCGATGGGGCAGTAAACAACAGTTATATTGTAAAGAACCTCGAATACGACCAGACCTATTACTGGAGATTGAGGGGATGTTCATTTGCCGATACCACCCGTTGGTCGTATACAAGAAAATTTACAGTCAACGGAATGAAAAATGGTGTTTTTATTCAGAATACAGGCGCACTGACACCCGAAACCGATTTTAACTGGATTGCTGTTGATTCGAGTCTTTACTACAATTTTCAGGCAGATATCAGTCCCGGTTTTAATTCACCTAAACTGAAAGATTCAATCAGAAACGCAAAATACGTATCATCAAAACCGTTTTTTAACCGGACAATAACTCTGAAGAATCTGGAATTCGGGCAGAGTCTTTATGTCAGGGTGCGTCCGATGCACGCCGAAGATACCGGAGCATGGAGCAATGTAAAAGTTTTAACTGTTCCTGCTTCAGCGAACCTTTTCACACCGGTCAATAACGCCACAGAAGTTGAGTCAAGACCCTTGTTTCAATGGCAAGTACTAAAAGGTGTAAAACATTACAGGTTCCAGAGGGATACCAGTGCAACATTTAATTCGCCATTACTGGTAGATACACTGGTAACAGCTTATTTCAGACCTGATCAGAAAACGCTTTTCGGGAAAGTGTATTACTGGCGGATTCAAATGATGCATGATGAAGATACTTCTGCATGGAGTAACACGTTTAAATTTACAAGTAAGAAAGCGCCGGTTTTGCTTTCTCCCGTTTCGTCAACATTTTTAAGTCAGGGGGTAGCGCTTAAACTCGACTGGGATTCATTGCCCGGTACTGAGACTTTTGAGGTTCAGTATGATACTTCATCTTTATTTTCTTCCGGCGAATTGAAAACAGTATTTGCCCCCGGAGATTCGTCTTTTGCTGATATAAACGATCTGTATTTTGGTACCCTGTACTACTGGAGAGCAAGGGCTATCATCGGCAATGATACTTCTGCTTGGTCATCGGAATGGAAGTTCCCCACTTTTAATAAAGTAAAACCGGACTTACCCCGCAACAACGACTCAAGCATAAGTTTCAGTACACTCGACTGGAACAGCATCAACGGTAGCAAGGGATACCATATTATGTTGTCTGAAGACAGTTTGTTCGCTAACAAATGGGAAAGTATCAATACGGCGGTAAATCCATTTTTTCATGCATTTAATCCTAATCCTACAAAATTCAATACCACGTATTACTGGAAGGTCAGAGTGTTTCACAGCAAAGACAGCAGCGAATGGAGCGATGTATGGCGTTTTAAAACCAGACTCAGAAATCCGGTGATTCTCACAGCTCCTCCCAATAATCAGATAAACGTTTCGCCGGGGCTTGTCTGTATCTGGCAAAAACACAGCAGTGCAGTGGGATATTTCTTTGCATATGCAGAAAATAAGGAAATGAATCAGGCTGTTTATTCGGTTGAAATAAACAATTTGAAAACGCTTTCACTTAAACCTTCCACGACTTATTACTGGTATGTCATCGCCAGAAATTCTATGGGAGTTAATGTTACAGATACCAGCGACATTTTTAGTTTTACAACAGCTCCTAATTTTAACCCTGTTACACTTATAAGTCCGCAGAATAACTCAAAAGGTTTGTCAGCCAATATTACATTTACCTGGCAGTCTTTGCCCGGAGCAACTTATGAAATAGAAGTGGGAGAGGACAGTTTATTTAATATAAGACAGGCTTTCAATGTTTCGGTGAGTTCCGTTTCAATCAATAATTTTAAGACATCTAAAGAGTATTACTGGCGTGTGAGGGCGAAAAACAACTATGTAACCGGCCCCTGGAGTAACAATTATACATTTATAGTCGGATGGCTGAACAATATTAATTCACCCGAGTCAGAACCATTTAGTATTTATCCGAATCCGGCCGCTGATCAGCTTAATGTCCAAATGGAAGAGGGGCAGAAAATAATCTCCCTGAGTTTATATTCAATTGATGGCAGGGAACTTCAAAGCGGGACTTATGCAGAATCGGATTTTGTATCGCTGGATATCTCTGATCTGGAGGAGAATATTTACCTATTGAGGATAATTTGCAATGACGCTGTTTACACCAGACGTATTGTAATCAAAAGATGATATTCTGATAATTGCTTATCTGAATTCGTAATCGACACCGCTTACCTGACTAAGCAGATTTTGCGGTGCGTCAAGCACTTTTACATTTCCGCGGGGTAATGGACTTACAGGCGAATTTGCCTTCAGGTATTCTTTCATTACGCTGTGCAGAGTATGTTCGGTGTTTTTGCCGTTGGCAACATTCTGCATGCGACATAGCGTTGTTGGCGGGTCTCCTTCTCTTTCGCATGCGCAGATGGTATAAATTTTTTCAGGATCAATATCTTTATTTCCAATTCTTGCAGATTTTACACGCTGCCCCATTTCTTTGTAAGCATAAAATTCAAAATCCAGTCCTTTGGTTTTAATCACCCAACCTCCCAGCCTTTTCGCTGCATCCTTTGCAAATACATTGTTGAGTTCTTTCTCCAGCCAGTCGAGTATCTGTTTCCCTGTGACAGTGCCTGTGCGAATGGTACTGTCAACGGGCAACATATCATAGATGTATCCTTCGGTAATGTCAGCCTTTCCGCTTTTATCCGGAACCAGGGGCGGACAAAACCGGAAACCGTTAGACAATACCGCATCTGTATTCATTTTCCACATCAGGGCATCAGTTATTAATGTGTCTATCGTATTTTCAACAACAAAATAGCGATAGAGCGGTACAGTGCTGTAACCAATAATTTCAGACATTTTAGCTTTAAAGGGCTTTTCTTCCTCTGCAATAAGTGCTTCAATTTTTTTATTGGCTTTGTATTTTGAAGGATCAAGTTCAATCAGTTCATATTTATGTCCGGTAATCTTGCCGTTTTCTACTTCAATATCCAGTTTGCCGATAAAGGATCCGAACGCCCCGGGTTCAACTACTTTGGCATATTTGCATTGTATGGGTTTCCTGATGCGTTCGTGCGTATCTCCGCCTAAAATGTAATCAACTCCTTCACAAATCTCTGAATTTGCCAGTGCAATTTGTTGTGACAATCCCAGGTGCGACAAAATAATGATGAAATCGCATTGTTCCTGTTCTTTCAGCAAGTTGATATAATATCTGATATTCTCCTCAGGTTTAGTATAGATGATTCCCTTGCTGTATGCCGGAGATTGTCTGACGGGGACCAGCGGATCAGTATACCCCAGCATCCCGATTTTTATTCCTTTGGCATGCCAGGTATGGTAGGGCGGAAATATCAATTCACCTCTTTTACCTTCTCCAAGGTCGTGAAACATGTTCGCACAGATTTTTGGGGCGTCCAGTCCTCCCATCAGATTCTGCATGCGTTTTTTGTAATAGATTACTTCCCAGTTTCCCGGAAGATATAAATCGTATCCCAGGCGATTCAAAATCGGAGAGATAGCAGAACCGGTTGTTTTTACAGACAGTTCGCTGCCCTGATACATATCGCCGGTATCGATGATGAAGGTATCCGGATTTTTTTTTCTGAACTGTTCAAATGCTGTAGCTATATGCGCATAACCGGCAGTCTTGCGGAAAACCATTTGATTGTTCTCCCAGAAAAGCTCGTCGTGCGGATGTAACTGACAATGCACATCGGTAGTTTGAAGTATACTGACAATTCCCGATTGCCTTTGACCGGATTCGTTTATTTCTTGCTTATCAGGATCCTGATTGCCGTTAATACCGGCGAAACTGCTTAAAGGACTTAAACCGCTAAGTAATCCGGCGCCGGCAATTTGTTTAATAAAACTTCTTCTTTTAGTCATTTTGTTTTGTTTAAAATCCACCGACAATATAAGACCATCCGGCTTCCTGTTTAAGTACAATTTCCGGAATTCCGGCCTTTACAAATGAAATTCCGTCAATCAGCTTGTCTGCACTTATTTTCCTTCTGTTCATGGTATTCTCGCAGGCTACGAATTTAATACCAGCTTTCCGGAGTGCAGCAATTTTGGCTATATATGGATTGTTAGATTTTAAAAGTAAATCAAGTCCGAAATTGTACAACACAACTTCAACTTCTGCCTCAGGCCATTCTTCTTCAATGTTGCTCAGTTGCATCAGTACAGCTTTCATCTGCATGCTGTCGTTGCCGGTGAATGAGATGATTAAACGGTGACCCTGACCTTTATCTTGTGCAGATACTAAAGTAAATGCCATTGAAAAGAAGAGCAGGGTAAAGTTGCGGATTCTTAGGATTGATTTCATTGATTAAAAAATTAATCCGGATTAAATAAAAGTGTTTACTGAAATAAATTCCGGAACTGCGAATTTATCAGTTTAAAATTCTGATTACGGTAACAATTGTTACAAGCGACGAATAAAAGGGCAATTACAATCTGGATTCAAGTCTTTCCAGATACTTCCATTTCAGGAATTCCATTTGAGTTTCCTGCCAATTTTGCTCCAATGCATAATTTTTAATACCCTGAGATGTTTCCTCTTTAAGCAGCTTGATTTTTTCTACCAGCAACGGTTTTGAGTCAGGGTCCATTTCATCGATGCTTTCGTTGAGTTCCATCATTTCCATCAGGAAATCGCCGGGCAGAGTCGTATTTTCGGCATCTTTGTCAAATTTAATTTCCAGCAGATAGCCTGCACGCCTGATATCATTGCTCAGTGTTTTATAAGCGAGATTGTTGTACGAAGAAGTAGCAACGGCAATGTTCTGGGCCTGTGGGTCATCACCGTAAAAATCGGGGTGATATTTTTTGCTTTTTTCGAGATAGCAGCGTTTGAGTTCCGACTGGTCGATATCAAAGCGTTCCTCTAGACCGTAAAACCTGAAATAATTATTTGTATCGGGTCGTTCGAGGTTTAAGTGGCTCATTTAACAAAGATCTTATATATATCGTTGCCAAAGGCAAATACCATAAGTCCGAGCAGTAATACCATTCCGATAACCTGCATTACCTGCATGAATTTTTCACTTAATGGCCGTCTGATAACCATTTCCACCAAAAGGAAAACCACATGTCCGCCGTCGAGTGCCGGAATTGGCAATAAGTTCATAAAGGCGAGTATAAGTGATAATAAACCGGTAAGAGCCCAGAATCTTTCCCATTCCCAATTGGCTCCAAACATGGTGGCAATGCCTATCGGTCCCTGAACGGATTTTCTGGGGTCTATTTTTCCGCTTACAAGTTTTTTGAGACCTGTAATGTTATCTGTCAGAGCTTCGAAGGCCTTGTTAAAACCAACCGGCAAAGATTGTGAAAAACTGTAATCAAAATGTTCAACATCTTTTTCAAGGTAATTTTGCTGAAAGAAACCAAGTGTACCTTCTTTGCTTACAATTACTTCCTTATTAATGGTATCATTGGCTCTTAAAATGGTAATACTGGTTTTCTTACCACTGTAATGTACTATTCTCTCTTTAAATTCGTGATACCATTCGGTTGACGAATCGTTGAGTGCAATTATCCTGTCGTTTTTTTGCAGCATGGCCTTTTCTGCGGCACCACCTTTTCCGACACTGTCAACGATACAAGGCATGCGCAATTCGAACATGGCATTCTTTTTATCAGAAATCTGATCGATGATATCGTCAGGGAGTACAAGTTTAATGGCACTGTCATTGCGCAAAACATCATAATAATTTCCGGAATTGAGGAAAACGGACGGTTTTTTAACTTCATCCAGATATTTCGCTTTTACTCCGTTGATTCCAACGACGATATCGCCATCTTTCAATCCTATATTTTCACCTACTTCCTGGGCGTGAATGCCATATTGTATTTTGCTGATAGGCAATCGTGAGTCGCCGTAATACCAGGTAGCCATGATGAATATGAAAAAACCAAGAACAAAATTGACAGTCACGCCGCCAATCATTACTATCAGTCTTTGCCATGCCGGCTTACTTCTGAATTCCCAGTCTTGTGCAGGGGCCTTGAGTTGCTCCGTATCCAGACTTTCGTCTACCATGCCGGCTATTTTAACATAACCGCCCAATGGAAGCCATCCTATACCGTATTCTGTATCACCGTGTTTAAAACTGAATAGTTTAACGCCCCAGGCATCGAAGAACAGGTAGAATTTTTCTACTTTGATGCCAAACATCCTGGCCGCCGCGAAATGTCCTAATTCATGTAATGTAACTAAAATTGCCAGTGCCAGAATAATCTGTCCGGCCATAATCAATGCATCCATTATTAATAAAGGGGCGAAGATAGAGAATTATATTGGATATAAAGTCAGTGCATTCGCCCAATAAATTATAATTCAGGACAAGAATTTGTTTTCATTCAGATTAATTCAAATAATAATTGAATTGAGTTTAGTGGATGACAGAATTGATAAAGGAATTCTGCGAGGCTTAAGTGGATACTGAGAGCGAAATAAATAAGAGAAGAGCGTCCTTCTTTTACTCGGTAAGAGGGATTTGAAAAAATAGGAGAGTGAGAGTGAGTGTGAGAGTGAGAGCGAAGATAATAAGTGCAGAGTGTCCTTCTCTCGCTGGGTAAGAGGGATTTTAATAAAGGGAAAGAGTGAGTGTGATAGTGAGAGTGAAGAAAATAAGAGAGCAGAGTGTCCTTCTTTCACTGGGTAAGCAGGGGGAGTAAAAAAATGGGAAAGAGTGAGAATGAGTGTGAGAATGAGAGCGAAGAAAATAAGAGCAGAGTGCCCTTCTCTCGCTGGGAAAAGGGAATTGAAAAAAAGGGAAAGAGTGAGAGTGAGAATGAGAGTGAAGAAAATAAGAGAGCAGAGTGTCCTTCTCTCGCTGGGTATGTGGGATTTGAAAAAAAGGGAAAGAGTGGGTGTGAGTGTGAGAGTGAAGAAAATAAGAGAGCAGAGTGTCCGCTCTCG
>CAZRKA010000045.1:0-21384 GCA_964600345.1 uncultured Chitinophaga sp. | reverse complement strand
TTAAAATCTAACTTAACTTTGTTAAAACTTGGTCCTGAGAAACGGGGTAATTATATAACTATTAAATTTTTCTCCATATTATTTTTTTCTTTTCGGAAAGTTCACATAAGAGTAAATTAGAAAAAAAAATATTTGCAAATTCAATGTAAATAGGTGAAAACGAGAGAAAAATAAATTTAAAGAAACTAAAGAGAATGATGATATTTGGTATAACTAAAAGAAAAAATTACATTTTAAATTTGCTTTAAGATTTTCATTTTAGACTTGTTCTCCCAATGCAAACGGATAATATTTGCATTTTCCTGAGGTGTTATTTTGATATACTGATGAAATGATTTTTCTGTTTTATGTCCTGTTATCTTCATAATTGTTTGTGCTGGGACTTTATCTAAAAACAGATTTGAGGCAAATGACCTCCGAGCGGTATGTGTGGTTAATAATTCATACTTTTTATAGTTCCTGCTGACTTCAACACCGCCCTTTGTTATTTTTTTGCTGGTCCTGATGGAAAGGGTTTCAACCATTGCACCCAATTCTTTTAGATATTCATTTGTTTTTTGATTTGATAGTGAACGGGGCATTGTTCCATTATGTTTCTTTAAAATCTCTTTTACAATGGGGTGCAAAGGGATTGAAACAGGTTCGCGCGTTTTTTGAGTTTCTATCTCAATATAATCCCCCTGTATATGTTTGTCGGTTAGTCGGGATAAATCAGAGAATCTTAAACCAGTCCAGCACCCAACAATAAATTGGTCGCGGACATTATCCAGTCTTTTGTTTTTAGAAAGGTTTAAATCGTACAGTTTTAATATTTCAGATTCATTCAAATAAATGTTTTCGGTTCTCTCCCTTGTAACTTTAAACCGTTTTGATTGATAGGCATAATTCCTGTTTATGCCGCGTTCAGTGGCATCCCTAAGAATCGTTTTCAATATTGCAATACGTTTGCCTATTGTGTTAGTGGCAAGTCCCTGAGAAATGAGGTATTTATTGAAATCATGGTAAAAGTCTAAGTCAATATCTTCAAACTCAATATTCTTATTAAACATTTTTATATAAGTTTCGATGTTATTTTTTAACTGGTTGTAAGTGTCAATTGTCCCTTTTGCAATGGGTTTGCCAGTTTTTTCATTAGACCGTGAGTTTGCCTGTTCAATAAATTTACTGATATATTTAATTAGGTTTAAATCTGTTTCAGTTTGTTCACCATCATTCATTTCTTTGTCTATTGCCTTTTTTAATTCCTTTTCTGATGGTTGGCGTTTATTTGCGTTTTCAAAGTCAATAAGGACTTTTCTTGCTGCTGCCTTCAAATTAGATAGTTTAACGTTCTTACTGCTCAATTCAGGGTTTTTCTTATTTTCTTTTATAAATTGAGTACCAGTATCCCAATATTTAGGAATTACAGATAAGCCAGTTGCATACTTTAACCGTTTACCATCCCAGCTAATGAAAAACTGAATAGGGGTTTCTGTCAATGACTGTTTATCCCTGAGGTAAAAATTGAATTTTGCCATAATTGAATGAAATTGAACAGAGCAAATATAGATAAAAATTCAATTGGGGGACAGAATGGGGAACAGTTTTCTTTAATTTGGTTTAATTTCTTTTGACTAAATTTAGTTTTATGCAATCCATAAACCTTACTATTATTAGGGTTTGAGATATCAATTAAGAAAATGTAAGAAAATAGGTTCCAATCCCGTCCACACCGCCCCTGAAAACCATTCGTAATCGCGAATGGTTTTTTTTTGTTAAATTGTTGCTGACTTTTCTAATTGCATCTTTTATTATTTTAAAATCACTAAATTCGTAATATGCTCCGCAGCAAGAATTTACTTTTTGTCCTATCACATTTTCTGGCTCTTAACTTAAGCGCACAGATGTGCCCCTGCGAATTCGGCCAATCCGGAAAGGATAAACCGCTAAGATTAGAAATAGGAATCAACGGGCTTAACTACCAGGAGGAACTCTTTAATTTTTATAATCCACTGCCGGTTTACCACCAAAACTTTCTGAACGGTTTGATGCTGAAATACCATTTCAATAAGCTCAGTCTGCGCGCCGGATTCGATTATTCAGCTAACAGTTACAGTTATGTTGCCGAAACTGCCAGTGACTATAATAAAAATGATGGAAACCGTTTTAGAAAAGACCTCAGAGCAGGGATAGAAAAATCGCTGTACACGGGCAAAATTCAGGTATATGCTGCCGCAGACTTACTGTTGTCGAGAGGAAATTTTTCGGGAATCAGTGCAGGAAGGGGCGATCAGACCGCAGAATACCACTTGCCTTACCGGTTCAAAAGCAACGCCATTGGGGTGTCGCCGGGATTGGGTATCAAATACAGACCATTGAAAAGATTTTCCATCAGCATGGAAGCATCGCTTTCCATTTTGCATTACCGTACGTATTCAAAAGACGGTGTTTACCAGAATGAATCAGGAGGATCTCTGCTTTTTAATCCGCTCAGGGTATTGAGCCTGAACTACCATTTCTGATACCTTTCCTGTTTGTTTTAATACGTCCGCTCGAGTATGATAAGATCGAATGGATATAAATGCTTTTCGTCGGCCGGGTGGTGCTCGCGATAGGTTTCATTCCATTCTGCATCATCCCATTCCGGAAAAAAAGTATCCATGCCATCGAATGCATGTGCTATCCGTGTGATATATAATTTGTGGGCCATTCCAAGCATCTGCTTGTATATTACTCCGCCACCTATAACCATCAATTCTTCAGTTCCTGCTGGAATAGCATCTAAAGCTGCTTCAATGGAATGCACATGTAAAAAACCGTCTATGATATCTCTTCCCGATGAAGAAACCACAATATTCAGGCGTTTTGGCAATGGTTTACCCAGAGAAAGCATGGTATTCCTTCCCATAAGCAAAGGTTTTCCCAGCGTATGCTGCTTAAACCATTTGAAATCGTCGGGGAGATGCCACAATAATTTGTTCTCTGCTCCAAGACCGTAGTTCTTATCAATTGCTGCTATAAAAGAAATTATCATTTATGCTGCAAAGTAATACCTAATTTCACTGTTTTCATCTAAACAAGGAATTTTTAATAAAAAGGCTAACTGACCATGCAAAGCAGTTCTACAAAACCTGAAAATACTGCAGGAAAAATTAATATTAAAGGTGTTTAGAAAGTTACCACACCTGATAATCTGTACACCAAAGTTTCCTTGCTGCCATTCTTGAAATATGAACAATCAGTCTGTAATTTAAGACTATGCTTTAAAAAATACCTTGAAAAGCCTAAAACGTATTCTTCCTGTATCCCAAACAAAGAAATTATCTTTTTTGCGGGATCTATCCGACCATATCGGACTGCTATTTCAGAACGCCTGCTGATAAAAATTCCCGACTGTATCATTAATCCTCTTCCACTGATAATAAAATTCTTTAAGGTGGAATCCTTGCTATTTGTGATTATACCTTTATCGTTTTCCCTTGTATAAGATTCTGCTTCAAATGAGAAGCCCTTGAATTTGAAAATAATGTCTGCGCCGTAATATCGAATATTAGAGTGGACATTATTATATAAATAATCTCCAAGCTGACCCAGGGTTCGGTTGTTGGCAGAGTTATAACTAAATGCGGCTGCTACAGCCAGTTTTGGCTTTTGTTCACGCTCCTGTGCCGCTTCAATGTAATCGCCATTACCCAAAAATTCACCAAAAGGAAACAATTCCATTCTGCCTGAGTAACAGATTTCGCCATTTTTATCAGAATTAATCCGTCCTTCACCACTTGAAACAGCCAGTGTTGACTTCAATATACTTTTGCCAAGATTAAAATTGGTGAATAACCAGATTCCTTTGTCACGGTCGATTGTGAAGTTATTATTTACAATTGATCTCTCTACCAGCTGAAGATTTGCAGATGAAATCTGCCTCTGTCTGTTTCCGGGAAGTTTGGTTTGACCGAATCCTAATTTCAACCATTTTACCGGTGTATAAAAAAGCATGGCATCTCTAAGGTTGAGATTGTTCTGTGCCGATGAGTTATCCGCCGTGATATCACGTTGCGCAAAACCTATTTGAATACGATAGGTAAAAGTTGGGTGAAATGCAGTACCCTGAAAATTCAAACGGCACCTTCTCACAAAGAAATCGGATCCGCTTGATTCAGAATTAAGTTCGTGTTTTACTTCTGCCATGCTTTGAATCCTGCCGGAAAGTGCTAGTGTAAATGTACTGTCTGAGGATGCAAAACCTATTCCTTTGCCAAAGACAGGTTTTGTGTATGAAATTGGTTTTTGTGCATTTCCAATACTAAAAATTATAAAAAACACCGTTGAAAGTAAAGAAAGTTTCTTGTATGACTGATTCATCTTTAATTTGTTTCTGTTTGCTTGATATTATATTATTATTAATTTTATTTTTACTCTGAATGTATCTAATCTTAACATTTAAGTAATACAATCTGGCGTAAAAAAGCCCGGAATGGGCTATTTACATGTTTAATACTACTTCAGGAAAAATTGTAAAATGTAATAGAATCCTCCTGATAGTATAATAGTGACAGGGAGTGTCAGTATCCAGGCTATAGCGATGCTTTTAATGGTATCCGGCTGAAGATTTTTCACACCTTTGGAAGCAGTCATTGCACCGGCAACACCTGAAGAAAGCACGTGAGTGGTTGAAACCGGTAAACCAAAACCTGAACTCAAACCTATGGTTGCAGCTGCGGTAAGCTCTGCTGTTGCACCTTCCGCGTATGTCATATGACGTTTGCCAATCTTCTCTCCTATCGTGACGGCAATTCGCTTCCATCCTATCATAGTTCCCAGTCCCAGACACAGTGCTATCATGATGGTTACCCATCTTGGTGAATACTCTATATCATTTTTCAATTTTGATATCTCGGACTTGACAACCTTAGTATTGACTTTCGAATCCATAAAAGTCGGATTCTTTAATTCTGTGCCCAGCTTTTTGCTTATTTTGGTAATTGAAGTTCTAACCTCGATGGTCGCTTTTTTGACTTCCAAATCGCTGGCCGCAGGATTGTTTTTTACGGCCACAAAATGATTGAGTACTTCTTTTGTTTCGGCGGTTTTTACAAGCAGATCGGCCTTGAGTTCTTTTTGGAGAGCCAGTTCAATGTTATTAATAGACTCCAGTGAATTGTTGACGTTAAACTCAGAATTAAGAGCAAACTGAATAGGCATAAATGTAATCAGAATGATAAGCATTAGACCTATTCCCTTTTGTCCGTCATTGTTTCCATGAAAGAAACTCACAAGCGTACAGGTAGTAATCAGCATGGCTCTGATCCATCCCGGAGGTTTAGATCCCGGCTCCGGTTCTTTGAAAATCTGTTTTTTGGTTTTGGTCATACGCCTTAGAATATACATCAGGAGAATAGTCACCGAAAAACCAAACAAAGGTGAAACAAGAAGTGAAAGACCGATATCGCCGGCTTTGCCCCAGTTAACACCGTCTCCTCCGTGCAGCCAGTAAAATACCAGTCCTGCACCGAGTATGGAACCTATCAGGGTATGCGACGAACTGCAGGGAATACCAAAATACCAGGTTCCGAGATTCCAAATGATGCCCGAAACCAGCATACCAAGCACCAGACTGACGCTTTCGCCCGTGCTTAATGCTACCAGATCGTTGAGCGGCAAGAGGTTAACTATTCCCATTGCTACCTTATATCCCCAGAAACTGCTTAAAAACAATCCTATGAAATTCCATAATCCAGACCATACAACAGCGTAAGTAGGTTTTAAAGAACCTGTATAAATCACAGTTGCAACCGCATTGGCAGTATCGTGAAAACCATTTGCAAACTCAAACACACATACTGCCACTATACAAATAATGAACAATACTGCTATACCTGTTTCTAGTCCGAACATAATGCTGCAAAATTGTTGTTTCAATGTTAAGCCTATGTTAAGCCTGAAACATGAAATCATTACCAAACTTGTTTTTTAATCATTACTTAACATTGAAGTCTGATGCCATCCTCAAACGAGTGTCTAATTTTTGGTACAATACTTGTTTTGCCTTTCGTAAGGCAATTGTTAATTTGCTGAAACAAAGTACTTAAAACTCTAATAATTAAGCTTATGTCAAAAAACATTACAAGGTACACCCTCCTTCTTCTTCTGAATCTGATCTATGCCGGTGCCAATGCTCAGCAATGGTTAGGCAGAACAACAGGGAACTACACAGGTACCTACGGGATTTACAATAACGCCTCTTCGCTGGCAGACAACAAATACAAGTACTATTTTAATTTCTGGGGCCGCGGAGTCAACTTTTACAACGACTATCTGAGCTATAACGCTCCGGTAAAACTCAATCACTGGGCAAATAATTCCCTTCAGTTGAACGCTTACAAAGATATTAATGGTAAAATCCAGATGGGCGACGACTGGCTGATTGAAAACCTGGATGGCAAATCGAAACAATTCAGTTTTAATCAGGACATTTTTGGACCCGCTTTCATGTTTCCTGTTTCAAAAAACTGGAACATGTCGATCAATACAAGACAAAGATCAGGTTTACAGATGCTTGGTATAAGCGAAGCTGCAGCCAAAATGGCTAAAAACGGAATAAGCAATGGCCAGTTTGCAAGTATTGATAAAAAGTTCTCGGTAAATATTCAGAGTTATCAGGAATTGAGTTTTACACTTGGCGGCATAATGACCCGCAATGATAAACATGTATTAAGCGGGGGTGCAACTTTAAAACTAATCAGGGGACTTGGGGCCGCTTACCTCAAGGGTAGTCAGCTCAATATTCAGGCAACAGGCAATAACAGTGCTCTTGTAAGCGGCGATTTTCAATATGCCTATACAGATGATAAGGCGGCAATTGCCCCGTTCAATGATCCATACGGTTTGTTTTCACTTCAGTCGCGGGGAGCAGGTGCCGGATTCGATCTGGGATTAACATACACCTACCGCTCTGACAGACTGAAATACCGCAATAAACTTAAGTGCGACCGCAACGACCTGCGCAGCGACCACGATATAAAGCTAAGTGTAGCTTTTAATGATATCGGCGGAATTCGCTACAACAGGAGAAGCACCGAATATTCATACAGCTCTCAGGCCGGCACTGCCGTATCTGCCGGTTCAGACATACTAAACGGATTCGGAATTGCCAGTCAAAACGGCTTTGACAGCATAGGCCGCAATGTGTTTGGGGCAATGGGCGCTACATCCTCATCAGGATTTAACACCTCACTGCCGGCAGCCTTTAATTTTCAGGCTGATTTCAGGTTCAGCAAATCATTTTATACTTCAATATATCTGAACCAGAGTCTTAAGGGAATGAAAACCACAGGACTCAGAGCTACTTCAATGCTTTCCATTATACCGAGATTTGAATCAAGGGGATTTGAATTCAGTATGCCACTTACTCTGGGAGAAAACTACAAAAACTTCTATCTTGGGGCCTATGCCAGAATTGGTCCGGTGTTTTTTGGCAGCGACAATCTCGGCGGACTGCTGAATGTGGCTTCGGGTTCAGAATTCAGAGGTGCAGACATTTACGGAGGTATTTCGTTCGGAATAGGTCACTGTCACAGCTGGTGGTATAACGACAATGTTGATCCCGTTTATATGGATTCGACAAAAACCGACACGCTTAAAACAGAACTGAGAGATACCATCAATGAAATAAAAAAGGATACCATTGTCCTAAAAGATACAGTTAAAATCATTAAAAGGGATACTGTTTATATCGATAAAAAAAGCAAGGAAGTCATAAAGCGCGATACTGTTTATATTGAAAAAAATGTAAAGAGCACAGCAGTCATAGAAAAAGAAAAAGAAATCAAACGCCGCGAACTCGAGCTTAACAAACGTAAAGCCGAACTCGATGCGAAAGAATTAGAACTGCTTAAAAAAGAAAAAATACCCGTCAACGAAACTGAAGCTCTCAAAGACTGCAATGAGAAAACCACTGAACTTCAGAAAGAAAATACTACTTTAAAAAACAAAGTAAATACTCAGGCCGAAGAAATTCTTCAATTGAAGAAACAGCTGGATGATCTTAATAAAAAGGTGCCTGTTTACGAACTCGAAAAACAGAAATGCAATGATGAAAAGGTTAAAACCAATGCAGAAATCATCAGGCTGCAGGGTGAGATTATCAAAGCCAACAAACGCATTGCTGAGC
Source organism: uncultured Chitinophaga sp. (assembly GCA_964600345.1). Taxonomy (GTDB): domain Bacteria; phylum Bacteroidota; class Bacteroidia; order NS11-12g; family UBA955; genus JABMMZ01. Next base: position 13,235 of record CAZRKA010000045.1, on the reverse strand, counting down.
TTGAAGAAGAAGTGAATATTCTGAAAAAAGCAGCGGCGGCTAAAAACAACGCCGAAGTTGTAAAAGGAAGTGATGCCGAAAAACTGGCAAAAGCCAACAAGCAGGTAGACAGCCTAAAACTGGTAATTCTTTATTTGCAGTCTGATATCGAAAAATGCAAAAAGAATTCGGCCATGAACAATGCAGAGATTCTGAAAAAAGCAGAAACAGAGAAAGCAAAAGCTGAAAATGATGCAAAAATAGTAAGAAAAGAGGCCGACAGCCTGAAAACAATACTTGCCCAGAGGAATCAGGAACTCGAAAACTGCAAAAAGAATTCGACTATGAACAGCGCCGAAATTGTTAAAAAAGCAGAAGCCGATAAAGCCAAAGCTGAAAATGACGCCAGAATTGCGAAAAAACAGGCCGATAGTCTTGCTGCAATACTTGCCCAGAGAAATCTGGAACTGGAGAACTGCAAAAAGAATTCGACTATGAATAATGCCGAAAATGTCAAAAAAGCAGAAGCCGATAAAGCCAAAGCCGAAAATGAGGCAAGAGTAGCTAAAAAACAAGCCGATAGTCTTGGACTGGTACTGGCTCAAAGAACACTTGAACTGGAAAACTGTAAAAAAGGCTCAGATCAGAATGATGCCGAAGTTCAGAAACTTAAAAAATGTGAAGATGAAAACGCCATGTTGAAACTGGAGATGGCAGATATGTCTAAAACAATTGGCAAACTGAATACTAAAAATTATGCGCTGAGTCTTAAAGTTGACAGCCTGATCAATGAATTGAAAAATTGCTGCAAAAATTGCAGTACCGGAAGCAGTAATAATGATGCCGAATTGCTCAAAAAATGTCAGGACAGCAAACTGGAGCTGGATGCTGAAATCATCAGACTAAAATCTGTCATTAGCAAAAAGGACAAATCTCTTGACAGCATGGAAGCGGTTGTAAGTACTCAGGCGGCAAGACAGGTCGAATTAAATGCACAAATCAGCAAACTAAACACCGAAATCAGTGATTTGAAATCTAAAGGCAGCAGCAATTGCGATGATATTCAGAAACAACTCGACGATAAAAATGCAGAACTTAACAAAGTCAAAAATGAAAATACCGTTCTGAACAATCAGGTTAAAAACCTCACAAATCAGCTTAACGAGTATAAAACAGAGTATAATTTCATGGTTAAGCAAAACCAGAAATGCAGTATGCAACTCGACAGTTGTGTGCGAGGTCTGCATAAAACTGAGCCTTCCGGAGGTGAAACCCCTGATGGAAAAGGCGGACCTCACGAAGGCAGTTTTGAAAGCAGCGACAGCAGTTCGGTTTCACTAAACAGAAACGACAACGATGATGTTTATACAGCCCCTTCAAAACCTAACAGGGGAGTCAGAACCGGTGTTTCAATACTTGGCGCCATTTTGAATGCAGCATTAGAGGCATCAACTGAAACCAATTCCGGTTCGGGAACAAGTTCAGGGGGTAATTCGGGTAACAGCAATTCAGGCGGTAAAAAGCCCACTGAAAAAAAATCGGGCAGTTCGGGAAGCACTTCAGGTAATAATTCAGGATCCGGTTCAGGTAATAATGGAAGTTCGGGTTCAGTTAACAATGGAAGTTCGGGTTCAGGCGGAAACACAAACACAGGAGGAACTAACAACAACGGAGGCAGCTCAGGCAGCAGCGGAAACAACGGAAGCAGCAGTACCGGCGGCAATAACGGCGGCAGTTCGACCAATAGCGGCAGTAGTGGGAGCAGAAATAACAGCGGTACTGCAGGCAGCGGAAGCAGCAGCAGCAACAAACGCCCTTCGGCTACCGGCAACAACACCGGTGGAAGCGGAGCCGGAAACAGCAGCGGATCAAGCAATGCAGGCGCGGGGAATACTACCGATCCGGGAGCAAAAAACAGATGATTTTGTAATTTCGGAAATTGTGCATACATTTGCACACGATTAAATATAAAAGTTTTGTTGAGGGGCCTTCAAGCCCCTCAATTGTTATATATGAATGTAGAAAAAGAACTTAACGAAATTGTTAACGCGGTACTGGCCGATCGCAGCGGTATTTTCCTGGTTGAAACCGGCAGACAGCAGGATAACTACGAGATTGTCATAGACGGAGACAAGCCTCTCGGTATTTACGATATTTCGGACATAAGCAGAGAAATTAACAAAATTGCGGATGAGAGAATGCCCGATGAAAAATACAGTCTTGATATTTGCTCTCCGGGCGCAGACAGCGACCTCAGGCTTATAAGGCAATATCCCAAGCATATCGGACGAGAGTTTAACCTGACTCTTATTGATGATACCTCTATGAAGGGCAAACTGCTTGCTGTCGAAAACGAAATTCTCACTTTTGAAGCATTTAAAAATCCAAAACCTAAAAGAAACGAAGTTCCGGAAATCGTCAAAGTAAAATACTCCGAAATCAAAAAAGCAAACATCATATTATCATTCAAATGACAACACCACAAATATTAACGGTAAGAGGACTTGTAGACTCTTTCTCAGAATTCAAAGAATTCAAAAACATTGACAGAGCAACGCTGATGCGCGTGCTTGAAGAAGTTTTCAGAAACATGCTGAAAAAACGCTATGGTGACGATACTAATTTTGATATCATCATCAATACCGATCAGGGTGACCTTGAAATTTACCGCAACCGTCTGATTGTTGATGACGGAGAGGTTGAAGATGAAAATACCCAGATCAGCATCACCGATGCCCGCAAAATCGAACCCGATTACGAAATCGGTGAAGAAGCCATAGATCAGGTACCAATGGATTTCTTTGGTCGCCGCAATATTCTTGCTGCCCGCCAAACTCTCATGACCAAGGTTCTTGAGCTGGAAAAAGACGAACTTTTCAGAAAATATTCAGACAGAATCGGTGAAATCGTAAGTGGTGAAGTTTATCAGATCTGGAAAAAAGAGATTATGGTACTCGATGATGAGGGTAACGAACTGATACTGCCTAAATCTGAGATGATCCCTGCAGATTTCTATAAAAAAGGTGAAACTGTTAAAGCAATAGTACATGAGGTAAGTATGATAAATGCTTCTCCGAAAATTATACTTTCAAGAACTTCTCCGGTATTCCTCGAAAAATTGATGGAACTTGAAGTTCCGGAAATTCTGGATGGTTTAATTACCATTAAGAAGATTGTCAGAGAACCGGGCGAAAGAGCTAAAATTGCCGTTGAGAGCTACGACGACCGTATTGATCCGGTTGGTGCCTGTGTTGGTATGAAAGGCAGTCGTATTCATGGAATTGTTCGTGAACTGAGAAACGAAAATATCGACGTAATCAATTTTACAACCAATACTTCCCTGTTTATTCAAAGAGCGTTAAACCCCGCCAAGATCTCATCTATCAGTATAGACGAAAACACAAAAAAAGCGAATGTTTTCTTAAATCCTGATCAGGTAAGTCTTGCAATCGGTAAAGGTGGTTTCAATATCAGACTTGCCAGCAGACTTGTAGGCTATGATATAGAGGTGTACAGAGAAGATGTCGAATTCGACGATTCTGATATAGACCTGGAAGAATTTGCTGACGAAATCGACGGCTGGATCATAGACGAACTTAAAGCAATTGGTCTGGACACTGCCAAAGCGGTGCTTGATATTCCAAATGAAGAGCTCGTAAGCAGAACGGAACTTGAAGAAGAAACCGTAATCGAAATCAAAAAAATACTACAGGCTGAATTCGAATAATTCGAACCTTTAATTAATTGAAAAGGGCTTGCAATAACTTGCAGCCCTTTTTTATTCCATTTTAATTGTTTTAATTTGAGCAAATTCAATAATCAAATGAAACATATATCTATTTATGCGGTTTTGTTGTTTTTAAGTATTTCCGCATGTAAAAAAGAGGAAAAGAAAGAAATTCAGAAACCCATTCCGGAAGTACTGATCGAATTCGGCTACGACCAGGCCTTATTTGGAGTTACCAATTGGGTTAACCAGAATGCCATTACAATTGATTCGGTAACAAAATACGATTTGTTTGGTGTATCAATAACCGAAACAAATTTAAGTTCATATCACGGTTTTACTATGGACAGCGGAATTGTTGAATTCGAGTTAAAAACAAATAATGACCGGGAATTTTTCAATCCTTATGACAATATTGATTCAAAAGGCAAGCATACCTCAGACGGATTTGGAATTTATGAATTCGGAGCTTCGGCTTTTCTGCCATATAAAATCAGTCAGACAGCAATTAAAGGTAATGATACTATTGAAATCAGCAACCTGGGCGATGCAGTCAGGATATACTATAATTCCAGATACACCGGTCTAAATGCCTCCGATAGTATCACTATCAATCCTTAGTATCAGTTTAAATATCCGAAAGGATATAAAGTAAAATTGGCGCCGACAAGCTTCTTGTATTTCTTTGTCAGGCTTTTGTCTACTGAGGGGGAAAGTGCATACATGTAGCCATACAAAACAAATCTTTGTATACTTTCCGGAGGATTAGAACTGATCTCGGCATCAAAGGCTTTAATGGACTCAGACAAAAAGCTGTCCCATTGCTCTTCCATGTCATCCAGCCCGAAATAATCTATATCGCTCGAGTAATTATCGTACATCAGTTTCAGTCTGATTATACTTCGGATAAGGTAATCAGAGGGTAATGTTTTAAGCAAGTTTTGAACCTGCTCTATACTGCCACCCCATTTCGGCTGTATGCATTCAGCATAATGGATATAAGCCCACAAATGTCCGGGATCGGCCTTGATAGCTGTCTTGAAATGTTGTTCGGCCGCATCGATGTTTCCCAGACCCATTTCTAACCTGATCATTCTGCTGTTTGCCTCTGCGGACAAACGGTTTTCTGTAGCCGCATTTTGAAGCATAGGAGCCGCCAGATTAAGTTGTTCCAGATATCCGTTAACTTGTTTGTCTTTCAGATCAGTACCCAGCTTATGACCGCGTATCATCCAGGCTTTGTGCAAATGCCAGGCTCCCAATAAAAGGGATGAAAGCGGACTTCCATTGCTCAACTCATAAAACTTTCTGAGTTGTTTTTCATTACATGAAATAGCAATATGATCAACGGCTTGAGTAAAATCATCGCTGTTGAAATGTGTCAGCATACCCTCAGCCTGTGGAATCTTTTTATTCTTTACAAAAAGACCGGTAGCCAGAATATCCTTTCTTCCGAAAGAAAAATCATTGGCCGGGGCCTTAATAGCTTTTATTATTTTTCTTATAAAATATAAGGCGCTGATAACAGGTATCAAGGCTGCAAGAACCCCAAGTATGGTCCACATATATTTACATTAAACCTTTAACGATTTCATCCACACTGATGCCTTCTGCTTCAGCTTTATAATTTTTCACCAGTCTGTGTCTCAAAACATCGAGGGCAATAGCTCTTACATCTTCTATATCAGGAGACAGTTTTCCATTGAGCAATGCGTGACATTTTGCCCCTAATACCATGAACTGCCCGGCTCTCGGCCCTGCACCGTAACTGATTAATTCGTTGACACTTTTACCGGCCATTGAGGTATTCGGACGTGTTTTACTGACCAGACTCACTGCATATTCTATGACATTGTCAGCAATGGGTGCCTTGCGCACCAGCGCCTGAAACCCGAGGATTTCTTCGGCAGTGAGCACTTTACGCGGTTTACCTGAGATATTTGACGTTGTAGTCTTAACAATTTCTATTTCTTCCTGATAAGTAGGATAATCCAGAATCAGATTCAGCATAAACCTGTCGAGCTGTGCTTCAGGCAGTGGATATGTACCCTCCTGTTCTATCGGATTCTGTGTTGCAAGTACAAAAAACGGACTGCCAAGGGGGTAGGCTTTTCCATTTACCGTCACATTTCTTTCCTGCATAGCCTCGAGCAATGCCGCCTGAGTCTTGGGCGGAGTACGGTTGATTTCGTCTGCCAGTACTATGTTTGCGAATAACGGTCCTTTTATAAATTTAAAATGACGACTTTCGTCGAGAATTTCGTTGCCTGTAATATCGCCCGGCATCAGGTCGGGAGTAAATTGAATGCGGCTGAACTGCAGGTCTAAAACTTCAGAAATCGTTTTAATCAAAAGTGTTTTTGCCAGTCCGGGAACCCCAACCAGCAGTGCATGGCTGTTGCAAAACAGAGAAATCAGCACCCCGTTAACAGCATCCTTTTGTCCAACGATTACACTCGCAATTTCTTTTTGAATCTCGGCGTATTTGTGATTGAATTTCTCGGCGGTTTCGATCTCACTCATATGGTAATTATTTGGTATTGGTATTCCAGTCTTTAAAGTAGGCACAGTTAAGATAAAACGAACTGATGAATATATAAGTTTCCCGGCGTTTTTTCTCAGCCCATATTTCCAGTTCCTTTTCTTTCTTCTTGTCGAGTGCCATTGCCTGAATTCTTTGCCAGTCCTGATCGAGGTTGGCTACATGGGGTTTCGATTCAGACTGAAGGTAAAATATTCGGTAATAAGGTGTGCCGTCCTGAGCATAACCGAGTTGCGGTTCACTGTAAGTGCCCGGCTTCAAACTACTAATTGCTGCTGCCATGGTTTTATCAAGGTAATCAAAAGGAATGCGCTGAGAACCAATATTCGGATCCGTAAAGAACCCGCAGTTTGGTTTTGTTTCCTCATCTTCAGAATACTGTTTTACCGCATTGCAAAAACTGATTTTGCCTGATCTGAGTTTGTTTAATATAGTGTCCAGCCTTGCCTTTGCAAGTTCCATATCCGTATCAATCAACTTAGGTCTGATAAGTATATGTCTGACAATAACTTTATCTCCCCTTTTGTCTACCAGTTTAAGGATATGATAACCATATCTGGTTTCAATAATATCCGAAATACTGTCTTTCTTCAGGAGATAAGCAGCCCTCTCAAATTCAGAAACCATGTCTCCCCTGCCAAATTCGGGCAGTAATCCGCCGGTGGATTTACTCCCGGGATCATCAGAATAAATACTGGCTAATCTTGAAAAACTTTCTCCTGAAACTATCCTTTGCTTGAGTTCGGCAATCTGTTCCAGTGCTATTTCCTTCGCTTCTTTTGAATATGCGGGGTTGAGAACTAACTGTCCGACTTCCACCTCGGCCGACATGTATGGCAAACTATCGGCTGGAAGTTTATTGTAATAATCTCTTACCTCCTTCGGAGTAATTTTAATTTCGCTTTTAATGCGCTGCTCCATTCTTTCGAGCAACATCTGTGCTTTTACTTTGGGAAATATCTGTTTCTTGTATTCGCCGACACTCATGCCCAGGTATTTCTCGACATTGGCTCTGCTGTTCATTTGTCTTTCAAAAAACCTGATATTGTTGTCAATCCGGTCGTTTACTTCATCATCACCAAGTGGCAGACTGTCTATTTCAGCCTGGTGGATCAGCATTTTATCAATCAGGAGTTTCTGAAGTAATTCGCACTTTATTTTATCGGTAACAACTATTTCCGGGTCGAGCTGAGATATCAGTATATCCAGCTCGGAACGCAATACCGGTGTATTTCCCACCACTGCAATCACTTCGTCTATTATCTGCGTTGGCTGGGCATACGCTGCAGGCCCCGCCGTAACAAGGAACAAAATCAGATATAAGAATCGTTTGAATGAAATCATTATTTATTTCTGTAATATTTTATGTCGCCGTTTTTAACTGCTTTGTCAAACAGCGATTTCTGGACCCCCTTTAAAAATTCAAGCTTGCGTCGGTAAAGCAAGATATCCCTTATTTTATCTTTTTCAAACTCGAGCGGTGAAACAGCGTCTTTTATTCTGAAGTCAATGATGTACAAAAGATACAAAACATCCTTTTCCTCTATGGTAATAAACTTGTTGTTGGCAAGAAAACGCTGCTGGCTGTAGTTCTCGTTAAGGGGAATCTCTTTGGTGATATCATCGAGATACAGCCAGTTGCTGTCGATATAGAAATTTTCTGCCTGTTTTTCGGCATAAGACTTCAGTTCAGTGTCGTTCTCAGGTGTTGGATTCTGCATCAGTTTTCTGAGTTTGTTCAGGTCGGCATTTTTTCTGTTTATTCTGACATACCGGATCTTTACAATATTCTTTTTCAACTGAAAAGCCGCCTTGTTATTGTCATAGAACGCAATAATATCCGCTTCTGTTACACCTGTATCCAGTTTTTCCCTGATTAACTGCTGCTGATATTCGTAGATAAGCAATGAGTTACGGTAATCCTCGATCAGCTTTTGTTTGTCTTTTTTTTCATCACTCAGGCTGCTTTCAGCCTCTCCCACAAGCACTGCATTTTCAAGCCACTTATCTATAATAGATTTAAGCTGATTGCTGCTGTCGTTATTATTAATAGAACTCCAGACATCCTCAGGGATATCCGATTTATATAGAAACTTACCCTTGTATTCTGCAAGAATCTCCTCCTGTTTACCTGCTTTCTTTTCCTTGCATGATCCGCTTGCAATCAATACAACAAATAAAAAGATATAAGAGGAGTGTCGGAGCAAACGCTTATTTTTTATTGACCATTCTGGCTTTAATGATCTCGTAAGCTTCCTTATTGACAATTACAGGATATTTTTCCATAAGCGACTGAATCCAGGCTTTTTCGAGGTAAGTCTGGTAATCGCTCATCACAGATCCTCTGGCTTCATTCAGAGTTTTTCTGACTGAGGGTATGAATCTGTGAATCTGAATAACAACAAATCCGCCTGCAACTTTAGGATCTTCAAAAATCATATATTTCTGACCGTTTACAGGAGCAGCCCAAAGTAAATTGGCATAAATATTATTGCCCGACTCGTATTTGCCGCTCATCGGATTGGAAACATTCAGCGGATTGCTTCTGTTGTTTTTCCTCATAATCGAATCAAGGGTAAGCCCTGCTTCGAGGTCCAGTCTGAGGCTTTCGGCAACAGCCTTATTGGCACATCTGTAAATTGTTGCCTCATATCTGTCTTTGAACACATATTTATCGGCATTCTTGTTGTAATAATCCTTCAAACCGGTGGTATCTTCTACACTTTTGCTCCATACCTTTTTATCCATCATGGTGAAAAGCAATATGCCTTCCTTATATTCCTTGTATAGCGCCGCAAAGGTATCGTTGATATTTTCAAGATCGTCTTCGTAATAACTCATAACAGTCTGCAGTCTGTAAGCCTGGTAATAATTGTCGGCTATGCTGCTAAGTGCTGAGGAATTGCTCGGCTTCTGAACCTCTTCCAGCCAAAGTGCAAAATCTGCTACTTTGAAAGATTTTTTAACTTTACTCAGGGTAAACAACACAGTGTTGAATGGCTTGGAGTTCATGCGCAAACTGTCGGGGCCGAATTCACCCTTAAGCAGAGCACTGTCTATACATTTTTTCAGAACAGACATGTACTTCTTATTTTCCTTGAATTTGTATACTTTCTTTGCTTTGTTGTATACGGCAAGTGTATTGCGGTACTGCCTGCTGTCGCGGCCAATCTTTGTAAGTATACTTCCCTTTACCTTGTTCAGAGAATCTATTGGTTTCAAACTGACTCGCTGAAGTATATGAAAGCCGCTGGCAGTCTGAATAGGTCTGGAATAATCTCCGTCGTTAAGCAGACTGAAGGCTGTATTTTTAAAATTCTCAGGATATCTTGAACTGGTCATTGAAAAAGGAGGCAGCTCACCGTTCTTCATCACACTGGATGCGTCTTCCGAATATTGCTGTACCAATGCGGTGAATTTCTCACCCATTTGAAGTTTTTTGTATACTTCGTTAATTTTAGATTCTGTTTCTGCAATTTCTTCTGCACTTGGATTTGGATTGAGTTCCAGTTTAATTTGTCTGATAGTGATGTCTCCTTTAGACAATCTTTTGTCAAACACTTTGACGATATGATAACCGAATTCGGTTCTGAAAACTGCCGAAACTTTGCCCGGAGCTGTTGCGAATGCATGGTTCTCAAATTCATATATCATCTGAAATGCTGTAAAATATCCCAGACTTCCCTGATTATCCTGTGCAGAAGGATCTTCGCTGTACTTTAGCGCTGCATTTTCGAAACTGATACTCCCGCTTTCTATTTCCTTCCTGATATCATTCAGTTTGTTATAGGCTTTTAAGGTATCGGCAGGACTGGCATCGGGCCTTGCGAAAACAAGAATATGACTTGCCTTGATTTCGTATTTCATGCGCTCGTAAGCTTCACTTACCAGCTTATCGTTAACCACCTTATCTGTCAGATAGGGTTTAGCAATTTGCTTTCTGTAAGTAGCAAGCTCGGCCTTGAAATCTTCGGTTGTATCCAGACCCTGGTCATAAGCGTCCTGTACCTTGAGTTTAAATTTCTTGTAAAGTTCCAGATAGTCGTCTACTTCGCCCGGTCTTGTAACAGAATCCTTGTGTTTATTTTTGGTAAAACCCTTGTAGAATTCTTTTGTACTTACAGTTTTATTGCCATAGGTAAACAAGGTCGTATCTTTTGGTTGTTTTCCGGCAAGCAGTAATAAAGCAGGTTGAAGTAAAATAGCCAGCAACACAACTCGTCTCATAATGAATGTCATAAATTTTCTAAGCCCACAAAAATAGGATTTTTTTATATTAGTTTTGCATTCTTTATTACTGCATGACGGCACTCAGACTATACGATACTTACAAGCGTGAAATCAGGACTTTCGAATCAATTAACCCGCCCTTCACCGGAATATATATTTGCGGACCAACTGTATACGGACATCCCCATCTGGGGCACGCCCGCGGCCCGGTGGTATTTGATGTCCTGCACCGTTATCTCAGGCATCTTGGCCATAAAGTCAGGTTTGTGCGTAATGTCACAGATGTAGGCCATCTGGTTAACGATGCCGACGAAGGCGACGATAAAATTGCGCGTAAAGCAAGGCTTGAGCAACTGGAACCTATGGAAATTGCTCAGTTTTACACCGACAGTTATCACAGTATGCTGCAACGGCTGAATGTATTGCCTGCATCAATAGAACCCAGGGCCAGCGGGCACATCATCGAGCAGATTGAAATGATAGAAGAAATCATCCGCAATGGATTTGCCTATGAAACCAACGGTTCGGTCTATTTTGATGTCATTGGCTACAGCAAAAATCACGATTACGGCAAGCTTTCCGGAAGAGTGCTTGAAGATCTTATTGCAGGTGCCGGCAATGAAGCACGTGAACTTGAAGGACAGGATGAAAAGAAAAATCCCAATGATTTTGCCTTATGGAAAAAGGCAGGGCCCGAACATATCATGCAATGGTCGAGCCCCTGGGGTAAAGGGTTTCCGGGCTGGCATATAGAATGTTCGGCCATGAGCCGGAAATATCTCGGCGAAACTTTTGACATACACGGTGGCGGTATGGATTTGCTCTTTCCGCACCACGAATCAGAAATTGCCCAGTCTGTTTCCGCCTGCGGACATCAGCCCGCCCGCTACTGGATTCACCATAATATGATAACGGTTAACGGTCAGAAAATGGCAAAATCACTCAACAACGGAATTTCCATTGACGAATTTTTCAGCGGAAACAACCCTTTGCTCGAAAAAGCCTATTCGCCAATGACTCTCAAATTTTTTATTCTTCAGGCGCATTACCGCGGTACCCTCGACTTCAGCAATGCCGCTTTACAGGCCTCCGAAAAAGGTCTGCAGAGACTGCTGACTGCTGCAGAAACTCTGAATGCACTTAAGGCCGGCGGAAGCTCAAGTCTCGATGTTAAAGGATTGTTCCAAAAGTGTTACGATGCCCTGAATGAAGACTTAAATACGCCTATTCTGATTGCTTCCCTTTTTGAAATTGTAACTCTCATCAATAATATTGCTTCCGGAAAAGCCGAAATAAGAGCTGAAGAACTTGAAATTTTACAAAAAAATTACAAAACCTTCATTTCTGATATCCTGGGGCTTGAGTTGGAAAAAAGAGAAAACAATGTTCAGACAGATGCCCTGATTAAAATCCTGATTGAAATGAGAAATGAAGCAAAAGCCGCGAGGAACTACGCGCTTTCTGACGAAATCCGCCTCAAGCTCTCCAATCTCGGTTTTGAACTGAAAGACGGCAAAGAAGGCACCACCTATTCTGTAAACTGAGTTATTTTTTAACGAGGGCTTTAAATTCGTTTTTAAGCCCGCTGTATGAGGTTATATCAACTTTGATAGACCCGACCATGATTTTGGCCTTAACCCGAATGGGAATTTTATTTTCGTCGTCGCTAACCCAGACTGTCATGTCATCCTGATCCTTAAACACCCTGTCTACAACCAGTGTAGGAACAAATTTCAGGCATTTGACTTTCCCGATATCCGTATTGATGGTTTCTTTGCCTGCGTATTTGAATCCCAGATTGTAAATCTTGTTGTCGAGATAAACATCCAGAGGAAACTTGTCGCCTATTTTTGACTTGCTGAAATCGATATTCCTGACATAGTATAATGAAGATATCACATCGTGGGTATACTCCGGCATATCCAGCACACCTTTTACGCCGTATAGTTTCTTTTTATTGTGTTTGAAATTCACCAGATCATTGTCTGTGTAATTGTCTTCCTGTACACTTTTATTGTAGCTGATAGGCGCTATGGCTTCGATGTCGACAAATGTTTCGAAACGGTCCCTTACTTTATAAGCCCAGTCGAAGGACTTAAGTGTTTTACCTTCGGCTTTGATATTGAAACATTTCCGGTCACTTTTTTCGACAAGACCTGAAGTTACCTCAAGATTTATCGAAGCAGCATTAATCAATCCATAGTGAACGCGGTATGCCAGTTTTTCGTTATAGGTAAACGCATTATTGGTGATTTTTCTGTATTTGAATACTTCTTCACCCGGTGTAGCATCTGTTTGAGGGATGCTTGTAAACGAGCTTAAAACCGCGGCACCTGTAATCAATGCAGTACCAAGGGTTAATCCGAGAAAATAGCGTCCGATATTCATAATTCCGAGAAATTTAAATACATAAATTCAATAATCGTTCCAAATTGCTACATTTGAAAACTTATCAATGATCCGCAGAACAATTCAATACGCAGTCTGTCTGATATGCATATTATTCAACACCCATGCTGCTTTTGCGCAATTACAAAACAAGGTTTTTGAACAAAATGACAGCTTTATAAAAGGAGATACCCAGAGCCTGAGACTGAATATCGAGTATTTTAATTACTACCGGAATACCGAATATTTCGACCTGATAGAAAAAGGTCAAACCCTTTTTGGATCAATGTTTCAGGCACATCTGAGTTATCAGCTATACGAAAATGTTCTGGTAAAGGGAGGTTTACAAACCCGACAGGATTACGGCAG
>CAZRKA010000044.1:0-21442 GCA_964600345.1 uncultured Chitinophaga sp. | reverse complement strand
TCAATTAATACGGATTGTTGGTGATAACACCAACAATATGATGGTCATAGGGGTGGCGAGACGTTCTAATGAATATTATGCTAATCGAGAAGCAGAACGACTCTTTGTAGAACTCACTCGCACCCCAGATGATAATGATGTTGGTGTTATCACCAACATCCCCCGAAAACGATCGTCCTGCATAAATCTGCGCTTATGTCGCCCCTGCAGGGCGAGGATGGGTTTCTACGATATACAGGGGGCTTCTTCACCTCCGCTGCGCTATGGCGTCTGCACCCCCTGCTGTTATATGTAGCCCTTTCAGGGCTGGTATCCGTCATAGCGAATGGATTTATTTTACGAAGATGTATCGGAGACGCACTTTGTCCACCGCTTCAAACATCGCTTTCACCCTCCGTAGCTTCTGCGGAGGAGGGTCTCCTCAATCTGCGCTAGCCTATCTTCTCCTCTTCTCTCACCCTCCGTAGCTTTAGCGAAGGAGGGTAGTCCCTGAAGCAGAGCTCCTTCGTCGGCACGCATTCATGGCGAGCACTTCAAACGTCTCCTCTTCTATCTTCTATCTTCTCCTCCCTGAAGCAGAGCTCCTTCGTCGCACGCTTCAGGGCAGGCTCTAGTCCCCGTGTCAGAGCCTCCTTCGTCGGCACGACACGGGCTTTAGTCTCTAGTCTTTAGTCTTTTGTCTTTAGTCTTTCCTCATTATCTTCGTACCATGCAAATCAAAGCAGAAAACCCCGAAGAATATACCTCGCAGATCAACGAGCAGCAGCGCCCCGCTATTCTTAAGTTAAGGGAAGTGATTAACAAGTCCATTCCCGAAGGTTTCAAGGAATCAACGGGATACGGCATGATGGGCTGGTGTGTGCCTCATTCCATATTTCCTGCAGGGTATCACTGTAAACCCACAGATCCGCTGCCTTTTGCAGGTATTGCCGCACAGAAGAATTTTATTGCCGTTTACCACATGGGTATATACGCCATTCCCGAATTGCTGAACTGGTTTACCGCTGAACACGCCAAGCGCTCACCCAAGCGCCTCGACATGGGCAAAAGCTGTATCCGTTACAAAAAACCCGAAGACATACCCTATGACCTGATAGGGGAACTCTTCAGCAAACTGACAGTGAAAGACTGGGTAAAAGTGTATCAGGATAACCTCGACGCCCGAAGCAAGAAGAAGTAGCATAGCACTATCTCTCCGCTCTCATTCTCATTTTAGCTCTCATAAAAGGGGAGTTGTTCAGCAAACTGACAGTGAAAGACTGGGTGAAGGTTTATCAGGATAATCTCGACGCCCGAAGCAAGAAGAAGTAGCTTAGGACTATCTCTCCGCTCTCATTCTCATTTTCGCTCTCATAAAAGGGGAGCTTTTCAGTAAACTGACAGTTAAAGACTGGGTGAAGGTTTACCAGGAAAACCTCGACGCCCGAAGCAAGAAGAAGTAGCTTAGGACTATCTCTCCGCTCTCATTTTCGGGTTGTTTGAGAACTTTCGGATTGTTGGTGGATAACACCAACAATATGTTAGTCATCCGGGATATGAGGCGTACTAATGAATGTTCAACTAATCTTAATACTGTTCTTATTGTCAGATCTCGTATCGACTATTGCACTTCCTCGCCCTCCGAAGCCTCAATCTGCGCTAGCCTATCTTCCCTCGTCCTTCGTAGCTTCAGCTAAGGAGGACATCATCAATCTGCGCTAGCCTATCTTCTACTCTTCTATCTTCCTTCGTCCTCCGTAGCTTCATCGGAGGAGGGTTTCATCAATCTGCGCTAGCCTATCTTCTACTCTTCTATCTTCTCCTCTCCTCCGTAGCTTCAGCGAAGGAGGGTCTCCTCACTTCAACAAAATCTGATACTCAATATCCGACCTTTTCAGTTCATCCAGGAGTTCGGGGCAGATGTCTACCTTGCGCTCGTTGGTATATAAGTCGAACGAATGCTTTTTGTTTTTGTCGGAGAAGCTGAAATTGACAGGCATATTGCCCGAAAACTGTTTGAATATGGTTTCCAGGTCGTGGATGATGGTCTGGTTCAGGTTCTGTATGTCAAAATTCAGGCCCAGTCCGCGTATGTAACGGTCTTTGACTTCTTCCATTTTTTCGCCTGAGGTGATATTGAGTTCCCATTCGCGACCACCTTCCTTGGGCCACTGCGGTTTCTCTATCTTGCAGCGCAGCACGATGAAATGATTGGGATAGAGTATCAGTCTCAGCATGTCGAACACCTTACCGAAAGCGAAGAAAGTAAACTGACCGGAGTAATCCTGCAGGGTAAACTTAGCGTAGTTCTTGCCAGTCTTGGTCATCAGGTTGTCTACCTTAACCACTATTCCCGCTACGGTCATCACAGGTTTTATCTTGACCAGATCGCTTAGGTTTTCGAGTTCGGTGAGCATGGTATTGGTAATGGCGCTGAACTCCACCTTAAAGGTATCCATGGGGTGGCGGTTGATGAATATGCCCACCATTTCTTTTTCCATCTGACAAGATTCGAGTATGGAGTACTCTTCTACCTTGGGCAGTTGCGGCTCCGCAAAGGTTTCCTTGCTGCTTTCTCCAAACAGCGAACCCTGGTTGCTCGACTCGTTTTCCTGGGTGCGGGCGCCGTATCTGAGTGCTATCTCTATGCCGCTGCCGTTGTCGGTATCGGCCAGGTATTGCGCCTTGTGGTAGGAAGTGTCGAAATCGAATCCTCCGCCCTTGACCAGGGCCTCCAGTGTCTTTTTATTAACGCTGCGCAGATTACAGCGGGCGCAGAGATCAAATATGTTCTTAAAGGGTCCGTTCTTTTCGCGTTCTTCTATGATATTGATAGCTGGTGCTTCACCTACGCCTTTAACGGCGCAAAGTCCGAAGCGGATTCCGCCTTGTTTGTTCACCGAAAACTGCAGATCGCTTTCGTTGACACTAGGTCCAAGCACTGCAACGCCAATGCGTTTGCACTCCTGCATCATGATGCTGATTTTGTCGATGTTGCTGCTGTTGTTACTCAGTACCGCCGCCATGTATTCGGCCGGGTAGTGGGCCTTCAGATAGCCTGTCTGATAAGCTACAAAGGCGTAGCAGGTTGAATGCGATTTGTTGAAGGCGTAGGAGGCAAATGCTTCCCAGTCTTTCCATATCTTGTCGCATTTTAATGGATCCAGTCCCTTGGCGGTAATTCCCTCCATGAAATCAGCCTTGAGTTTCTGCAGGTCCTGCAGGTTCATTTTACCCATGGCTTTACGCAACGAGTCGGCTTTTCCCTTGCTGAATCCGGCCAGCGACTGACTCAGCAACATCACCTGTTCCTGGTACACAGTAATGCCATAAGTGTCTTTCAGATATTCTTCCAGTTCTGGGATATCATACTCCACCGGTTCTATTCCATGCTTACGTTTAATGTAAGTAGGAATATATTCCATCGGTCCCGGGCGATAGAGTGCATTCATGGCAATCAGGTCTTCAAATTTATCGGGTTTCAGTTCGCGCAGGTACTTCTGCATGCCCGGACTTTCGAACTGGAAAGTGCCTCCCGTATCTGCCCGCTGGTATAGTTCGAAGGTTTTGGCATCGTCGAGGGGAATATTGTCAATGTCTATGTCGACATTGTGATTCTTCTTGATGATGTCCATGGCGGTTTTGATGATAGACAGGGTTTTAAGTCCCAGAAAGTCCATCTTGATAACGCCTGCATCTTCTATCACCTTGCCTTCAAACTGTGTGAGCAGGAGGTTAGAGTCTTTGGCAACTGCTACGGGTACTATTTCTGAGAGGTCTTTGGGGGCAATGATGATACCGGCAGCGTGTACGCCGGTATTGCGCACCGAACCTTCCAGCAGCATGGCCTGACGAAGCACTTCACCTTCGCGCTGGTTCTTTTTATCGTGGTGCCATTCACGAAGTTGCATGACACCGGGAATATCTTCCTGCCTCAGCAATATGGTATCGCGCTCTTCATCGGCTACTTCCACGTCGTCTGCCGCATCCAGCACGTCTTCCTTAACCCCTTCAATCTTGGCGTTGATCACCTGCTTGAGTGTCAGTCCCAGCGGCCGGCCCGGCACCAGTCTGGTGATGTTGTTGGATTCGTCCATACTGAGGTCCATCACGCGGGCAACGTCTTTCAGACTCATCTTGGCGGCCATCTTACCGTATGTAACAATCTGCGCCACCTGGTTGCGGCCGTATTTTTCGACTACATAATCGATTACCTTTTGACGGCCTTCGTCGTCGAAGTCTGTATCGATATCGGGCATGCTTTTGCGCTCCGGATTCAGGAAACGCTCAAAGAGCAGATCGTATTTAATCGGGTCTATATTGGTGATGCCGATGCAGTAGGCCACTGCGCTGCCTGCGGCTGATCCCCTTCCGGGGCCTACCACCACGCCCAGGTCGCGACCTGCTTTGATGAAGTCGGATACGATGAGAAAATAACCTGCAAATCCCATGGTTCGTATGGTGAAGAGTTCAAACTTCAACCTTTCTTCTATCTCAGCGTCAACATCACCATAGCGTCTTTTGGCGCCTGCCCAGGTGAGTGATTCCAGATAATCGTCCTGTGTTTCGAAATTTTCGGGGACGGGGAAATTAGGCAGCATGATGTCTTTCTTCAGACTGATGGGTTCTATTTTGCTGACTATTTCGCCTGTGTTGTCTATGGCTTCGGGGATATCGCTGAACAGCGTATTCATCTCAGCCTGGGTCTTGAAATAGAAATTGTCGTTGGGGAAGGCAAAGCGTTTACCCTTTACGAATTTATCGTCGTCGCCATCAAGATCCGACATTTTCGGTGTGCTTTGTTTTTCGCCGGTGTTCACACATAGCAGTATGTCGTGGGCGTTGTAATCATCCTTGTCTACATAATGCGAATCGTTGGTAGCTATCATCTTGATACCGTACTTGTGCGCAAAGCCCTGAAGGACATTGTTCACCTTGTCCTGATCGCCCAGTCCGTGGCGTTGCAGTTCGATGTAGTAGTCTTCACCAAAAAGATCCAGCCACCACTGCAGTTCTTTTTCTGCGGCGGCTTCGCCTTTTTTCATAATGGTTTTCGGGATGATGGCTCCGAGGCAGCAGGAAGTAGCTATCAGTCCCTCGTGGTATTGTTGTATCAGTTCCTTGTCTATGCGAGGCCATTTGCTGTACATGCCTTCGATATATCCAAGTGAGCACAGTTTGGAAAGGTTGCGGTAGCCTTCCGGATTTTTAGCCAGCAGCAACTGGTGGTAGCGAATGTCTTTATCGTCTTTGGTAAACTGTTTGCGGTGGCGGTCTTCCACCATATAGAATTCGCAGCCTATGATGGCTTTGATTTTATCGCCGCCTTTGTTGTGTTTGGCTGCTTCAGAAACCCAGTTGAACACACCGAACATATTGCCGTGGTCGGTGATGGCGATGGCTTTTTGTCCGTCGGCGACTGCTTTCTTAAAAAGGTTGGAAATTGAGGCGGCTCCGTCGAGCAGAGAGAACTGGGTGTGACAATGTAAGTGTGTAAATTCGGGCATGTACAGACGCTGATATGAATCTGTAAAACTACTTTTTTGAGATGTAAAAAGATAGTGGTGTTGATAAGTAGGGAGGAGAGGAGGAGAAGATAGAGGAGGAGAAGAGTAGAAGAGTAGAAGATGGGCTATCGCAGACGGAGGGTGAGTGTTTTACCTTCGTTAATGTTGCTGTGGAGTAGAGAAAATTTCGTTACCTTCTAAAACTCATCCCCATATTCATGGCGACGAATATTCTGATTTCTCTTGTATCGGAAACACCCCAGCGGTAAGCTGTATAGCGTCCGCCTAAAGTAAGTCCTTCATAAACAAAATAAGATGCTTCAATATAATGTTGGGGGTAATCGTTGAACCTTGGTTTGAAACATCCGATGATGGCTCCTGCACCCGAGCGGCCAAGCATTATCTGAAGTTTCTGTATTCTAATGGCAGGACTGATATGACTGCCGAAATGCGCTCTGTCCTGATAACCGTAAACACCCAGGAAACACCATTGCAATCCAAGTTCCAGATTGTCGTTAAACATATATGCACCCCAGAAACCGGTGTTGAAAACATAAGGTCTGATTTGTTTTTCTTTAAAGTTGTAGCCCATCACACAGTTCAGCGACCAGCCCAGAGTTGCGGGTTCTTTTTCACTGTCGTAATTATACGGTGGATTCACACTGATGTCTACCCCGGTGGCTGGCCCGAAGCTGTATGACTGGTCGGGATTGTAGGACTTTTTTGTGCCTGTTTCGTACAATAATCCCATTCTGAAAAAGGACAGTCTTTGAATTTCATTCGATTTTGCAGCAACAGGAGCAGCGGCATCTGCCCAGAATACTGCACATGTCATACTGATCAGACAAACTGAAAAGTGTTTAAAGGATTTTGTAGTAGTGTTCATTTATTAATTTATTTATTTAGTATGTTCGCAATTATTGGTAAATAAATTGACAAAACAGAATTTATTTGTACAGTTGAATAGGAGAAGATAGAAGAGTAGACCCTCCTTCGCTGAAGCTACGGAGGAGAAGAAGAGGAGAAGATAGAGGAGTAGACGTTTGAAGTGCTCGCCATGAAAGCGTTCCGCCTAAGGCGGATCTGCTACATGTAGAAGATAGAAGTGTTGACCCTCCTTCGCTAAAGCTACGGAGGGTGAGAGAGGATAGGCTATCGCAGACGGAGGCTGACCTGCTTAGTGGTATAAATTTCTACTGCAAACTTTCACTTTTACCAAACTTGGTGTTCTTTGCGCCTTCCTTGTGTTCCTTGTGCAATTGGCTTTCCGCCTATGTCTTCAGGCATCCCTAGAGATATTGTATGGAGCCATTAACACAAGGCGCACAAGGGAAGAACCACACAAAGAACACCAGGAAATTTTCTCCATGCCCTCCGCCTTAGTGGTTTAAATTTCTGCTGCAAACATTCACTTTTAACAAACTTGGTGTTCTTTGCGCCTTCCTTGTGTTCCTTGTGCAATTGGGTTTCCGCTTATGCCTTCAGGCATCAGGAGAGATATTGTTTGGAGCCATTAAAAACATAGTTCCAAGATCCCTGTGTATTTCGTATTGCGCCCAATTTAAGTCGGGGCTTAATCTGCAAACACCACTTTATACGTCTGACCTACCACACCGTTTTGATCAGTGACGCTGATGAAATACAATCCGTGCAAGTCACTGCCTGTGCGAATCTCCTTTCCGGCATCAAGCGTAAAGTAACTGATTTCACGACCGTTCAGATCATATACTCTGATAAATACCATGTCGTTACCCGGATTTGAGATGCTGACACCCTCTGCTGCCGGATTGGGAAATAATTTCAGTGGAATATGATAGCGGCTCCTGACATTTGGCGTGTAATAAATGGTATGGTAGGCGAGGTGTTTGTTGCCCCATACTATCTCTTCTATACCATCAAAATTCTCGTCGAAGACTGCTGTGGCAGCCACCAGTTCTCCGGCTTGTTTGTGAACAACGATGACCGTATCGTCGAATACGCCATTCTCGTTTCTCACCATAACTATTTCATTTTTCTGGGGCAGGCTGGTATAAAGATATGGATAATTGTTGCCGGGAAAATGTCCGAAATTGTATTGTAATATGTTATCAGTGGTATTTAAGACCGTATCACTGAGGGTGAAACCGCCATTGCCGTTGTTGGCATAAAGTATCAGACCTTTCAGAGCTTCATAAACCAGTATGTCATTGTCGCCATCCAGATCGGTATCGGCTGATCTGAGGCCAAAGCTGAGCGCATTGCCGGCACCGGGTCTGAGATTAAAACCGCTGTTGCTGTCGTTGATCAGGAGCTCGAATCCGCCGCTGGCTACCGAAACATCCATCAGACCGTCTTTGTTGTAGTCGTTTGCGTCAATCGCATAAAACTCGGTACCCGAATGTATGACAATCGCAGTGTCGAAACCTGAATTGAGTCCTTTGTTGTATACAATTTCAGTGTGCTGCAGCGACACTATATCCATTATGCCATCCTTGTCGAAATCCCTTGCCAGCAGCATAGTACTAAAATCAAGAGCGGAGTCTATCGTATGCGCGACAAACGAATCAATTTTGTTTTCGAGCCACACCATTTGCGAGGGAACTCCGTAAAGCAGGGCGATATCGGTATAGCCATCGCGGTTGATGTCTGCTGTGTCGAAGTGTTCAATCTTGACAAAGCTGTCCAGTCCGCTGACATAAGATGGTCCGAACATACCCACACCCGGGCGGTAAGTATAGAGAATCAGCCGGTCTTTCGGCCAGCGGAAACTCGCAACGAGTAAGTCCTGAAAACCATCGCGGTTAAAGTCGGCTGCGGCAATCTGCTTCACAGTTTCGAGCTGAAACGAATCGATAAATATCGGGTCCGAAAATTGAGCGTTTAGTTTCCCGATGCTTAAAACAGATGCGAGTAATACAATTGCGATTGACTTCATAACTTTAAGATGCAAATTTAATGTGTTTACATGTCACAAAATGGTCATCTTTAGTCCCTGAAACAGATCCGCCTGAGGCGGAACGCTTCAGGGCAGGCTCTAGTCTTTTTATCTTTCATCTTTCATCCGGCTTTGTTCACTTCTTGTTCTTAACCTCAAATCCCATCTACCTACCTTTGTAGCGTTGCAGACCACAATTGTCTGCAGCCCCCACGAAAGCCGTATGGCTTTTGAATTCATAGTTGGTCTGATTAATTCAGCCGCAATCAAAGAAGATCCTCCGGGGTCTTTTTTGATTTATTGAGCTTAACTATTAAACATCCAGAAGTGTCTGGATATCGAACTTGCGCATTTTCAGAAAGGCTTCAATTACTTTCTGCCCTTTTTCAGGATCACCCATCAGTTGTCCTATCATCGATGGAACTACCTGCCACGAAACCCCATAGCGGTCTTTGAGCCAGCCGCACATGCTCTCTTCACCGCCTTCGCATAGCTTATACCAGTAGTGGTCTATCTCTTCCTGAGTGTCGCATTCAATGACAAATGAAACAGATTCGTTGAACTTAAACTTAGGGCCTCCGTTAAGAGCCATATACTGATTGCCGTTAAGTTCAAAACGGACAACTATCGGACTCTCGTGACTGATGCGCGAATCCGGAAAGATACCGCAATAGAATTCTGCAGCTTCCTTTGCCTGATTATCGAACCAGAGACAGGGATATATTGCTTTTTTCATTTCTGGTATTTAAGTTTAAGGCAAAGACTCCACATGCTTTTTGAAATTATCCAGTATGGATTGCCATCCGGCCTGCTGCATCTCGTGCGGGTTCATGCTTTCAGGGTCGAAGGTTTCTGTAAGCAGTGTTTTTCCGCCGAGGTCTTCAAACTTTACATGTACTTTTCTGCCGTCAGGCATTTCATATCGTATGCTGGCGTGTTCAGTCACCTCAGTATATACACCGTTGAAATCAAATTCGAAACTGCCGTCTCTGGCAGCCATGATGGAACTGAACCTGCCATCCACCCTGAGGTCGACATCGGCCTTGGGGCAATGCCAGTCGGGTGTGGCAGCATTCCATTGCGTAATATGCTCCGGACTGTTCCACGCCTGCCATACTTTGCTGACAGGACAATTTATTTCGGCACTGACACTGATTTGGGTTTTATTTGCTTCCATTTTGCTAAGGGATTATTTTTTATCAGGGCAATTGAACATCCATTGAATACCGAACTTATCCGTGCACGAACCGTAATAGGCTCCCCAGAACATGTCCTGTAACTGCTGTGTTACTTTGCCGCCGGCCGACAGTGCTTCGAAATATTTTCTGGCTTCTTCGCGGGTATCAAGTTCAAGATGAATATGTATGTTGTTTCCGACTTGCAGGTTGAATCCCATGGATTCCGGCGCATCTGTTCCCATCAGACTGTGATTGCCCAGTATCGGCAAACGCACATGCATGATCAGATTTTTATCCGCTTCGGCAAGGGGAGGAACGCCTTCCATAGGAGGTGCATCACTTAAGCGCGCAATACCACCCTGAAATTCACCTCCGAATACCGACTGATAAAAAAGAAAAGCCGCCTCTGTGTTTCTGTTAAAATTTAAATAAGTACAAACTCCTGACATATATTGCTGTTTTTAATTGATTTTCAAACCTGTTAATTAACGTTATTCTGCACACTGATTTTCCTGACTCCATGCAAATTAATGAATTGTTATTTGATTATTTAAAACTTTTAGACAAAAATTATAAAAGTGCTCAGGAATGAATCCGGATAATCCGGTTTCACGCTTTACAATTCTTGATTCAAACTGTGTAGATTATATTTAAATGCTTTACAGACAGGCGGTTTTGTATAAATATATAATCCGATTTCAATCAATACACGGCCTGCATTGTTGTGTTAAAGGATTTATAACTTCATTAAGCGAAGCATTGCTTCAGTTCTTTTCTCTCTGCCTTCTTTGGAAAGATGGTAAATAGTGTCAAAGAAAAGTGTGTCGTCGTAAAGAAAATCTTCAGGACGGTTGATAATTTCAATTGTCAGGTCTTTTGCCAGGTCTGCCGCCAGTCCCTTAATTGCTTTTTTGTTTTTTTCGTATTCTGATTGAGGGTAATTAGGATAAACAAAGAAGACCTTAACCTTATTTGCTTTGGCAAAATCATTGAATTCGTTGAGTACCTTTATTCCTTCCCAATAGCGGTATTGCAAAGCCGTTCTGTCATTAATAATTTCCGGTTTGGCTTGTCCTAAATGAGCAACGACATCACCGTATTTGTTGAAGGCTTTCCTGCTGTATACTGAGATCTCATTCTTAGCGTTTTTATCTGTCGCAGGATTATTGAATCTGAAGGCTTTAATTTCATTTCTTGTCTTTTCAATGTGAATTTTTATCTCCTGCATTCCGTCTTTTAAGGGATTGCTTTGATAGTATGAATTTGCTTCCGGAAAAAACTGACCTGTATATCGCTTGAGTTTGAAATCACCTTTTAGATCGAGATAATATTCAGGCGATAAATAAACGATGTCTCCCTGTCTGACAGATCTTTTTAACTCTTCCAGTATAAATTCAAGTCCAAGTCCGGCGTGTAAACCCATGTTGACTACCGGCAGACCTGTTTCTGACTGAATCTTTTCGCTGTTTATACCGAATGCCAGATTTGATCCGCCTGCAAATATCAGGCGGGGAGATTTGATGCTGTTGACTCTTTCATGTTTGTCAATAATAGCAGCCATGTAATCGTTGCCTGGCTCTATCCGGATCGAATTTATAAATACAGCTGTATAGTATAAAGCTAAAATGCCAACAAAGAATCCGGTCACTTTAAATAAAAAATCTTTCATAAGCTGTTTTAAAATTGAAAGTAAATGAATTGTTGTTCTTTGCCACAGAACCAGAATATGGCTATAATTAAGAGGTAATAGAACGAGTATCTAAAAACTCTTTTCCAGTTCTGTC
The DNA here is from genome assembly GCA_964600345.1 of uncultured Chitinophaga sp. Classification (GTDB taxonomy): domain Bacteria; phylum Bacteroidota; class Bacteroidia; order NS11-12g; family UBA955; genus JABMMZ01. Next base: position 10,080 of record CAZRKA010000044.1, on the reverse strand, counting down.
CCAGGTGTTCAATGGCATATTCGCCGCGCCGGCCGTTCCATTCCACTAACATGAAAGAGGCAATCAGTAAGAGCAGCACTTTTGGAAATACTTCGGGTACCGAAAACAAAGAGACATCGCATATTCCGCCTATATAAGCAAACGCAGTTCCTATATTCTCAGCTCTGAAGAATATCCATGCTATGATAGTCAGTGTAAATGTCAGTAATATCTGAAAGAATTCCTTCAGTGTAGGAAAGATACTGTCTGCTGCCACTATGCCAATATTGTTCCGGTTGGTGTTTTTGAGTATCGAGGGCATGATATATAAGGCATTAAGGGCGCCCCAAACAATGAAAGTCCAGTTGGCCCCATGCCAGAATCCACTCACAATAAATATAATCAGTGTGTTTCTTACCTTTCCCCATTTTGATACCCTGCTTCCTCCAAGAGGTATATACAGATAATCTCTGAACCAGGTAGATAAGGATATGTGCCAGCGTCGCCAGAATTCAGCAATGTCTCTCGAAAAATACGGGAAGGAAAAATTCTTCATCAGGTTAAAACCGAATAACCTTGAAGTTCCTATTGCAATATCTGAATAGCCCGAAAAATCACCATAAATCTGAAATGCAAAGAATATAGCTCCAATCAAAAGGGTACTTCCTGAAGCATCGGCGTAATTGGCAAAGATAATATTTGCATTTTCGGCACAATTGTCTGCTATTACTATCTTTTTAAAAAGCCCCCACAAAATCTGACGCATGCCGTCTACCGCTTTCGAATAGTCGAATTCTCTTTTCTTATAAAACTGAGGCAACAGATTTGTTGCTCTTTCTATCGGACCTGCAACCAGTTGAGGAAAAAAAGTGACAAAGGCTGAAAATGCTATGAAGTCTTTTGTAGGGGCAAGTTCTTTTCTGTAAACATCAATCGAATAACTCATAGTCTGAAATGTGTAAAAGCTGATGCCTACAGGTAAAATGATATTCAGAGAACCTGCACTGATCTCGTGACCAAAGAACCTGAATGCTGTAACAAAATTGTCAAGAAAAAAATTGTAGTATTTGAAAAAACCCAGGAAACCAAGGTTGACGATGATACTGGTCCACAAAAGCAATTTTCGCTTCAACGGATTTTCCTGATTCAAAAGACCAAGGCCGACAAGATAATCGACCACGCTGCTGAACATGACAAGCGAAAGAAAACGCCAGTCCCAGTAACCGTAAAAGAAATAACTGGCTACAACAATGAGGAAATTCTGAAGTTTTAAATTGTGCCGGCAAACAAACCAGTAAAGAAAGAAAACAAGTGGTAAGAAAATAGCAAAGTCTATGGAATTGAAAAGCATTTTATCTCTTTGTAATTGTGTTTTATAGTTTACTAATATTAATTTAAATGTTATTCAATGCAGAAATAGGAATATGATTTAGTTTTCAAAAATAGGAACATTATATGTATATGCAAACAAAACTTGAACAAAACACATGACTTAAAATCAGATAGTTTAAGTCGAAATTATTTCAATGTATTTAATTGAGTGAATGTTTCTCAAGCTGCTTTCTTTTTGTTGAAAACTTATAAGCTGTTAAACAGACAGTGTTTTTCATATTTGCAGTTCAGAAATGCAAGCCGAAATAATAACCATCGGAGACGAATTGCTGATTGGTCAGGTTGTTGATACCAACAGCGCCTGGCTTGGTCAGGTACTCAACAAACACAATATTCGGATCAAGAGAATTAACTCCATCAGCGACGATGAAAAGGAAATCCGCGATATGCTCGATACCTGTCTCGGCAGATCTGAACTGATTATCATTACCGGTGGCCTGGGTCCGACAAAAGACGATATCACCAAACGCACGCTTGCTGATTATTTTAAAATGGGCTGGCGAACAGACAGTAAAGTGATTGATCAGCTTGAGATATTTTTCAGAAACAGAGGCAGAGAACTTATGGAAGTAAACCGCATGCAGGCAGAACTGCCTTCTGATTGCAAAACTCTTTACAATGAGTGGGGCACTGCGCCTGGTATGTGGTTCGATGTTGGAGATAAGGTGGTGATAAGTTTGCCGGGTGTGCCTTACGAAATGAAGAATATTTTTGAGTTTAAAGCGATACCGGAAATCATCAAAAGGTTTAATGAAGCACCGCTTTATCACAAAACAATTGTTACTTTCAATATTCCCGAATCTATTCTGGCTAAAAATATTTCGGATATAGAAGACAGTTTACCCCACTATATCAAACTCGCATATCTGCCGGGATTAAACGTGGTAAGACTGAGGTTAACAGGAAGTGCCGGGGACATCCATAAAGAAATAGATGGATTTGCAAAGCGTATAATTGAAAGGGTAGGAGCTGCATTTGTAACCGATAAGGACATCAGCATGGCCGAACATATTTTCAATTTGTTGAACAGCAAAGGTAAAACCCTTAGCCTGGCCGAAAGTTGTACCGGTGGTTTTCTCTCTCATCAGTTAACCATGATACCGGGAGCTTCGAGAGTATTTGTTGGTTCTGTCGTCAGTTACAGCAATTCAGTAAAACACCACCAGCTTGGCGTTGAGTCTACCTTGTTTGAAACGGTTGGTGCCGTCAGCGAACAGGTCGTAACCCAGATGGTAAGCGGGGTTAGGGAAAGACTGCAGACTGATTATGCGATTGCGGTATCGGGAATTGCAGGCCCGGGTGGCGGAAGCGAAGACAAACCCGTAGGCACTGTTGTTATCGGTGTGTGTTCTTCTGAAAAAACGGTGGTGAAGAAATTTCATTTTACCGGCGACCGCAGCATAGTGATAGGTCGTTCGGCCAATATGGCCTTTGATATGCTGAGAGGTATTATTGATTAAGCAATACTTTATTATCTGAGATAATACGTGTGGGTGATTCAGAATTACAGGGTTCAGATCTTCAATTTATTTTCTTACCTTCGCGCCATGAATAACGACCAATTGAAGGATTTAAGAGGCCGCGTCGAGGCTTTGGGGAGGTATCTTTGACGTCACTCAGAAACTGGCACTGATAGCCGACGAAGAATCGCAAACACTGGCTCCCGATTTCTGGGATAATCCGGTAAAAGCAGAGAAACATCTCAAAAAAATAAAAGAAAAGAAATTCTGGACAGATGCGTTTAAGAAATGCGAAAATGCATTGTCTGATCTGGAAATACTGAAAGAATTTCAGGATGCCGGTGAAGCGGCGGAAGATGAGGTAGATGCTGCTTACAGGCAATGTCTGCTTATGACCGAAGATCTTGAAATGAAAAACATGCTGCGCAGTGAGGAAGACAGGCTAGGAGCCATTCTTACCATCAACAGCGGAGCAGGAGGTACAGAAAGCTGCGACTGGGCGGAAATGCTCTCTCGTATGTATATCATGTGGGGTGAGAAAAACGGTTATAAGATTACCGAGATAGACCGTCAGGACGGTGATGTTGCCGGTATCAAATCCATCACACTCGAGTTTGAAGGCAATTTCCCTTACGGCTATCTCAAAGGTGAAAGCGGTGTGCACCGTATGGTGAGGATTTCGCCATTCGACAGCAATGCCCGTCGTCATACTTCTTTTGCATCAGTATACGCTTATCCTATGGTTGACGACGATATTATAATTGAAGTTAATCCGGCAGATATAGAGTTGCAAACCAGCCGAAGCGGAGGTGCCGGCGGACAGAACGTCAACAAGGTTGAAACCAAGGTACAGCTTACCCACAAACCAACCGGAATTGTTGTGGTCTGTCAGAAAGCGCGTTCGCAGGGAGAAAACAGAGAACTTGCCATGCAGATGCTCAAATCTCAGCTGTACGAACTGGAACTGCGCAAACAGAATGAAGCAAGAGATGCCATCGAAGCCAGCAAGATGAAGATAGAATGGGGATCACAGATCCGCAATTATGTTTTTCATCCTTACAAACTGGTGAAAGATGTGAGAACCGGTCACGAAACCAGCAATATCCAGGCGGTTATGGACGGCGATATTGACGATTTTATCAAAGCATTTCTGATGGCAAACAGCGGAGCTGAAAAGACAGTCTGAAATACTGAAAAGCCTGAATTACATTTTTAAAGCGGATTAAACATCCTTATTTTTGCGTTATGAAATTTTCGGTTTCCTTAATAATTGTTGTATTACTCACATCATGCTCCGGTAATTCTTCGGATATTTCGGTGAAAGACATCGCTCAGCTCGAGCAAAACAAGAATCTGTCGGGAAGCGACAGTATGATTAATTCTTATATCCGTTTTGCGGATGCTCAACCCGAACACGATTCAAGTGTCAATTACCTTTTCAAGGCAGCGCAAATCTGTATAAGGTCGAATAAGGTGGTTAAAGGCGCCAGATTATACGAGCGCATTGCAACTGAATATAAAGGTAATTCTTATGCACCGGAGGCATTAATAAGAGGTGGTACTGCTTTTGCAACTGTGCCCGATCCGGCAAATGCCAAAAGATTATACGATATGTTTATTGCGGCTTATCCGGAACACGCCCGTATTGAAGAAGTTAAAATGTGGTCGCTGACAGCCGGTATGACCGAAGAGGAATTATTTAAATTTTTCAAATCAGAAATATTGCCCGACAGCAGTAAATAACTTTATCCCTTATGTCTGTAAAACTGGTAGAATGTCCGCGGGACGCCATGCAGGGATTTCATAATCCCATTCCTACGGCAAAGAAAATTGAATATATCAATTCGCTGCTTAATGTGGGTTTCGACACCATCGACTGCGGCAGTTTTGTTTCTGCAAGAGCTGTTCCCCAACTGGCGGATACTGCCGAAGTGCTTAACGGCATCAATTATCTTGATACCAAAAGCAAATTGCTTTGCATAGTAGCCAATGAAAGAGGGGCAGAAAGTGCAGCAGAATTCGCCCAGATTTCAATGATTGGTTTTCCCTTCAGTATTTCTGAAACATTTCAGCTCAGAAACACCCGCCAGACCATAGAAGAAGCAAAGGTCAGACTTCAGAACATAAAGTCTATTGCCGATGATTCGGGTAAAGAATTGCTGGTATATATTTCCATGGGTTTTGGCAATCCGTACAACGACGAATGGTCGCCTGAGATTACCACCGAATGGTGCGAAAAGATAGCTGACATCGGTGTTAAATACATCAACCTTTCGGACACCATCGGGGCAGCCATTCCGGAGGATATTGCCTCAATTTTCAATTACTGCAGCACACGATTTAAGGACATCGAATTCGGTGCACATTTTCACACGCGCCCGGATAATTACCTCAGCAATATTTCGGCAGCCTTTGAAAACGATTGCCGTAAATTTGATGCCGCTATCAGAGGTTTCGGCGGCTGTCCTTTCGCTCACGATAAATTAACCGGCAATTTGCCTACCGAATCGCTGCTGGCTTATCTCGAATCCATCAGAGAAAAAAGTGGCCTCGACCGCGAAGCCTTTAACAAAGCTTTCCAGCTTGCGGCCTCTGTTTTTGTCTGAGACATGGTTTTTTGCCCTGACAAGACTTTTTCTCCGTAATTGTTTCTTTATTCAGGTGGTTTTAATTCCTGCAAGTGTGCTTTTCTTAAGCCCAAATTTGCTATTTTTGCACACTTAATGCAAAAATCGGTAGCATTCTATACGCTTGGTTGCAAACTCAATTTTTCGGAAACATCTGCTATATCCAGACAACTCGAAGAACAGGGTTTGATTAAGAAAGAATTTACCGATGCCGCCGACATGTATGTGATCAATACCTGTTCGGTTACAGACCATGCCGACCGCAAATGCAAAAAAGTGGTTAAAGAGGCTTTAAGGTATAATCCCAATGCATTTATCGTAATTATTGGATGTTATGCCCAGCTCAAACCTGAAGAGATAGCCGGGATTCCGGGAGTAGATCTGGTACTGGGTGCTGCCGAAAAATTCAATCTCATCAATCATCTGACTGAATCTTATCAGAAAAACGATAAAACGGTTATTCACAACGGTAATATCAAGGAAACGAATGTATTTGTTCCGGGTTTTTCTTATGGCGACCGCACCAGATCCTTTATGAAGGTGCAGGACGGTTGCGATTATTTCTGTTCATTTTGCACCATACCTCTGGCCAGGGGCCGAAGTCGAAGTCACAGTATTGCAGATACGATTAAGATGGCTGAGGAACTGGCATCGACGGAGGTAAGAGAAGTTGTACTGACAGGCGTTAATCTCGGAGATTTTGGCGTTCAGAACGGCGAGTCCTTTTACGATTTACTATGTGAACTGGAAAAGATAGAGGGTATTTCAAGATATCGGATATCTTCGATTGAGCCAAATCTGCTGGAAGACAGAATAATTAAACTTGTGGCTGATTCCAAAAAGATCATGCCTCATTTCCATATCCCTTTGCAAAGCGGATCTGATACCATTTTAAAAAGTATGAGGCGTAAATACCTCAGTGATTTGTACGCTGAAAAAGTGGCATTGATCAGAAAACTGATTCCTCATTGTTCAATCGGTGTCGATGTGATTTGCGGATTTCCAGGCGAAACCGACGAGGAATTTATGGAAACATACCGCTTTCTTAACGAACTAGACATTACTTACCTGCACGTTTTTCCTTATTCAGAGAGAAGCAGTACCACGGCAGTTAAGCTGAAAGGCAAGGTTCATCAGTATAAACGCAACGAACGTACCGAAATGCTCCGCATACTCAGCGAAAAGAAAAAGCAGGCATTTTACAGGTCTTTTCTGGAAACTGAAGCAATGGTTTTGTTTGAAAATGAAGAGAAATCAGGTAAAATGTTTGGTTTCACTGAAAATTATATCCGGGTTGAAGCCGATTACGATCCGCTGATGGTAAACGAAATCTGCAAAGCAGAACTTAACGGAATAAGTAAGGATGGCAATGTCATTGCCGAAATCGTGTATTCCAATCCAATATTACAACATGTATCCTAATTTTTATTACATATTCAGAGACTGGTTCGGAGTAGAACTTGAATTTCTTAAAATCATCAATTCTTTTGGTTTTTTTGTAGCCGTATCTTTTTTGCTCGCGGGTCTGGTGATGCAAAAAGAACTGAAAAGGAAATTCAGGGAAGGGGTACTGGGAAAAGGCAAGGTAGTGAAATACAAGGTTGGAATGCCGTTGTCCAAAGGCGATTATGTCACATCCGGGATTACGGGTTTCATCATGGGTTTCAAGATACTGCCGCTTTTACTAGATTTCAGTGTTTCCAATGGAGATCCGCAATCTTACCTCCTCTCCGGACAGGGTAATTTTTTCTACGGATTGATAACAGCTGCAGCCTTTTTAGGATTTAATTATTATCAGGACAAGAAGCAGCGACTTGAGGTACCTGAAGAGAGAAGCAAACAGATTGACCCGTCGTATTACATGGGAGAAATAACACTGGCAGCATTTGTAGGTGGTATACTGGGTGCCAAATTTTTCCATATACTTGAAAACCTCTCTGAATTCAATGCCGATCCCATGGGGTCAATACTTTCATTCAGCGGTTTGACGTTTTACGGTGGTCTGATAGTAGGAGGGGTCTCTGTACTTTATATAGCAAGGAAAAGAGGAATTCCGTTTTTACACATGCTGGACGTTGGCGGACCGGCCATGATGCTTTCTTATGGTACCGGGCGTATTGGCTGTCATGTAAGCGGTGATGGTGACTGGGGTATAGTCAATACTGCTGATAAACCGGGCTGGATGTCGTTTCTTCCTGACTGGATGTGGAAATACGATTACCCTCACAACGTCAACAGCATTGGGGTTCCGATTCCGGGATGCAACGAAGTTCAGCATTGTATGCACCTCGATCCGCCTGTTTATCCGACTCCGTTTTATGAAACCATTATGGCCATCACCCTGTTCTTTATACTTTGGTCATTGCGCAAAAGACTGAAATACGCCGGTACATTGTTCGGAATATACCTGGTTATGAATGGTCTTGAGCGATTCATGATAGAGAAGATCAGAGTTAATACCATTATGGATTTTCTGGGAATGAAAGTTACCCAGGCTGAAATAATATCCACCGGACTTGTATTGCTGGGTATTGTATTGATTGTTTATTCGCGCAGACGAAAACTGCCATTGAATCAGCCCGAAGAGATTGGCACGGCACTTGAAGAACCTACTGTATGAAACAGTTAATCCTTACACTCGTATTTATACTTGCTGCAGGTTTGCTCAAGGCACAGGCAGCCGATTCGACCTCAGGCGATACTGTTCTTAAGAGAAACCGCTATGTTGTCAAGATAGGATACGAGATAGAGGGTACCGATACTGTCCCTGTTTATCTCTTGAATAAGTTCAAGTTCACTGCAGGTAGCAGCAAAACTCAGGAAGAAAAGGAAGCATTTATCAAATTGCACCGCTGGGTTAAGAAAGCATTGCCTTACGCCAAGCTGGCAGCCTTCAGACTGCAGATGATGGAAGACAACCTGAATCTGCTTACCAGCGAGAAAGCCAAAAAGAAATACATTAAGGAATGCGAGAAAGCCATTAAACAGCAGTTTATGGACGATCTGAAGAATATGTATGTGGAAGAAGGAAAAATACTTCTTAAACTGATACACCGCGAAACAGGTAAAACTACCTTCGATATCATGAAAAACTACGGTGGTACTTTTGAAACAATATTCTGGCAGGCAATGGCTAAAACGTATAATGCGGACATGAAAGTAACCTATGATCCTGTTATTGATTACCAGATTGAAGAAATTATCAAATCGCTAGAAATAGAGAATGCACCCAAAGATTAATATTCTTGCCTTTGCGGCACATCCCGATGATGTCGAGATATCGGCTTCGGGTATCATGATTAAACATAAAAAGGCGGGAAAAACTACGGGAATAATAGATCTTACCGCCGGCGAACTCGGTACAAGGGGGAATGCAGAAATCAGAAAAAAAGAAGCCGCAAGAGCTACAGAAATATTAGAACTGGATGTGAGGGAAAATCTCGGAATGCGGGATGGTTTTCTGGAAGAAAATGAAACTGATTTACTGAAAATTGTTCAGGTCATCAGAAAATACAGACCGGATATTATACTTTTAAATGCTGAGAAAGACCGTCATCCGGATCACGGCATCGCCCACAAAATGGTTAAAAGAGCTGCTTTCCTGTCTGGCCTTATAAAAGTAGTTACACAGGATAACGAAACAGCACAGCAAGCATGGCGTCCTGCCCAGATGTACGCCTATATCCAGGATTATTTCACCGAGCCGGATCTCATTATTGATGTCAGTGAAGAATGGGAGAAACGGATGAATTGCTTAATGTCATTTTCATCACAGTTTTTTGATCCGGATTCAAGCGAACCAGTAACGCCGATTTCAACGCCCGAATTCATGAAAAATATCGAAGGAAGGAGTGTACAGCTCGCCAGATATATAAACTGCCGGCATGCCGAGGGACTAACTGCTGTAAGACCTGTAGCATGTAATCTCTTAACAGATCTGAGATGAAAAGAATAATACTGCCTGCAGTAATCTTAATCATCATTGCCACAGGCATTATCTGGTATTTTATAAAGAAAAATACTATCACAGCTCCTGAATTTATTGGGATTAAATCAATTGAACTATTGGAGATTAAAGAAGAAAAAGCTATTGCTGCCTCAATTCTTATCTTTCACAATCCGAATAAAATGGAGGCACAGCTCATCAATACCCAGATTAAAGTATATTCGGAAGATATACATGTAGCTAGTGTTTCACAAACAGGGCTGTCTCATATACAAGCTGTAAAAGATTTTGAAGTACCTTTTCAGTTCGAGTTCGACATGCTTAAGTTCGGAATGAGCAAAGGTTTGTCCGGATTAATAGGGCAGGCACTTAGTGATGAAAAGGAAATACCACTGAGATTTGAAGGATACTGTCGGGTTAAAGTTGCTGATGAGGTTTTTAAAATACCGGTGAGTTACGAAGAGACATTGCGTTTTAAATAAAACTGCACACAAAAGACAATTTCTAATAAACAACTAGAACTGGTCTCAAAAATAACCTTTTAGTCAATAGTATATGATTTTAATTAATAAGAACTTCGTCTTTTGCATTCATACTTTGTTGAATTCCTTGAACGTATCTCCTCCTGATATGTCCTGCGGAATTCGCCTCGTCTGAATGCAAAATACTTGCTTTT